>JAGLNJ010000033.1 GCA_023139575.1 Candidatus Omnitrophota bacterium | reverse complement strand
TTTTGAGGAAGAGTTGTTGGCCACCACTTGGGCGAAGCTCACTAAAGAAAAATTTTCCCGGGCCAAAGAACTGGGGTTTGCCGACCGCTATATAGCGGGGCTTTTCGGCATAACAGAAAAGGAAGTCAGAAAGAAAAGACTTGATTCCGGAATTTATGTGCGCTATGAAGCCGTGCCGGTGAGCGGTGTTGAGGATGCCGCCTATTATTATTCGACCTATAGCAAAGGCGAGGATCAGGTAACGGTTTCGCCTAATAAGAAGATCCTGATCCTGGGCGGCGGGCCTAATCGTATCGGCCAGGGGATCGAGTTTGATTACACCTGTGTTCACGCGGCCTTTGCCTTGCGCGACGAGGGTTTTGAGTCCATCATGGTGAATTGCAATCCGGAGACGGTCTCGACGGATTATGATACGTCTAACAAGCTTTACTTTGAGCCGTTGACAGTTGAAGACGTCTTAAATATTTACGAGAAAGAAAAGCCGGAAGGCGCTATTGTGCAGTTCGGCGGGCAGACGCCGCTTAACCTCGCGCAGGAATTGAAGGAAAATGGCGTAAATATTCTAGGGACATCGCCGGAAAGCATTCTTTTTGCCGAGGACCGGGAGCGTTTTCGCGATAAAATGATTGAGCTGGAAATCCCGCAGCCGGAAAGCGGCACGGCACGTTCTTTGGAAGAATCCCTGAAAGTCGCTAAGAACATCGGTTATCCGCTGATGGTTCGTCCGTCCTTTGTTTTAGGCGGGCGCGGCATGGAAATTATTTATGATGAAACCTCTTTGCGTAAATATGCCGTTGAAGCGATACAGGTAAGCCCGGATCATCCGATGCTTATCGATAGATTTCTCGAGCAGGCTATCGAAGCCGAAGTCGACGCCTTGGCGGATGGTCAGGATGTCTTTGTCGCGTCAGTGATGGAACATATTGAATTGGCCGGTGTTCATTCCGGGGATTCAGCTTGTTCTATTCCCAGCCGCACAATTACCGACGAACAAATGACAACGATCGAAAAATATAGCAAAGCGATAGCCAGGGAGTTAAAGGTTGTCGGTTTGATGAATATTCAGTTCGCAATATGTGATAATAAGGTTTATATCCTGGAAGCGAATCCTCGCGCGTCTCGAACGGTGCCTATTGTTTCGAAAGTCGCGGGAATTTCTTTAGCCCGCATCGCGACACAGATCATGTTGGGGAAGAAGCTGAAGGATTTTCCGGAGCTGAAGAGACGCGAAATCCCTTATGTCGGTGTTAAAGAAGCGGTATTCCCCTTTAACATGTTTCCGGAAGTCGATCCTTTACTTGGTCCGGAGATGAAGGCTACCGGCGAGGTTATGGGATTGGCTGATACTTTTGGTCTGGCTTTTTATAAGGCGCAAGAATCAGCCGGTTATAAATTGCCTTTGGAAGGAAACATTCTGTTGACGGTGGCAGATAAGGATCGAAAGAGTTTGCTGCCCATTGCCAGGCAAATTGCGTCTTTAGGCTTAAACATTTTTGCCACCGAAGGGACAAGCGCGTTTCTCAATGACAATAAGGTGAAAAATACAGTTATAAAGAAGCTGCATGAAGGCAGGCCCAACATTGCTGATGCTATCAAGAACAATGAGTTGCAGCTTATTATTAACACCCCGATCGGCAAGGATAGCAAATATGATGATAGTTATATCCGTATGATGGCTATCCAGCGAAAGGTGCCGTATGTGACATCGATCGCCGCTGCCGAGGCCACCATTAGCGGTATTGAGGCGATGAAGAAGAGTAATGTTTTGCCCAAGTCATTGCAGGAATATCATATGATGCTGGAAGACAAGAAAGAAGTTTTAAATAAAACAGCTAAATAAAAACATGAATTGGCGATATAAGAAATCCCCCTCCCCTTGCGGGAGAGGATAGGGGAGGGCATGCAGACATAAGGGATAAAAAAATTTTGACAGAACACAAAATAATTAGGGGAGATAACGGATGAGCGGAATTTTTGGAGCAGTTTCAAAAAAAGATTGTGCCCGGAATTTGTTTTATGGTATCGATTATCACTCACATTTGGGGACACAATACGGTGGTATGGCGGTTTTAGGCAAAGAGATGCGGCGGCAGATACATGACATCAGCCAAAGCCAGTTTAAGTCCAAGTTTTTTGACGATTATCACCGTATGGAAGGCGATAAGGGCATCGGCGTTATAAGTGATTTTGACGAGCAGCCGATTTATTTGAATTCCAGATTCGGCACTTTTTGTATCGTTACCTCGGGACTGGTCGAGAATAAAGAGGATTTAGAAAAAATTCTCTTTGATAAAGGGATATCGTTTAGTGAGGTGAGTCAGGAAGGTGTCAATGTCACCGAGCTGATCGCGAAATTGATCAGTCAGGGGGATGATCTTATAGACGGGATTGAAAAGATGTTTGATGTGATTGAAGGGTCCTGCTCGCTTTTGCTTCTCAATAAAGACGGTATTTACGCGGCCCGCGACCGGCTGGGTTATACTCCCCTGGTCATCGGTGAAAATGGCAAAGATGAGTGGGTGGTGTCGGCTGAGAGCAGCGCCTTGTTGAATCTCGGATTTAAGGTGACAAAGTTCCTGCAGCCGGGTGAAATTGTTTTGCTTAATGACAAGGGGATGAGTGTCCGGCGGCCCGGTCTAGAAAATCAGCAGATATGCTCTTTTTTATGGATTTATACCGGTTTTCCCGCGGCTTCGTATGAAGGGATTAATGTTGAGACGGTGCGCGAAAATTGCGGCCGGTTCCTGGCCAGGCGGGATAAAGATATCGACATTGATATTTCCGCCGGAGTCCCTGATTCAGGAACGGCCCATGCCATCGGTTATGCCATAGAATCAAAAAAACCTTATCGCCGTCCGCTTGTAAAATACACTCCCGGTTATGGCCGAAGCTATACACCGACAAGTCAGGAGACAAGGGATCTGGTCGCGACCATGAAGCTGATTGCGATTGCGGATATCATTAAGGGTAATAAAATCGTTATTTGCGAGGATTCAATTGTCCGCGGGACGCAGCTTAAGAATTTTACTGTGAAAAAACTCTGGGACGCGGGCGCTGAAGAAATTCATGTCAGGCCGGCTTGTCCGCCGCTGATGTTTCCGTGTAAATTCTGCCTTTCCACGCGATGTATTGATGAACTGGCCGCAAGGCGGGCTATTCGTGATATTGAAGGCAAAGACATCAAAGATGTTTCCGCGTATCTCGATCCTAAATCGGAGAAATATAAAAAGATGGTCAAATGGATCGAGAAGGATTTGCAGGTCACATCGCTTAAATTCCAATATCTTGACGATATGATTGAGGCGGTCGGTATGCCGCGGGAAAAACTCTGTTTGTTCTGCTGGAATGGCGAGTGTCCTGGCTCTGACAAAAAAGAAAGCCCTTCAGTTGTTTGTGCGGCCGGGGAGGACAATCTTGATTTGTATCAAGGTATAAGGAATAAATAAATGATAAAAATGCTGAAATCGACAACCTTTATTTATAGGATGCTTTGCAAATGGTTTATTACCCCTATCCTTAAAAGAGAATGGAAGCATCCTCCTGTTGATTCATTCAACGAAAGATCAATAGAGCTTTCCTTCGCATTCAAATGCCTCTATCAGGTTTGCCCTCAAAAAGTTATCGACGTGGGAACAGGGTACAGCGCTTTGCCAAGTCTGTTGGCCAATTGCGGTTTCCACACGACAGCAATAGATTTGATAGAAGGAGTATCTGAAAGTGGCAGCATGAATTATCATTATCATATAATCAATGACGATATTACAGCCCCTAAGATAAAAGAAAAGTTTGATGTGATAACTTGTATCAGTGTCTTGGAGCATATTCCTGATCATCATGCGGCTTTAAAGGGGATGTTTAGTTTGCTTAATCCTGACGGTTGTATTATTCTGACAACATATTTTAACGAAAATCGTTATGTCGATGATGTTTACAAGCTTCCTCAATCCGGTTATGGTAAAGATAATAGATTTATTTGCCAAATCTTTTCCCGTAAGGAACTGGATCAATGGATAGGAGAGAACTCAGCTAAAATAGTTACTCAAGAATATTATCAAGTATTTAGCGGGGAACTCTGGACTTTTGGAGAGAGGCTGAAGCCGCCGATACAAGTTCGGAAAGATGAGAAGCATCATTTGACATGTCTTCTTCTTCAAAAAGGTGAGAGTTAGCTGTCAGACACATAGGGGGACAAGTCCGCCGGTCTTTGTTTATTGGGTGTTTAGTTATGGGGGCATGTATCTAATTCTTTGATTTAGGTGCGGGCCCCAAAAAAATTTATGATATAATTCTTCTTGATCAATACTATCAGTGGAACAGACCAGTCACCTTAAAGGGGAAGGATAATGAAGAAATTATACAACGGGCATGATCGTTTTAGCAGTTTGTGGTCGCCGTATTTAAGATTACAACAACCGATTTGGATAAACCCGTTTTAAAAGTCAATATATCGATAGGGCTGTGGCTGATTTTAGTAGCATATCTCGGTATCGGGGCTTTGAACATGGTGAAATTCTTAAAAAAAATAAGTGCCGCATCTAATTTAAATAATTGTTTGCATATTCCTTATGAAAAAAATTATTCACATGAGCGATTTGCATGTGGGGTATAAAGACCTCGGGGATCGCTTCCTGAAAATTATCACGAATTTAAAAATTCAAAAAAGGGAAGAGGCCGGTGACTATGTCATTATTATTACCGGTGATTTAGTCGAGAACGCCCATCTGCAGCAAGATTATAGTAAGGTCAAAGAAATACTGAATGACTTAAAACGGGCGGGATTCGATCATGTTCTTCTCATCCCCGGCAATCATGATTACGGGACCGGTGATTATGGTGACAAGAAATTCGTCAGCATATTTAAAGAGGTGTTTTACGGGGACACAAAAGATTATCCCCGGCTTGATGTTATTGAGGGCGTAGCGTTTTTGGGGCTGGACTCTATGGCCGCGGAGCTGTATTGGTATGACAGCTTATGGGCTGAGGGCGAGTTAGGGGAAGAGCAATTGTCCCGGCTTCAGGAGCTTTTAAGAACAGATGAAGTCCGGGTTTGTGAAAAGAGAGTGATTTATTTACATCATCATCCCTTTGATGCCCGCCCGTTTCATGAGCTTAAAGATTCACGGAATTTGAATAATATTTTAACGCGGGCCATGGCGGAAGGCGTTTCCGTTGACGCGCTGCTTTACGGTCATAATCATGCCGGCGAAGAACATAACGGGAACTGGGGAATCCCGCATTGTTATGACGCTGGAAGCGCGACGCAAAAATCCCGCCCTTTTTATATGAGGTGGTTGCCTTGGTTTAAAACAAATTCTTCGATTCGGGAGATTGATTTGGGAGATGATAGTGCCGCTTCCAGTACAATTCTTGAATTGATATAGTAAATTGTGACAGTCGCTTAAGCTCTGACATCCTCCGCGGCGCGGACATTAAAAATTTTTTTGTGAGAATAACGCTACCAGATAAGATAGCGTACTGAAGTTTATTTGAAAAGATGGTAATTTTTTATGCGTGGCAAAGTGCAATTAAAACACAGTGAAGATTATTATTTAAAAGTTCTTCTAAAAGAAACGAAGATCAAAGAGGTCATGACCGCTTCCCCCGTTTCAATTCAGGTGAGTGATCCCTTTCGAGAGGTGCCAAAGAGGTTTAAGGAATTCGGCATTCGACATCTACCGGTTGTGGATGAAAAGAATCGATTAGTGGGGCTTGTTTCACAAAGAGATTTATTCCGTATTCATCCCCCGAAGAAAACACTCGACGGGGACCTGGTTTATGACGATGAAATGCTGGACAGCGTTATTTTAAGGCACGTCATGGTGACTTCCCCCTTTTATATGAATAAGGAGGACTCTTTAGGTGAGGCTTTGGATAAGATTGTAGAGAAGAAATATGGATGCATACCGATCGTCGATAAGGATACCGTGCTTTGCGGTATTTTGACGCAAATTGACATCTTAAAAGTTGCTGTTCAGATTTACAGGGAGTAAGGGGCATTTTTCTGAGGTAAAGGTGCCAGATACTTGTGCTTGGCACCTGAACAGGATTAAAAAGGCGGGCGGCATGTTTGCGGGAAACCGGCAATCATTCCGGCCGCTTTTCTTTTGGCCAGTTTCGGGTTGTTTAAAAGAGGCAGCGTTTTGGGCAGAGTAAAGCCGACAGGTATTTTGTCCGGGGCAAAGGCCATTTTATAACTCGTAACCCCTCCGGATTTAAATTTTTTCTTTAAATCTTTAAGGTCAACAATAATTTTATCAGCCCCATACTCAAAGGCGGCGCGGCAAAGATAACGGGTGTCTGGCAGGCTGCCGGCTGGTGTATAGAAGATGATCTCGCCGGGGAAGAATTCACAAGCCGATTGGAGAAGTTCTTTATGCTCGTTTCTGGTTAACGTTTGCCCTTCTTGGCAGTAGTGCCCAATGATAACGCGGTGAACGCCTTGATGAAAGAACTTGTTTAAACATTCAGCAAAGTACTTTAAGTCAATGCGCCCTTTTTCATCAAACGGTACGGGAACATCCAGCGCTTTTTTCTTTAAGGTTATCGGCGTGATGGTCGTTTCAAAGAGACGGAGATATTTTCCAAAAAGATTTTGCTCAATGGATTCGACAAACAGGTTGAAATCCTCATCACAATAAATATGAATATCGGCGTGTTTTTTGCTTTCGGCGCCGTATTTGCCGAATTCCCGTAAATTACTGTGAAGGAAAGTGGCGATGGCCTTGTCTTTGTCATAGCCTCTTTTTTCGATGTCGCGTATGATACGGGCCTTAAGCAGGGTTTCCCAATGGGCGTCAACAAAGATGTTCAATGAGGCAAAGGAGCGGAAAAGTTTATAAGTCGCGACTTCTCCTTCTACCACTGTCACGGGTTGGGGAATGAATTCTTTAAAACGGTTTATCATTCCTTCCTTACGGCAGTAAACGGGCTTGTTGAAGCTTTTGCCTTTCTTAATGGCCGTTAAATGTGTTTTGATAAGGTCCATTTTATTAGCCTGCGGATGGGCTCCAAAGATGTTTTGTGCCGACCGCGTCTGGCGGGGGGTCTTATAATCATCTAAATTAAGGATGGATACCCCTTTTTTAAGGTGTCCGGCTATTTTACGGGCTAAAGTGGATTTGCCTGAACCTCCGGGGCCGCCGATAGCGATGATAATGGGCGCGTTGGCTTCGATGGCCATGGCCCGTATCAATCGGGATAGGAGGGCGTCCGGTTTGCGCCGGACACGCCTGTTGGAGTATTGAACGTGTATTTTGTTCATGGTTGGGTAATATTATAGGGAATAAAAGTGGAAAGTAAATAGTTCCCGGTTGGGCCAAGTATCAGGTACTTGTACAGAGAACTAAAATAATTCAGTTTTAAATTGAAGGGGGTGTCGTAATATGCAAAAATAAAAAAACAGGAGACAGGAAATCATGGATAAAGGCAAAGTATTTTTTTCAATCGCCGTTTTTCTCATACTATTCATGGCCTTATACGCGTACGCGTATGACACGCCGCGATGGTTTCCCTTCAACGCGGAAAACGCGCTGGATGAATGGAAGGAAAAGATATTCAAAGGGCGCGTGGTTTATGCGATCGAAGTCGAGCCCAAAGACGGGTATCTCATGGCTAAAAGTGATCAGACCAGTTCCGGCTTATTGTATAAAGTCAAATTTGACGTTATCAAGAATCCGATGATGTCATGGCAGTGGAAAGTTAAGACTTTTCCGAAAAAGGAAATGGATACCGAAGACAGTGCCGGGTGGATCGAGCGTGATGACTATGCCGCCAGGGTTTATGTCATTTTTCCCAGTTGGAATTTTCTGAATGTTAAAAGCCTGGAATATATTTGGGATGAGAATTTGCCGGAAGATACAATCTTGACGAGTCCTTATTTCAAAAATATCAAGCTGGTTGTTGTGGAGTCCGGTAAGAATGGCGTTGATCAATGGATCTTTGAAGAACGGAATATTTATGAGGATTATAAAAAGGCCTTTGGCAGAACGCCGCCGCGCTATGTCGGCGCGATCGCCATTATGACAGATGCGGACAATTCCCTGTCCAAGGCAGAGGCTTTTTACAAAAACCTTAGGGTAGGGTATCAGCATGAGTAAGAATTCAAACAAGAGAAGGCAATTTTTCGCCAATAGTTTTCATCGGGAGATGTGCGCGCTGGTTTTTTTCGCCATGTTCGTACCGACAACGATTACCGCCATAGGTCTTTTTTATTTGATCTTTAATATTACCGCCGAACAGGCAGGTTTTCCCGAAACGATTGCCTATACACTTATACCCGCCGCAAAGAGAGTGATCGGCATTCTCATTGTGACAGTCCCTTTTGTTGTTGCCGGTATTCTCCTTTTCGCCTATAAGGTAACGCACCGGTTGGTCGGACCCTATGATCGCATCATGAGGGAGATGGGGCAGAACATACGCGGGGAGAGAAAAGGCCCTATCAAATTACGGGGTAAGGATAAGTTTACCCAGCTCGTCGATCTCATCAATCAATTGTTAGAAAAAATTTAATACATTAATATGATTAATTAGAGCCGGAGACTGATTTATTCTATTTCTTCTTCCGCAGGTTTGCTAACCATTTGTCTATTTGAATTCTATTATACATAAGCGGCATGATGTAGAGGGCGGTGAGGGCGGCCAGGATCGTCCCCAGCACGATGGCCCCGCCGAAGCGTTTGGTTGGAGGAAAGGTGGAAAAAAGGAATATTGAGAAACCTATGGCCACGACAAACATCGAGGTCAATATCGGCTGCCAGAGTTCATCACGCACGATTTGCCAATTTTTTGTCCGGCGGAAAGCCTTGATCATATGGATCATCGAGTCAATTCCCATGGCGATGGCTACATTGGAGGCCGGGGCGGAGATGATGTCAAGCGGTATGCGGTAAACCCCGAAGCAGCCCAATACGGTTAAGGGAATAATAAAGATACCCGCCATGACGGAGAGGGTGACGCGCAGAGAGCGGGATATAATCCAGGCGATTAAACCAAAGAGCAGTATCAATTGCCCGAGTCCCCCGACGAGGCTGGAGGCGACCAGTTTGGCCAGGTGGCCCTGCAGGCTGTATATCCCGCCTTCAATTTCCGGATAGAACCCTTCATTTTCTACGATCAATCTAATTTCCCCGATGATATCCAAACGTGGCAGGGTGCGGTATGATTCAATCATGCGCAGTAGAAAGAGGCCGTATTTACGGTCCTTGGTGACAAAACTTTTGGCGATCGCGTCGTTCATAGGCATTTCCATGGCGCTCAAGAGTAGTTCCCGGGGGAGAAACCATCCGAAGAACGGGGTGTCTTGAGCCTGGGCGATCAGTACCGGCAAGGAGATAGCTGAACCAACAGCGCGATGCTGTTCGAGGGACTCCTGTAATTTCCAAAGTTGATTGTAGTTCTTGTCGGTATGGATTTTTTCATTATCCTTTGAACGCACGACTAACAATAGCGGGCTGCTGCCGCCGTTCTGGTCGATGTAGCTCAGGCCCTCATGGATCTCACTCGATTTAGAAAAATAGGAGAGGAGGCTGGGGTCGGTGTCCAGCATTGTCAAACCGGGTAAGGTCAACAGGCATGTGACAAAAATGGCCAGCATGACAAATTGCCTTTCCAGGTCAATAAATTGATATGTTTTCTTTTCATAATGCTCAATGCGCCCGCGTTTACGTTTTTGATTGCCGATGATCCTTAAAAAGGCGGGGAAGACGCCGTACGCGACGGCAATAGCGACTACAGATCCGATAGCGCCGGAGATCCCCAAGTCGCGTAAGGGTTTTGCCGATACACTCAATAAGCTCATGAATCCTAAAAAGGTTGTTAACATGCTCCAGAACGATGGGGGAAAGGTGCGCTTGATAGCGGCACCCACAGGATCACGGCAGTCAGGGTCAGGCTTTAAGGCGCGCCAATTAAAGATCAAGAAAATGATATGAGAAAGTGTCATGACAAAAATAATGGTTCCCAAATTTGCCGTCAAGAGGCCCATGGGGATATTAATGAGCTCAGTGATCATCAATGTCCACATGCAGGCGCTGAGGCAGGATACGAGCGTGCCGCAAAGGACACTTTTTGAATGAAAGATCATAAAGATCAAAAAGCCGAATATCACGCAGGCCAAAAGGCTGAAAAGTTGGATGTCCCGCATGAGGTTTCTTTTAATCAATTCTACGACATAAGGAAGTCCGGCGGCGCGCAAATGAAATTGATCAGATTCAAAGGCGGACATGATCTTTTCGATCTTGGGCACGATTTCACTCATTTTATCTTCATCTAAAAGAACAATAAGGTTGGTTGATTTCCGATCAGACGAAATGATCAGACGTTTCCATAGCGGGCTGTTTATGGCGTTACGGATGTTACCCGGCCCGGCATGGGTTAAACTGTTAACGCTGGCCACACCCTCGAGCGCCATAAGCGTCCGGCTGAGTCGGGTGATCTGATCGCGGTAATAATCGCCGGTGATTTTTCCTGTTGCGGCAATGATCATCTGGGAGTCCTTACGGATGAATAGGCGGCTTATCAGATTTTCACTTTGGAATTGCGGATCGCTGCTTGAAAAGAAGAAATTGTTATCCACGGTGGGGGCCAGCTGCACGAAATTTACTAAGCAGGCGACGCTCAATATTGCCAGAAGGACAAAGACAATAACCTCTCGGGGAAGGGAACGGTATATGCGCAGCAGTTGCCGGGAGATGATGGTCAAGCCTTCTTTGAGTTCATTGGGTTTTTTCCTGGCCATATGGCTCTTATTTTAATAGAAATGGATTATTTAGTAAAGAATAAGTTATTAAATGACAGGCACTTAAGAACCACAAGTCACAAGGTTACACTGACACAAAGACACAAAAAAGAGTCAGGCAAAAAAAGCTGCCTTTTAAAGACATTGCCAAGCAGCTGTCAATTATACTGGTTCTTAATGAAAAATTTTTATAATTATAGCGGAATTTTCATTAAACCAGCATATTCTAAACGAAATTTTGACTAATAAACGGTATAACGGGAAATGGCGTTAGGAAATGGCGTCAATTTGCAAAATAGCCTTAAATAATAGTATACTTTATTGTCAATTATAAATAAGCTAAATATACATATTATGATTAATTACTACATAAAACAGCGCAACATTGCCTGGATTATTCTCCTCATCTTCGGGATGAATGTGCTCTGCCCGCTGCCCCTGGCTCAAGCGCAGGGTATCATTTCCCAGTTGAAAAATAAAACTTCTTCTATAGTAACCACACTCCCGGGAATGCCCCCGGTAGGAACAATGGTACTGCCAAGCCCGGATTTTCAGCCGTTATTATTGCAGGGAATAAAGGTAAATCCAAACCAACCGCTTGATTTCAATTTTATTGTCTCCGGAAATGGTGTTTCATATCCACCCGAAATAATTCAACAAAAATCTACTAAACTCATAAAATATTTTTTAGCCGCCCTGGCTATCCCGGAAGATGATTTATGGGTGAATCTCTCCCCATACGAAAAGGAGAGAGTGATTCCGCAGGAATTCGGTGAAACCGAAATAGGGCGGGATATGTTAGCCCAGGATTATTTATTAAAGCAGCTAACAGCTTCTCTCATTTATCCGGAGAAGGATTTAGGCCGCCGGTTTTGGGAAAGAGTCCGGACTAAAGTTTATCAGGATTATAAAACAACGGAGATCCCCTTAAACACCTTTAATAAAGTGTGGGTGGTTCCGGATGTTGCCAGGATTTATGAAGAGGAGGGAAGCGCCTTTATCGTGAAAAGCCGGCTGAAGGTTTTATCGGAAGAAGATTATTTATCGTTAAACCAGAATAAAGCTAATAAGAAATTGGGCATGGATCAACTAAATAAAGATCAGATCGAGAAGATTAATAACGCAACCGCACGGATTTTTAATGAAATTATTCTTCCTGAGATCGAGAAAGAGGTCAATGACGGGAAGAACTTTACTTCTTTAAGGCAGATTTACCACTCAATAATCTTGGCGGCCTGGTATAAGCAGGTATTGAAAGAAAGTATTCTCGGTCAAGTTTATGTGAATAAGAAAAAGATCAAAGGGGTAAATATTGAGGATAAAAAAATAACCAAAAAGATTTATGAGCAGTATCTCGAAGCCTTTAGAAAAGGCGTTTATAATTATATTCGAGAGGATACAGATCCGGCCACCCACCAATTAATACCGCGTAAATATTTTTCCGGAGGGTCGGAGATGATGGCCAGCAGGGTTATGGATAGAGGGGCTTCACCTGATGAGGCTATGTTGGTATCAAAGGAAAAGGCGCCCTTATATTCGGTAAAAGGGGCGGCATTACCAGAAAGTCGGAAACCGGGAAGCACAGGCACAGGGCCGCGAAATGAGGATGGAAGTCTGAAGGTCGGGGCAGCCCTTGCAGTCGCCGGGATCGGAATTGCCGCGCTTGCCTTTACCTTATTCCCAAAACTTTTTCTTAACAACGAGGGGCAAGAGACGCAAGTGGTTGAGAGTGTCAATCAGCGCGGATTTGTCCTCGATAAGGGTCATCTGACCGCGGAGATGATGAA
>JAGLNJ010000032.1 GCA_023139575.1 Candidatus Omnitrophota bacterium | reverse complement strand
AAGGCGGAATGGCTGGATTTTTTTGAAGAGCTTGATGAATCCATTAAGAATGAAAAAGTTTCTCGGGGCGAGGCCGATACTTTTCTAAGAAATTTGGCTCAAGATTATGATTATATTCATTGGATTTATCTTAAGGCCAATGAAACATTGATTAAACATAATTTAATGTCCGTTGAAGAAGCCAAAGATTTTATTAGTTTATTTTACCATGACCATTTTGACCGAAGGCGCTTATTGGATAGCTTTCCTGCTGAATTAGCTGTTAATGGGCATATTGCTTACGTCCAATTAGAACAATTAGATATTAATTATGTAGAAACGGGTTTTGCAATAGAGGCCTTGGGAAGATCACATGACCCGCTAGCAAGTAAATTTTTAGTAGAAAGAAGCCGAAAAGAACTCTCCCCTAAAGAAAAGCTTGATGTGGCTAAGGCCTTAGGCGATGTGGGAACGTCTGAGGCCGTTGAACGGCTGGAAGAAATGGGCAAGTCAGAAAATAAAAACCGTAATGGTTCTAGAGAACAAAAAAATTTATTGGCAGCTATAATTGAAGGATTGGGGAAAAATGGAGCTTATGAATATATCATGAGCTGGAATGGTGATACAGAGCAAGATAATTACATCAATCTAAAAAGAATTCAGCAGCTTCTGCAAACCGAGCGCGAGGATTTAGACCGTTTTGCTATTATGTTGACGGAAGAAGCCAAGGGTGAACGTAAAGGGCGGTTGGAGAATGAATTGATGCAAACTTTAGTCCGGCGGGAAAGCCTTCCGATACAGGCTGAAATTAAAGAATGGGCGGGGCGTTGGGAAGGTGAAGATGTTCTTAGGTTAATATCTGAATTTAGGGAGGCAGATCGCCGTTCATCAGGACTTACTGATGTACTAATAGGTTTGAGCCAAAGAGATTATGGTTTTAGTGATTTTATCTCTGTTGATATAATCGGATTGCTTGCCCGTCAAGATAAGGAGATAGCCAAAAAGCGGTTGCGGGAATGGCGCAAGTCCGAAAAGAGCGATAGAATTCGTTTAGCGATTTTTGAAGCGTTATATGAATTCGGCGTCGAAGATGTTGTGGAAGAAGTGGAATCCCTTCTTCCTGAATTCAATAAATATAGTGATGAAAAATACAAGGCCTATAAATTGTTACTAAAGGCAGGAAGAACTGAGTTTCAGGATGAAGTCATTAATTTGATCTCCCAGGATGAATTTTTGAATATTTATGGTGTAGAAATATTGATTATGATGGATACTCCCGAGACGATGAATTTACTGATTGAGAAGGAAAAAGAAGGTAAATATGGGTATTTCAAATACATTGAAATAGAGATAAGGGAAAAAATCAACAAATATTTGTCCGGAAGGAAGGAACCAGCAGCGCGGCAATGGCTTCTGGAAAAAGAAGGCACGGGGGATGAGGAGAATTTAATTTTGGTAGAAGCCTATAAGAAGATAGGCACGTCGGCTGCGATTGAGAAGATGATTGGAGTCATTCTTCAGACGAGAACTTCAGACGTTCATTATAAAATGGTGGGTCATTTATTAGAGCTGCCTTACGCTGAAATATTTAAGGAGCTTATACATATCCAGTATAAGGATCCATCCTGGGGTTCTTTACCGAAAGAAACTTGGCTATGGCATGATGTGTTAGATTTTATTGTCAAAAATCCTGCCGACGAGGCGATTGACGCGCTGATCGAGTTGAGCAAGATTGTTGAAAAGAAGGCTGAAGCCGTAAAGAAGGGAGAAATAGCTGGTGTTACAATTTGGGATTATAATATGGAGAAGTTGGCAGCGCAATATTTAGGAAAAACTAAAAATGAAAAGGCTTTGCAGCGCCTGACTGAAATAAAAAAGAGTATTCACAATGCAGAAGCCATTGCTAATGCCTTGGTTGAAAACGGAAGCCCGGAAGCGGTTGAACATTTGTTGCGATGGCTGGACAGGATGGTTGCTGTCGATAGGTATGATCCAATAAAAAGAGTTGTTGTCAAGGCCTTAGGAAAAACGAATAGTTATAGGGCCGTCGATGGGCTTTATGGAACGATCTTCAAAAACGACAAATGGTCAATTACTGAAACCACTGTGTCCATCGTTAATCTTATGACACCAAAATTTTATGATAAAATTTTCCAGTGTTTAACAGATCCATCTCAATGGCCAAATGCATATCAATATAGAGAGAAACGGAGGACACTCGTCCCTTTATTAAATGCCGGAAAATATCGGGGGGCCGGGAATCTCGCGCGTTATGTATCGGGAAAAAATATCACTGATTCTCAAATGGATACGTATATTGAAGCTGTTTTGGATCATGATCTGAGATACATTGAGAATTATTATGAGAGAGATTCGGATGGGGCGATTCAAAAATTTAAAAATATTTTTGGTCAGTTTAAAAAGTCCCCTATACTCCTCTTCCACATTCTTGCCTTAAGTCAGGAATTAACCAGCCATAGTTTCCCCGAGGTTTATCCCCTTTTTAAAGAAGCTGTTGAAGCGGATTACGAAGGGGAATTTGATGTCATGCAATTTATCGCGGACAATGAATTGGACCGGTATTTGCCGGAATTTCTGTTTACCATATTCTTATATGGAGACTTAGAAGACCTGTTAGCAGACACAGGACTGACTCATCAGGAAATCGTTAAAAATTTGCTAACCCCGGCAAGAATAAACAATTTCTTGGTGAAGCCCAGCATGTTTAGTAATATAGTTGCTCAAATTATGAAATTCGAAAATCAAAATCTTAAACAGGCTTTCATTGACCGGATCGTAGGAGAAGCTCAAAATGATATCCGGCTGTATGTTATGCTTAAAATTCTCAATGATTTCAAGGCCATTGACGGAGAATTGTTTGAAGGCGTGAAAAAAGATTTAGGATTTGAAATTCCGGGCTTAAATCCGGTATGGAAAGGGCCTCAAGATACCTGGTTCAAAGATAACGTGTTAAAAGTCGGAGTTTATCAGGATACCGACAATGAAAGTGAGCGTGCTCACTATACGCGGTTTCCGAAGATTTTCACCGGTGGTAGATTGGAGGATAAATATTTAGAAGCCTATTATCGAAATTTTGGCGGTTATGAAGACAAATCCCAAGGCCCCAAATATAAACAAGAGCTCGCAAAGAATGGAGCAGAGAAGATCCTGGTCAAGCATTTTCCCCGGACGGGGAAGACGATTGAAATATACCTCTTTCCCGGTCTGGAAAAGATAAAGAACAGCCCTTTCCCGATTATATCCAGCCGCAGCCATTCAGGTGCTTATGGGAATAATAATTATGGCGGCATAAACAGCGGCTGGCGCATCGCATCCCATTGCCGGTCAGAAGATGATAAAGATCCATTATTAAAAGCAAACCCCGATAATTATCCAACAACGGTAATAGGGACAGCAAACGCGGACGCGACGAATACATTATTTTACTATGCCCTGGAATATTTGGGTGGCACAAAAGAATTGGAGACGTGGGATGATGTGGCTGAATTTGTCGCCCCCCATATGCCTGAATGGATCAAAATGTTCAGCATGCCGACAAAGGATGTTGGGTCACAGGTCGCCGCCACTTTAGAATTGATGAAACGTCAGGGGCTGCTTCCTGAGAAAGCCGAAAAACAATCCTATAATATTAATGAGGTTATAGAGCGGGCCAGAACACAATGGCAAAATGATTCACAACAAGAAGAAGATGTCCCATCCGTTGAAAGTGTCGAAGACGCGGCAATGTTGGGCGCGCGATATGAGCTGAGCCAAAGGGCCGGTAAGCTAGAGCAAATAATGGTAACGCATCAGACAATGGGGGCTTTTGGCAATTTTGGGATGATCCCGGATGAATTGTCCCGGCTTGCCGCGATATTAAAAATCAAGCCTGAACAATTTGGAGCGGCGATTGTCATTCCGGTTTTAGATGCGTTGACAGATTGGGGAGTGGGGCACGGCCGGCTTTTATCAAGTGATATCACTATTGCATTATTAAACGGTGACAACCGTAAAATTCTTATGAATCCTTCACATGGCTATTTAGGTGACGGCAGAAAAAATGGTTTCATTGCCATTGATGCTGATTTTGAACAAATTGCCCGGGTAACACCACCTGAAATTTCTCGAATCTTAACCATTATCGGATTGGCCCGGGAGATGCGTCATGAACTGGGAATCAAGCAGGATAATATGGCTTGGGATAGCGGTTTGGCTTACCAACTTATTGAAGGGAGTGGCATTTCAGTTGTTGATTTTTCTATGGCCATTAAGACTTTCTTACCGGATTCCAATTTTACCCGTACTTTTGGGGAATTGGCCTATCAAATCGAAATGGTGAGGAAGAGTCTGGGTAATAATGGACAGGTCATTGTTAATAATAACGGGAGTTTCCGGATAGTTCTTCCTGATACTGTAGATATGCAAACGTCTCATTTAACTGGGTTTTCCCGTTTTGCCGGGGTTACTGTTCAAAAAGATTCAAACGCCGGCTTGAACAGCCCGGAAGATCTGGGCGGTATTGATTTCGGAAAGGTTGATTTACAGCGGGAAGGGGACGGAAGTAATTTGGAATTCAATTTCGAAAATCCCCGACAATTGGAGATGCTCATTGATGCCGAAGGTTTAAGCCCGGTGATTTACACGATCAGCCCGTTACCTGTTCAATCATTGCCGATGTTTCTAAATATATCAGAAGCTGATAAAAGAGAAAAAAGTTTAGCTATTTCAAAACGGTTATAAAATAAAGTGATGTTAAAATAAAAGGATAAGGCAATGGACCCTGTTCTCTTCCCGCCTTCGCGAGTGTAAACTCCGGAGGGAATCCATAGTTTGAAATCTTTTTTCAGCAGACCCTACCGTAATTTTCCCTGGTTTTTATTTTTCCCCTGTTGACAATGGTGTATTAGTGTATTATACTTCTAATACAGCAAGCAGGAAAAGCAACCATAGCAGGGGAATGAATGAAGAATAAAGCAAAATATTATTTCCAGATTAATACCTCCTCCGGAGTCCCCATCTATCGGCAAATTATTGACCAGGTCAAAACACATATCGCAACGGGGCGAATAAAGCCCGATACGTTTCTTTTATCCGTGCGTCAAGTGGCCGGTGAGTTGGAAATAAACCCGATGACCGTATCTAAGGCCTACTCTACATTAGAGAAGGAAGGGGTCTTGGGGTATGTCCGCGGCCAGGGGATGAAGGTCAAAATGAAATCTCATGCCCGCGCTGATCTCAAGAAACGGGAACGTGAGCTCATTCCTTTATTAAGGGAAGTCAAGGTGAAGGCTTCCCAACTGTCATTACAACCTAAAAAAGTGATCGACTTGTTAAAAGCCCTTTGGGAGGAATAGAAAATGGCTGACTTTGCTATTGAGATGAAAAATGTATCGAAGGAGCTGGGTAGAAAAAAAGTGCTCAGAGACTTGTCCCTCGCGATACCGAAGGGATCGGTTTTTGGACTTTTGGGAAAGAATGGTGCCGGGAAAACCACTCTCATTAAATGCGCGTTAGGTTTAGTACGTATCCAGGCGGGGGGCATCACAGTTCTTGGTGACGATCCGGGGAATCTTCACGAAGACACAAAGCAGAAGTTAGGTTACGTTCCGCAATCTGACCGCATTTATCCGTGGTTGAGTGTAAAGCAAATCATTAATTATACGGCATCATTCTATTCCCATTGGAATGATCAACTTGTTCATTCGCTGCTGAACGATTGGGATTTAGATTCCAATGACAAGGTGGGTTTGCTTTCGGAAGGGCAGGCACAGATGCTTATGATCATTCTGGCTTTGGGGCATGAGCCACAGCTGCTGATTTTTGACGAGCCGGTCGCGAGTCTGGACCCTGCGGCCCGACGACAGTTTCTAAAAACGATTTTGAAGATCGTTTCCGATCGTGAATGCACGGTATTTTTTTCCACGCATATTACCTCTGACCTTGAAAGGGTGGCAGACCGCGTCGCTTTGCTTAAAGACGACAAGATAGACTTTTGTGGAGAACTGGATGTATTAAAAGATGAAGTTAAAAGGCTGCGTATTGTCGCGCCGGTTGATATATCAGAGGAATTAAATATCAGCGGATTGATTTTCTGCGAACGTTCGCATCATGAGGCTATTATATCTGTAAGGGGCTTTAAGCCGGAGATGAAAATCGCGATAGAAAAACAATTAAAGGCAGAAATTGAGGTGGAGGATTTAAATTTAGAGGAGATCTTTCTGGAGCTGAATCGATGATAAAAAATATCAAGCAGATCATTTTATTATATTTACGCAACCCCGCCTTTTCTCTGATTCTTGGAATTTATTTATCAGGGGCTGTCAGTTCACGCTACTTTTTATATAAAAGAGATTTTTTCATGTCCGAAGAGGCCTTTACCTTTATGTTTCTTTCGGTGATCTGCCTGGCCTACATCATGGGGGTGCAGATCAAGCGCCAGTTAGCGAACTATCGCGCCTCACTGTTGCCTCATTACCGCAAGCGGCATCTTGGCGTCAGTTCTCTATGGTATGTTCTGTTTATATTGTTCGCCTTTCTTTGGGAAAAAAGCCTGCCGCCTTCAATCATTTTTACGCGGGCAGGATTGACAGGGATTTATCTGGCCTGTTTATGTGTTGCTATGCTGATAACATGGGTCGGGTATTTGTCGCTGGTGCGGGTTTTTCTGGTTTTATATTTCGCCGTTCTGATTTTGGCCATACAATCACAAAGCATTTTCCATATGATAGACAACACACCATGGCTGAACGGCTTTTTCCTGTTTTTAAGTTTAGTTATGTTGTTATTATTCGGCATAAGGATGATGAAGTTGAAAGAGGGCAATTTTGAGTATTCGTATCTTTTAACCTGGCCGCCGAAAGATTTGATCAAGAGTCAATTTGCCGTTGGGCCCCAAAAGCCGGGTTTTTTATCGGTTATATTCGGCGATCTTCCCGCGGCAGGTGAAGGGAAGACTAAAAAATACACAGAAAAACGATCCATGTTAAGCCGGGCTTTTCATTGGGATTATATCGAGCTGGCTGAATTGAAACTATTTTGGATATTTTTGGCTTTGCTGACGCCGTTTTATTTATGGTTTGTCAAGATGGCTAATGAACTGCATCTTTTTTATAATAATACCTATGCGAACTTTTTACTGCTCTCCGTTACCCCGGTTCTGATCGTGATATGCGGAAACTATCGTAGAATTGTCTTTTGGGGTTACGAATTATTGAAGCCTGTTAAGAAAGAGCCTTTTATTCTGCAGCACGGTTTTGCGATGTTGATGAATCTGCTTTTATATTGGTTTCTTTTTATACTATTTTTCAGCATCCTGCCCGGCCTGGTTTTAGAGAATCCCTTCTTGAATGAGTTGAAATACTGGCTCTATTTGTTTTTAACCGGCAGCTACGCCTTTGTGGTCTTTGCCTGGATATCCTACATGAGTTCCCTGAAGAGTACCCGTTTAATGATCTTGAACGGCTTGGTCCTTTGTCTTTTATCCCTGTTACAATTTTATGAAGCAGCAAATTTCCCCCGCTTTATCATTTTAACCAACAGCACAGTTTGCCTTCTGATCGGAGGTATCTTCATTCAAGCGACATACCGCCGATGGTGCCGTGCTGAGTTTTAAGATGTGAAAGGAGGTGAGGGGAATGACGCCTGAATTGGTGAAAACTGTATGCAGGGCTATAGCCGTTGTCTGCATAGCAATCGGTGGTTTCGGTTCTGTACTTTGCGTGCCGTATGCTCTTACGCCATTTTTAAACGTTATAACCGCGGCCGGCATATATTTTATTGCCGGCGCGGTTATGATTACGGGCGGGCTTATTGCTTTTATATTGTTGGCCCGCGCAGAGAAATAGTTCAGCAGGCTCGTTGGGTGCTGTTCTAGGCGGCACTTGATGGGCTTAAGGGAAGAGAGAAATGAAAGTAAAACTCATATTACCAGCGTTGACTGAAGCCCGAAGCCCGAACTGGCGGCCGATAAAATATTCTTTATTCCCGCCGCTGGGGCTCGCCACACTGGCGGGGTATCTCCGCGAAGATGATGATATCGAAATCCAGGATGAACATGTCGAGCGGTTAAACCTCAATGACAAACCGGATCTGGTGGCCATTCAAGTATACATAACTTCTGCTTATCGGGCCTATGAAATAGCGGATCACTACCGGAGTAAAGGGGTTCATGTTGCCATGGGAGGATTGCATGTTACGGCTTTGCCGCACGAAGCGGGGCGCCATGCGGACACGATATTTTCCGGTCCCGGGGAAGATACCTGGCCGGAATTTTTGCGTGATTTCAGGGCCGGGCGTCCGAAAAGAATTTATCAATCTGCGACGCGCTCTTTAACAGGAATGCCGATGATACGCAGAGATCTCATAAAGAAAGAACTTTATCTGGTTCCGAATTCCATTGTGGTTTCGCGGGGATGTCCTCATCATTGTGATTTTTGTTACAAGGACGCCTTTTACAAAGGGGGGAAATCATTTTATACGCAAGGCATTGATGATGCTTTGCAAGAGATTCAAAGGCTGCCGGGGCGGCATCTTTTCTTTCTGGATGATAATCTTTTCGGAAATGTTCGTTTTGCTTCCGATTTATTTGACGGGATGCGTGATATGGGCCGTATTTGGCAGTCGGCCGGGACGGTGCAGTCTGTTCTGAACGACAGGCTGTTGAAGAAGGCGGTTAAAAGCGGGCTACGCAGTCTGTTTATCGGTTTTGAGACTTTAAACAGTTCGAATTTGCGAAATCACAACAAATATCAGAATTTGGAAAAAAATTATAGTGAAGCGGCGCGAAGGCTTCATGATCTGGGAGTTATGATTAACGGAAGTTTTGTGTTCGGGATGGATGGCGATGATCCTTCCGTCTTTGACGCTACAGCAGAATGGGCCGTTAAGAACGGGATAGAAACCGCTACGTTCCATATTTTGACGCCTTATCCGGGTACCGCTTTATATACAAGGATGGCCCAAGAGCGGAGGATATTACATAACAATTGGGATCTTTACGATATGCGGCACGCTGTTTTTCAACCCGGCAAGATAGATCCGGCCACTTTGGAGCGGGGTTATTGGCGGGCCTATAAAAAATTTTACCAATGGAGTTCCATCTTTAAGGCAGCGGCAACAAAAAAATCTTTTATCGGAAGGCTGCGTCATCTAGCTTATACGGGAGGATGGAAGAAGGCTGAGCCGCTTTGGGGTTTCATTATCAGGCATAAACAAATTAAGCGTATGATACCGGCGCTTGAGAATATTTTAAAAGGAAAGCCGGGGCTGACGAAAAATGAGGAAGTCAAGTTCGTGCAGGGAAGAGAGAAGATGGACACTCCTCACTTTGAATTAGCCGGGAAAGGGGGTGTGGGACATGGCGCCTGAATTAGCCAAAAAATTATGCAAGGCCTTCGCTGTGATAGCTGTTGTTACCGGCGGGGCCGGGATGGCATTGTGTGTGCCAATTCTGCTGACATATGGTAAAGTCAGTGTTCTCGCGACGGTCAGTTTGCCTTTGATCGCCGGGGCGGTTTTAGTCGGGTCAGGATTGACAGCATTTGCAATTCTTATCAGGGAGTAGCAGGGGGAGGCAAAGGCGGGGCGCCCTGCCTTTGATAAATGTGTGCCGCGGATCAGTTGCCGTGTCGGTGATGCATATTATAACAATCTCTGAAAAAAAGGCAATATGAAGAGAATCATTATTTTGGCGCTATTAGTTTTATGGGCGATGGGAACCACTCCTGCCGTATACGCGCATTGTGAAATTCCTTGCGGGATTTATGACGACCAGATACGGGTATCTCTCATTGAAGAACATATTACAACCATTAAGAAATCAATGAGGCGGATCCAGGGACGCACTTCCCAAGAAGCGAAAAATTACAATCAAATTGTAAGGCAGTTCAGAGCCGGCGAAGCCTCAATCGTAACGGTAAAAATACCGGTCATTTTCTCATCATTCCCATCTTTTCTCATCTTTTGCGTAGGGGACGAATGCGATTCATGTTATTCTAATATCGTTCTGGTCAGTACCAAGCCCTTTCGAACGATAAAAGAAGAATCGATTCATGAAAAGCCCCTCCACGAAAATAAAGAATGGCTTGCTGTTCGCCGCGATCATTATTCTGCAGCTTGCCGTTTATTTTTATCTTATCTTCCAAAGGCGTATTCCCGGCGGCGTGGATGGCCTGCAGTATTATTTTGTCCAATATTATTTCCTTAATAATGTGTTTACGTCCGGGCAAATACCGCATTGGATGGAATACTTAACTCATGGAACGGTAGCGACTTGGTGGTATTCTATTTCAGCCGGTTTGCTGCAGAATGCCCTGCTCCTGCTGGGCGATATTCTTGGCCCATTACTTAAGAATTTAAATTTTACAAGCCTTTTTCACTGGGGATTCTTTATCGATGAGTTGCTGCTGTTAATAGGTTCTTGGCTTTTGGGTAAGCGTTTTTTTAAATCATCATTAACAGTATTCTTTGTGACCGTTTCGATCGTCGGGTCTGCGGTGTGGATGACGCAACCTTGGTTTAACTTGCATTTTTATTACGCCATTCCTATGGTGCTGTTTTTGTTTCATGCCTTTTTGGATACAGGAAAATGGCGGTGTTTTTTTCTTGGGGGGAGCCTTTTGGCCTTTCAAACCCTGGGGAACCTGATGTATTTTATTCCGGTATCGTCTTTTGTGATAGGCTTGTATTTCCTTATTTACATTACGTTAAATTACCGTGTGTGTTTTGAGAAATTTCGACATATTAAATTCAACTATGCCGCTTTTTTGAGTTTGGCCGGCGTGGCCGTTTCTTTTATTCTGGCTTATTTGGCTATAGCGGTGGATATAGAACAGGTCATTAATTGCCAATCAGGACGGAATCTAGATGGGGCCGTGAATCCGGAAGTGTTTTTACATTATGGCGGACAAACGGGTCTGATGAAATGGACAGAGTTGTTTTTTGGCGTTTCACATTATTTTGACATGACTTTATTTATAGGGACATTGCCGGTAATGCTCTTCCTCGTCCCGCTTATTTTTAATAGAGATAGGCAGTATATACATCTTCTGGCTGTTATCATATGCCTCTTTTTGTTTAGCAGCGGAACGTATTTCTCGCTACTTATTTTTCATATCTGGCCGGGCATGAAATTTTATCGGCACTTGGCATTGGTTTCACCCCTAATAAAATTATTTCTCTGTTTTGCCGCAGGCTTTGGCTTTGAGGCCCTCATGGAGGGGTTAGTAACCTTAAAACATAAACGAGCGGCGAACTTGTTTCTTTTGCTTATTTTTCTTTTTGCAGGAGTAGGGCTATTTCTTTTCGTTATCGTCCAGGAACCCGATTTAACCGATGCTTTTCATAATATTATTACAAAACAAAGGATTTGGCATGAATTGGAGCAGCAGAAAGGATCATTTGTTTATGAGGCGGGATTGCCACGGATGCCGTTTTCTTTTGAAGCCTTAAAGAAGATCTTTTTGTATATTGCTACCTGTTTAGTTGTGTTTTCAGGTATTTTGATGATGTTTGTTTATGGCAGAAATAAACGTTGGCTGGGCCTTTTAACTGCGGCCCTTATCATTTTGCATATAGCGCAGCTTTATACCTACAAATTTCAGCAAATAAATCAACGAACCGTTTCTTTGCCGAAGGAACTACATCAGCATAGTGGTTTTCAGAAAATGACGTATCATAAACGGCGTGCGGAGTACTTTTTTTTAAGTGAACCCAAAGACAAGATTCTTTCAACACTACCTTTCAAGGCTATCTATGCATCAACAAATCTTTTTTTCTTTAAAGATGAAATCGGGCATAGTTTGCAGATAGATAGTTGGCTTAAACCGTTAGACCGCTATATGCGTGTATATTGGGATCAACCTATGGACAACCAGTTAACGCCTCCCAAAGGGTATCTGTCTTATACTTTATTGAGATTTCCTTTAGGCCATCCGGCTTCGGGAAAGATGGCGGGCTATTCAGAAGATAAGGTGCAGTTTTTTCAAAAGGCATTGTTTCTCAAAGAAGATGACTTGATCGCTGAGGCGATGGCTGATCCGTTTTATAAAGGGGACATAGTTATCATCAAAGAAGACGCCTCCCCGGCGGAAGCGGCACAAAGTGATGATGTCATGATGATTGAAGAGCAATTGGCGCAAGACGCGCGCCTGCCTTTGTCATATAAGGTCGAACGCTACGATTCCAATAATATCATTATCGACGTTGATAATCCCGGCAATAAAGGGGGATGGATGTTTTACAGCGGAATTTGGCATCCCAAATGGCGGGCGACTGTTAATGGTGAACCGGTAAAGGTGTATCAAGCGAACCTGGCTTATAAAGCCGTTCAGTTGAGGGAGGGAAGGAACAGGGTGCACTTTTATTTTTATTCCCCGGCGATGCGGGTTATACACATTTGGGGAGGGATAAACGCCCTTTTGTGGTTGGGTTTATTGCTTGTTTTCAGTTTTAAATTGTGGTTTAATAAAAAAATCTGTTTTTAGGATAAAAGCTCCTCATCAGGTAATAAAAATGTCATCAGGAGGGAATCATGTTTGAACGTATCGTCAATGAATTAAAGGCGCATTCACCTTTCACGTTGTTCGGAGCTATGACCGGGGTCGTGCTTATGATGGTGTTTAAGGGGATGGATCATGACATCGCCCACAAGATATTTTATATCCTGCATCCCGCGCATGTGGTCTTAAGCGCGATGGTAACGACAGCCATATATTGTCACTATACACCTAAAGCTCAAAAAAAATGGCAGAAGTTCTGGAAAGTATTGTTGATAGGTTATGTTGGGGCCATTGGTATCGGGACATTGAGTGATTCGCTTATTCCTTTTTGGGGTGAGACATTGTTAGAGATGCCTCATGCAAAGGCGCACATCGGTTTTATTGAGCAATGGTGGCTAATCAATCCTTTGGTGGTCATTGCCATTATAGTCGCTTACTTCAAACCGGCGACAAAATTTCCCCATGCCGGCCATGTCCTTTTAAGCACCTGGGCGTCACTTTTTCATATGATTATGGCCTCAGGGCATGATCATGGCATTTCTTATTTTGGGGTATTCATCTTTCTTTTTATCGCCGTGTGGGTGCCGTGCTGTTTGAGCGATATTATTTTCCCTTTATTGTTTGTGAAGGATAAAAGCAAGATCAAAAATTCAGGATGCGGATGCCCGCTCTAAGGTTGGATGCGGTAGAGATTAACATAAAAAAGCAGCTGCTCGAAGGGTGAGCGGTGCCAGTATTCGCAATATTGCGATCCGGCCAATTTCAGTTGATAATGGCCCTTGATGAGAGCGGCAAACTGTTTCCGCGGGTCATAAACGTGCAAGGCGTTTGATGTGATATAGACCGGCGTGCGTTCATTAAGCATTCGGTCGAGTTTCATCTTAAAATTCTTCAAATCATCCTCTTTTATAAAAGTATATCCTAAAGGACGGCTTAAGTGCTTTCTCTCGCCGTAGTGCTGAACAAACAGGCCTTCATCACTGTTAATGATATACGCGTTCGGTTCGGTCTTCTTTTTAACCCAGAGAGCGTATTCTTTGATCGTGTCTTGATGGTGCCGGCTGATAAAAAAGGGGAAATTCTGCGTTATAGAAAGAAAGAATATGCTCAAAAAAATCGTCAGGGATATAAGGCGCGAGAGGGGGGAGAATGATAACGTTTGAGCGAAAAGATATCCGAGGAGAATATAAAAAGGCGGCATGATGAAGGTTAAGAACCTCGCCGAAGATGTCATTTGCAGGCCGTAAATAGCCAAAGGAATCATGATCCAGAAAAGTAAAAGTACGCAAAGGTTCTGTTTGGCGCGCCAGGCTAAGAGGCATCCGGCCAGAGAGGCAAAGACGCCCATTGGGGTGAGTCCCTCGATGATGTAATATATTGTGTGGTTGTGAAAATTATAAAAGATAAAGGATAGTTTATCGGTCAATGATGTCAGAGTTGCCAGGTTGGGCCAAAGCGAGAAAGACAATTGCGAATAATGTCCTAATTGCGCGATGTATTCATGGCGTATGTCAGTCAGGAAATAGGGAAGATGGAAGCAAAGTGTGGTAAAAAATGTAATAGTACAGTAGGCAGACAGCCTTTTGATGAGTTGTGAAAATTTCACATTTTGATTTTTCTGTGTGGCTGTATAAAGGCTGTGGAATATCAGGGCGATAATGATCATGCCCATTTCCTGAAAACGTACCGCTCCGGCCAGTCCCAGAAAAAAGGCGCTAAGATAGATTTTTTTTTCTTCGCCATTTTCTCCCGCCAGAAGATAATAATAAACGGCTAATAAGATAAAGAATATGCAGGGGGCATGTGACATGCCGAAAAGGGAGATATCTAAAAAGATGGGATTGATGGTGAATAGCGATGCGGCAAAAATAGCCGCGCGGCGGTTAAAGAGATAATCCGTTAGCATGTAAAAGACAAAAACAGAAAGGGTGCTGAAAAAAACGCTCATGAAGTTAAAACTTATCACAGGGTCACTGATCTGGATCAGTTTTCCTAAATAGATGAACAGGCTTCCTAAAAGAATGGTAAGCGGATACCCCGTCCCGTATTGGAACTGCAACTGGCCAGTGGCCAAGACTTTTTCGGCAAGCAGGGCCATCTGCAGGGAATCAATATTGAATGCCCCTTTAGCGATGAGGGCTAAACGTACGGCGAGGCTAAGAATCAAAATGATAATAAGAGGCAACCGCTTTAAATATTTCCGCATGACATACATTTTATCATAACAAATTTGGGATTTCACTA
Source organism: Candidatus Omnitrophota bacterium (assembly GCA_023139575.1). Classification (GTDB taxonomy): domain Bacteria; phylum Omnitrophota; class Gorgyraeia; order Zapsychrales; family JANLHA01; genus JAGLNJ01. The sequence goes on along the minus strand of JAGLNJ010000032.1, from coordinate 5,012 downwards.
ATTCTAATATATAATAATCATTAATATGAATATTTACGAAAAAAATAGTAGAGAGTACTATTCCTTGATAAAAAGGGCGGCCGGGGTAAGTATTCTTACCAATATTTGTCTGGCCGCTGTTAAATTCACGTTGGGTTTCGTGGGGCGAAGCCAGGCGGTGATTGCTGATGCTGTGCATTCTCTGTCAGATTTAGGAACAGATTTTGCCGTGCTTTTCGGTGTTGATCAATGGGCCAAGCCTCCCGACGAAGAGCATCCCTATGGCCACGGGCGGATCGAAACCATCGTCACGCTTATCATTACCTTGATACTTATCCTTATCGCTTTGGGTATCGGTTATAATGCCTTGGCTTCCATTGGCCAGAAGGATTTGCAGCAACCGGAAAAAATCGCCTTGGTTGCCGCTTTGATCTCCATTGTGGCCAAAGAAATTCTTTACCGCTATACTATTAAAATTGGCAAAAAGACAAAATCGTCCGCGCTGATCGCCAATGCCTGGCATCAAAGGAGCGATGTCTTAAGCTCCGTTCCTGTTGCTATTGTAGTCGGGATAGCTGCTGTTAATCCCCGTTGGGCGTATTTGGATAATGTCGGAGCCGTTATTGTCTCGCTGCTTATCATTTATATCGCTGTCAATATGATGAAGCAGGCTTTAACCGAGATCGTTGATACCGGGGCTTCGAAGAATCATGTGGAATCTATAAACAAGATCGTGTTGGCAACAGAAGGGGTAAAAGAGACGCATGCCCTGCGCTCCCGTCGGATAGGGGGAGAATGGTATTTAGATTTGCATATTCATGTTGAGCCGCGTTTGAGTGTCTTAGAAGGACATAATATTTCTGAAAATGTTAAAAGAAATTTAATTGAGAACGGCCCCGATGTTGTTGATGTGGTCATCCATTTAGAGCCTTATGGGGATGCTGGAGTGTAGAGCTTCTTTATTAATAAATCTTTTTTGTGACATATAATCTATAAATAACATGGAGGGTGGTATGTTTGGACTTATATGGGTAGGTTGTATAATTGCCGCGGTTATTGTCGCCGATCAAAAAGGGCAGAGTGTGATCGGCTTTTTTTTTATAGCCCTGTTCACGGGTCCTCTCGCGCTCATTATTGTTCTGCTTCTTAATTCCGGGAAAAAAAGCGTCGGGACAAAGGGGATCTTTACTGTGGGTGAGGCGCAAAAAGATTTAGGTGTTCTCAAGCGCAATATTGCTTATCTCGAACAAAAGGCTGCCAGGTTAGAAGAAAAGCTTAAAGTTCTCGCGGGAGAAGAGCTTCCGCATCAGCCGTCCGCAGTGGAAGTCGTGGCCCCGGAAACAAAAGGCGCTGCTGTGCCGAAAACAGGCAAAAGCGATGAGGGCTTTGAAGTGGTTTTTGGCAAGTATTGGCTGAATCGCATCGGCGTTGTGTTATTTGTCATCGGTATAGGGTTATTTATCAGTTATACATTTCAATACCTTAATGCTTTCGCCAAGGTCGGCATAGGCTATTTTATTGCCCTGGCATTTTTTATTTGGGGTAATACGTTGGAGAAAAAGGAAAAGTATCAAAAGATTTCTTGGGGTATTCTTGGCGGTGCTTGGGGTGTGCTGTATTTGAGTACCTTTGCGATGCATTATATTGAGGCGACGCGTGTCATTACTAATCCTTGGATTGCAATCCTTCTTCTGGCCGGAGTGAGTGTGGCGGCCGTTTATCGTAATCTGAAATACAATTCCTGGACTGTTACCGCGCTGACATTTATTCTGGCCTTTTTGACCGCTGGATTGGGCGGGATGGATTATTCTTCGATCGTTTATTTCGCTCTCCTCTCCGGCAGCATCGCGTATTTAGCATTAAAAAAGAATTGGCATCCTTTTCTTTTGATGGGCATGGCCGGCAGCTATATTGCGCACGCTTGCTGGCAGGATTACCGTCGTTTTCTGCCTTTGAACGCTGCTTCAAGAGGGGTCAATATTCACATGTATCAATTCCAAATAGTCTTCGGTGTTTTGCTGGTATCCTGGATTATTTATCTGGCTGTCCTTTTGCTGATGAAAGAAAAGGAAGCCAAACATCAGGGCAGTATAGTCGCCGGGAGTCTGATTAATGCCGGTTTCTTTTCCGGGTTGGGTTTGTATGAGTTGAACCGTTTCAGTTCCAGTTGGCAGATCACAGGGGATGAAAGATTTTACTTTCTATCGGCTTTGACGGCGGTTTATTTTCTTGTCGCCTACGCGAACAAGGTTTTAAAGACGCCGAAACTGATTGTCGTCAATGCGGCCATGGCCTTTACCTTTTTAGGCTTGGCCATTCTTGTTGAGGCGCCGCGTTCGGCAGTGGCTTTCTTCTGGGTGTTTGAGATGGCGGTCATTTTTATGTTGGGCGTTTATTATAAGGAATTTTTGTACCGCATGCTGTCTTTTGTTTTGGGGATATTTGTTGTTCTCCGATTATTTGTCGTTGATTTAGGCAGTGATAAGGTGTATATGCTTTTGAATACGCAGCTCTACCATAATCTATTAATCTTCTTTTTTGCAGCACTGTGTTTTTATATAATGGGGGCGGTAGTCAGGCGCGAAAAGTTGACATCAATGATTCCCGTGCGAGAAGGAAGTTTATATGCATGGGTGTTTCCTGTTTACGCGACCTTTTTGATGGTCGTTGTTTTCAGTGAAGAAATAGATCCGCGCTGGTTGTCTTTAGCATGGACATTGTTGGGGGCGGGAGTTTTAACGGCAGGGTTCACACTGCGGCATAAACCCTATCGCGTGTGCGCATTGACCGTTTTGGTTTTGGCGTGTTTACGGCTGATATTCCATGACCTGAGCGGCGTGAATACGATTTATAAGATTGTGGCCTTTACGGTCCTGGGCGGGGCTTTATTAGGTATATCAATAATTTATTCAAAGGTTAAGAAGATATAATATTTGCAGGCGCTCTATTCAATCACTGCGGCAATATCGCTGGGTTGCTCAAAGAGAAAGTCCGGCTGGTAAGAACTTAAAGTGTGCGCGGAATTATATCCCCAGCTAACCGCGGCAACTTTAATTCCCAATTTTTTCGCGGCAATGATGTCGCGGATCTCATCGCCGATATAAAGGACTTGATCAAAGCTGATCTTCTTTTGCGCGATGATCTTTTTTAAGGCGGCATTCTTACTTAACACGCTGGTTGTCGTGTGAATAAAATCAAAGATGTCGAGTCCGTGGTTCTCCAAAAACGGAACGATATTTTCTTTAGAATTGGAAGACAGGATGCCCATTTTGATGCCGGCCTCTTTCAGGGCATAAAGGGTTTCTTTTAGGCCTTCAAAAGGTTTGAGGCCGCAAAGGCCAAGGTGATATTTCTTTTTGGCTTTAGATAAGAGGCGGGGTATTTTGAGCGGCGGGATCTTCAGCATCTGGATGATCTCGCGGGGGGTCTTATCCTTGAAGTTTTCTATTTTATCCCATGGAATCGTATGGTAATTATAGTAAGAAGAAAAGCTGTTAAATATTTCTACTATGTATTGATGCGTGTCGGCTAAGGTGCCGTCAAAATCAAAGATTAAAATGGGTTTTTTAAACATCTGTATCCTATTATAATTAATCAGAAATAAATTTCAACCAAATTTCGCGCTCTCTCGGGCCGTCAAATTCCATGAAAAAAATGCCCTGCCATGTCCCCAGCCGCAACGCTCCATTTTCCACAATAAATGTTTGCGAAAAGCTTATCAAACTACCCTTTATATGGGCATCGGAATTCCCCTCCGTATGAGAAAAACCTGAATTCTGGGGTACTAATTTATTTAAGAAAGTATTCATGTCTTTTTTTACATCTGGATCAGCATTTTCATTAACAGTAATGGCTCCTGTAGTATGGGGTGAGAATACCGTAAGTATGCCAGAAATATATTTATTTTTGTCTAAATAGTTTTTAATGGATGGCGTTAAGTCAATGACGTCTTGCCTGAATTTTGTGCGAATGTGTAATTTTTCCATAAAATGAGTCCTTTTTTCGGGAAATATTGCACTATAATAGCACAGAATTATGGATATTTCGACAAAGAAATAATTTAAATAGCTATGAATGGGGGATTTAGTTGTGCCTGGAAAGGCTGGTATATACCGCTTATTAGTCAAAATTCCGCTATAATTATACGTAATTTTCATTAAGAACTGGTATAATGACATTATAAATATCGGAAAGCGTTATTGTATGAGAAAGTCAAACAGACGATAGTTGAGTCTATGAAAAGGTTCAAAGAACGATATGCGATTGAGATGCAGCAAATGGGATTTGATCAAAATCATGTTCATTATTTGTGTCGATTTTTGCCGAAGTATTCAGGAGGTCAAGTTATACGATTGATCAAAAGTATTAGTGCGCGGCAAGTGTTCAAAGAAGAGCCGGAAGTGAAGAGGGTTTTATGGGGCGGAGAGTTTTGGACGGATGGGTATTATATTGGAACGATAAGTGGGCATGGAGATAAAAATATTATTGTTGAATATATAAAGAAACAAGGCAGGGAAAAAGATATCAAATAGTTAGAGATGTTTGATTTATAAATTTTCGGTGACGCGAAGCGTCATGAAATCGGCGAACGCCCTGTGCTTTTGGCACAGGGTAGGCGATTTCAAGAAAATTTTTTACGATAGCCGGAAATTATCACATGGAAAAATTCAGAAATTCATTTGTCGGAATAATATTCTTGAAAGAAAAGACGATAGGATAATAAATTATGTTTAATTTCGCGGAATTAGTATTATCTGGCTTTTTAGGTGCGCTTGTAGCAACTATAATTACTGTTTTATATCAACATACTTCAGAACAAGTAAAGCTAAGAAGAGATGTATTGTTGGAAATTAATGGTTGGTTAGATGATTTTTATACACGCCTTCAAGCTATGCATGTGCATAAAGAGCGAATTTACGAAGGAAAGGACCCGTCTCTGAGCCAAGAGGAATATAGGAAATTTAATGAAGATATTAGGGTTCTTTTATTGTCGGAAAGAATAAAGACACTAGTTGCGTTAACATATGGAGAAG
>JAGLNJ010000031.1 GCA_023139575.1 Candidatus Omnitrophota bacterium | reverse complement strand
CACCCTCCAAGTGTAGAAGATAGGTCAAACGGTGCAACGGTGTGTAAACCGGGCCTTGCGAGGTTAAGGTGCTTTGATAGAGAGAGATCGTGATATCGTCCTGCAGCAAAGGTGGATCGATTTGAATGCTTTCAATGGCCTCGATGAATTTTTTCACTCCTTTAAAATTTTTAACCCGGCCGATAGTTATGTGTGGCGAAAACTTCTTCGGTTTTTTAGCAAATCCCAGAGAAACTAAACCGTGTTCTAATTTGTCAGCGAGCCCGCGCAATTTGTCCGCGTTGTTTTCAATCCCCACCCAAATAATATTCGGCCGTGAGATCTTGGGAAAGGCGCCTAAGTGTGTGATGTCAAACGCAAAAGGGGCGGCGTCTTTATAGATGCCGGGAATCAATTTGATGATCTTCTGAATTTTATTTTGCGATATGTCACCGAGGAATTTTAAGGTTAAATGAATATTTTCAGGCTTTACCCATCGCACGCAGGTGGGGCATTCTTTAAGTTTATCCTGAATGAGGGCGAGTTTATTTTGGTTCTCTTCGCTCAAGTCAATAGCGATAAAAGTTCGAATGGTTTCCGTCATGGGAATTTAATTCTATTTTAAAAAATCATTTAATAATCGCAGAGCCTTGTCAGTGGCCTGCTTCTTTATCCGGCTTCGGGTTCCGACAAGCCGGCACTTTAAACAAACCGTTTTGCCGGGGGCGCTGAGGGCGATAAAGGTGAGTCCCACCGGTTTTCGAATGCTGCCACCGCCAGGGCCGGCGATGCCGGTTATGCTGACACCAAAATCTGTCTTGAAGAGGAGCCTTGCTTGCTTAGCCAAAACGGCAGCCACCGGCTCGCTGACAGCACCATGCTTTTGGATAAGGGGTGCAGGCACCTTAAGCAGTTTTGTTTTGGCTTCATTGCTGTAAACCACCAAAGCGGCTTTAAGAAAAGCGGTAGCCCCGGGAATATTCGTCAATCTGTGGGAGAGGAGGCCTCCGGAGCAGGATTCAGCCAGGCTAAGGGTCTTTTTCTGCTTAATCAGCATTTGGGAAATTTTTTCTTCCAGTCGCATGTTGTTATTATAGAAGAGGTTTGGGCTTGTGACAAGCTGGATTTTTAATCAGCCGGGATCCCCAACTCCGGGAAGGTATAAAAATCTTGACATTATTATATTTATATCATATATTATTCAAAGCTTTCGGGAGAGGGTGTAAATCCCGGCTGGTAGTGAATCGGCAGTAAAGCTGATAAGCCTGCGAGCTCCGGTATCAATGCGGAGCAGATCAAGTGAATCCTAAAAGGAGTATTCTTGAGCCAATAGTTCCATTTTTTCAAAGTGGACGCGCCAAAATGGCGTGAGAGCCTAGAGGGGAGAAAGCAAAAGCCAAAAAGTGCTTAAACGGTAAAATATTACTGTTGCTATAATCATCCCGGAAGCCGAATTCCGGGATTTTTTTTATCCGCCTTCTGTGGATGTTTATGAGGTGATTCTGTAAGATGCGGATAAACCCGCCGACGCTTTGTGGCGGGTTGGGGAAAAGACATCTGATGTTGGGCGTAAGGATAAGAATTTATCAAAAAACCTTAAACCGTGAGGGCAAAGATGTTCAACACAATTCATGAAGTTATCGAAGATTTAAAGCAAGGAAAAATGGTGGTCGTCATGGATGATGAGGGCCGCGAGAATGAAGGGGATTTGTTGGTCGCGGCTGAGTTTATCACACCGGAAAAGATTAATTTTATGGCCCGTTATGCTCGCGGCTTGATCTGTGTTCCTATGGAGGATTCAAGATTAAATGATTTGGGTCTGCACCCTATGAAAGATAATATCCTGTCGAATCATCAGCACCAACCGAGCAATTGTGGTTGGGCGATATCTGTCGATGCGGCCAAAGGCATCACCACCGGTATATCAGCCTATGATCGCTCGCATACCATTAAGGTTTTGATTGATCCTAAATCGAAACCAAGTGATTTAGAAACGCCCGGACATATTTTTCCCTTAAGAGCAAGAAGAGGCGGCGTGCTTGTTCGCGCGGGGCATACGGAAGCATCAGTGGACTTGATGCGCGTTTCCGGTCTTTTTCCGGCGGGTGTTATTTGCGAGATCATGAATGAAGACGGGACAATGGCCCGAACCGAGGACTTGAAAGAATTCTCTAAACAACATGATATTAAAATCTGCACAATCGACAGCCTCATTGAATACCGCAGGAAGTATGAACAATTCATCAAGCGTTCTGTAGAAACAACTTTGCCTACAGAATACGGGGATTTTAAACTGTTTTGCTATGAGGCAACAATAGATCGCATGGCTCATTTGGCGTTAATATACGGCGATATTGATGGATCTGTTCCTGAGCTGGTGCGCGTTCAATCAGAGTGTTTGACAGGTGATGTGTTTGGTTCCAAGCGTTGCGACTGCAACGGCCAGCTGCATAATGCCCTTAAGGCTATTAAGGAAAACGGATCCGGGGTTTTGCTCTACATGCGTCAGGAAGGCCGAGGCATTGGTTTGGTTAATAAGATCAAAGCCTATCATTTACAGGATAAGGGTATGGATACTGTCGAGGCTAATGAAGCCTTGGGGTTTGAAGCGGACTTGCGTGATTACGGGATTGGCGCTCAAATCCTGGCGGATCTGGGTGTAAAGCAAATCAGATTGCTGACAAATAACCCGCGCAAAATCGTCGGTTTAGAAGGCTACGGCCTGACGGTGGTTGAAAGGATTGCCTTAAAATCACAGCCGAATGAAGTGAACGGCAAATATTTGCAGACAAAGAAAGAGAAGTTGGGGCACCTTTTATAAATCAGAGTAAGAGTTTGACTGGATATTATGATTAAAAAGATAGAGGGCAAAGGTAAAAGCCCGCGTAAGAATTTCGGAATTGTTGTTTCCCGTTTTAATGATTTTATAACAGAAAAATTATTAGATGGATGCCTCAAGGAGTTGGCGCGTTTGGGAGTAAAGAAAAATCAGATCACTGTTGTTTGGGTCCCCGGGGCTTTTGAGATCCCTTTAACGGCCCTGAAGCTGGCTAAAAAGAAAACGGTCAGCGGCGTGATTTGTTTGGGGGCTGTGATCCGGGGTGATACATTTCACTTTGAGCTGGTCGCAGAAAACTGTGCAGCCGGGATCCGGGAGGCGTCTCTGATTACAGGCAAGCCGGTTGTTTTGGGTGTCATCACTACGGATACCATCAATCAGGCCTATGCCCGATCCAAAGATAACGGGGATAATAAGGGCAAGGAAGCGGCCTGCGCTCTTGTTGAAATGGTTAATGTCTTGTCTAAGATATAATTTATTGTTTGATATTTGATACAAATGTTTTTCTGGGATATTGAAAAGGGGGAGGGATAAATGCGAAAACGTACATTAGCTAGAGAAGCTGCCTTAAAGATTTTATATCAAAAAGATATTACGGGGGTGGATACAAATGTTGCTGTAAAAAAATTCTGGGAAAATGAAGAGACCGCGGTTCAAGAAGTTCAGGAATTTACCGGCCGATTAATGTACGGGATAGACAAAAATCTCGAGAGTATTGATAAAAAAATATCCGAATACGCCACGAATTGGCAGCTCAAACGCATGGCCATTATCGATAGAAACATTCTGCGTCTCGGCGTCTATGAATTAGCATTTGCCCCGGACATCCCTCCTAAAGTCAGTATTAATGAAGCGATTGAATTAGCTAAAAAGTATGGCGATGTTGAATCGAGCAAGTTTGTTAACGGTATTCTAGATAAAATCCATAAAACCGAAATTATTCAAGAAAAACCCGAGAGTGAATAAAACCGCGGATCTTCATATTCATTCCTTTTATTCCGACAGTTCCTCCTCTCCTCAAGAAATTGTAGAAGAAGCCCTAAGAGAAAAAGTAGGTTGTATCGCTATAGCCGATCATGACACCTTAGAGGGTGTGCAACCAACCATAGAGGCTGCCGCTGATAATGATCTGGAGGTCTTGGCTGGTGTTGAATTATCCGCCGAGATTCATCAGAAGGATGTGCATATTCTCGGGTACTGCTTTGACCACAACAACGAGACCTTCTTAAACCAATTAAAGAAATTTCAAGACCATCGTCTGGAGCGCATCAAAGAAATGCTTGAGAACCTCAGGGCCGAGGGGATTAATAATATTTCGTTCGAAGAAGTGTTTGCTTTAACCCGGTCGAATTCCATCAGCCGTGTTCATTTGGCTAAGCTATTAATCGAAAAGGGATGGGTGGTGAATACCTTTCAAGCCTTTGCCCGTTATTTAGGTGATCAATGTCCCACCTACGTTCCCAAATACCGGCAGACTCCCTGTGAGGCGATTGAACTGATCAATAAAGCCGGAGGGGTTGCTGTTTTGGCCCATCCGATGGTGACAAATAAAGATGAACTGATCGCGAGTTTCGTTGAAGCGGGGTTAGGAGGTATTGAGGTGTATTATCCGAATTGCTCGGCGACGATCACGACCTTTTACGCGGGCTTGGCGAAGAAGTATGATTTAGTCATGACGGGCGGTTCTGATGCCCATGGAGGCTTTAAGCATTCCACTTATATCGGTAAGATTCAGATTGATTATGAAAATGTTGTGCAGCTGAAGGAAAGAAGCGCTTTTCTAGGTTAAGAGATCAATATTTAAGGTCACATAGTCACAATGAGAGAAAATTTTTCAGATATCAAATATATGAAACGCGCTTATGAGCTCGCCGCCAAGGGAAGAGGGAAGACGTCTCCTAATCCGATGGTCGGGGCTGTAGTTGTAAAGAATGGAAAGATTATATCTGAGGGCTGGCACAAGAAATGCGGTGGCCCGCACGCTGAGGTTATTGCTTTAAAAAAGGCAGGGCCCGCGGCCAAAGGAGCTGCCTTGTATGTCACCCTTGAGCCGTGTTTTCATTTTGGGAGCACTCCGCCCTGCGTTGACCAAATCATTCAATGCGGCATAAAAAGAGTTTTTATCGGCCACCAAGACCCTAACCCGCTCACTAAGGGGAAATCCATAAGAAAATTGAAGAAGGCAAATATTAAAGTGGCAGTTGGCTTGCTCGAGAAAGAACTGCGGCGGTTAAACGAGGCCTTTTTGACTGTTATGATAAAAGGACGTCCCTTTGTCACGGCTAAGATCGCTCAAACTCTCGACGGCAAAATTGCGGCAGCTAATGGTCATTCAAAATGGATAACAAGTGCCAGGACACGGGCATATGCTCATCGATTGCGCGATAATTATGATGCCATCATGGTAGGGATCCATACTGTTCTTAAAGATGATCCTTATTTAAATGGCAAAAGAAAAGCGATAAAGAAAATTATTCTTGATTCGACCTTGAAGACACCGGCAACTGCCAGAATCTTTAAAGAATCCCAAAAACATCAATGCATTATCGTGACAACTCAAAAAGCGCCGGCTAAAAAGGTGAAGATGTTAGAACAAAAAGGGGCTAAGATCATTGTCTGCGCTCAAAAAAAGGGGCGTGTTGATTTAGGGGGCTTATTAAAAATCCTGGCCGGTGAGGCGTTAACACATATTCTGATTGAAGGCGGTGCGCAGACAGTAGGCAGCGCCTTAAAAGAAAAACTCATTGATAAAATGCAAATATTTGTGGCGCCTAAGATCATTGGCGATCAAGCGGCCTTGAGTTCTGTTCAGGGATTGGAAATTGATAACGTTAATCATGCGATAAAACTTGATTCGGTTGAAACAAAAAGCATCGCGGATGATATTGTGTTAGAAGGTTATGTAAAATATAGAAAAAGATAATAGGGGGTTTCGTATTATGTTTTCCGGAATTGTAGAAGAAAAAGGGGTGATTCAAAACGTGGCGCGTAAAGAGAATTTTGCCACCATCACCATCAAGACAGATACCGTGCATAAGGGCGCAAAGATAGGGGACAGCCTCTGCGTAGACGGTGTCTGCCTTACGGTCACATCGAAAAAAGGCTCTGTCATGAGATTTGATCTGATGAAAGAGACACTTGATGCGACAACAATGAAGCATTACAAGCCAAAACGGACGGTAAATTTAGAACGTTCGCTCAAAGTCAACGGCCGGTTAGGCGGGCATTTTGTTTCCGGTCATGTGGATTGTGTCGGAAGGCTCAAAAAAATCGTTACCTTGCCGAATTATGTTGAGTTCCAGATTGAGATGGACAAACCGTTGATGCGATATATTGTCCCAAAGGGGTCGGTGACGTTGGATGGCGTGAGTTTAACCGTTGGTGAGGTGAAAAAGAAACAATTTTCTGTTTATCTCATCCCGCACACCTTGGATGTTACGACCTTTGGGATCAAAACGGATGGCGAAGAGATGAATATTGAGACTGACATCCTTGCGAAATATGTTCTGCAGGATCAAGTATCATAAACAGTTGTTTTGGGCTTGGCATTGAGATAAATTTAAATTTTTATTATAATAGGATCATGAAAAAAAGAGTTGTTATTACTGGTTTAGGTATCTTGGCCTGCAATGGCAAAGGCAAGGAAGAATTTTGGCAATCCCTCAAAGAGGGAAAAGCCGGTTACGGGCCTGTTTCTTTATTTGATACAGAGCCGTTCAATGTCGATCAGGCTGGAGAAATTCGTGATTTCGATCCTAAAGAGTATATGGGGAAGAAAGGGCTGCGGCTTTTGGATCGCAGCACCAAGCTTTTAGTGTCTTGCGCGAAAATGGCGGTCGCTGACAGCAAGTTTGAAATTACGGAAGAAAATACCGATGATATAGGGGTGGCAGTCGGGACAACGATGGGCAGTGTCAAAAGTATCGCTGATTTTGATGAGGTGACATTAAAAGAGGGGCCGCGGTATACCAATCCCGGCTTATTTCCCAACACCGTTATTAATTCTCCGGCGAGCCAAGTTTCCATTTGGTGCAATATCAAAGGTTTTAATGTCACGATTTCCAGTGGATTTACGGCCAGCCTTGATGCCCTGCAATATGCTTATGACTTTATACAGTTTGACCGCACCAAGCTGGTTTTTGCCGGCGGGGTCGAGGAGATGTGTTTGCAGACCTATTTTGGTTTTCATTCTTTGAAATTTTTGTCCGGATCGAAAGAGGGAGAGGCCTTTATCAATTGTCCTTTTGATAAACGAAGAAACGGCATCACCTTCGGGGAAGGGGCGGGGCTTGTGGCGATGGAAGATTATGACCATGCTATGAAGCGAAAGGCCGACATTCTAGCCGAAGTAGCGGCTTTCGGTTATTCCTTTGATCCGTTCCGGATAAACAGATATAATCCCGGAGGTACAGGTGTTAAACAGGCGATTAAGAACGCGCTTGATCAGGCCGGCCTTGGAACAACGGATATTGATTATATTTGCGCTAATGCCAATTCAACACAGGCCGCAGACAGGATTGAGGTGGCTGCCATCAAAGAGGTGTTCGGCAAACAAAGCCGCAAGATCCCGGTCAGCTCTGTAAAATCAATGGTAGGGGAATCTTTCAGCGTTTCCGGGGCTTTGTCCGTTGGGGCCGGCCTGGGGGCTTTGTCGGAGGGTTTTATTCCGCCAACAGTGAATTACAAAGAAAAAGATCCTGAGTGCGATCTGGATTTTGTGCCGGGTGAGTCAAGAACAGCAAATTTAAAATATATTATGATTATTAATTTCGGGCCTAATGGCAGCAATGCTTGTCTTATTCTGAAAAAATACAATAAGAAAAAGTGATATGGAAGCGTTGAAAAACAAAGTGGCGATAGTAACCGGCGGCTCAGGCGGCATAGGCAGAGCGATTGTAAAAATGTTGGCCGGGCAAGGATGTCAGGTCGCTTTCAATTATGCGCATAATGAAGAAGCCGCGCAATCGCTTATTGATGAGATAACGCCTATAAAGGTTAAATGCCTGGCGCATCGCATTGATGTAACGGATTTTGATGCTGTGAAGAAGTGGGTTGAAAAAGTCAAAGAAGGCTTGGGAGGATTGGATATCCTGATTAACAACGCCGGGATCATTATTGATAAGGCCTTAATGATGATGACGCAGGAGGATTGGCAGAAGGTTATTGATGTTAATCTCAATGGCATGTTTAATGTTTCGCGCAATTGCATAGTGACTTTTTTAAAGCAAAAGAAGGGGCAGATTGTTAATATTTCTTCTATCAGCGGCGTTACCGGTTTAGCCCGGCAAACCAACTATTCCGCCAGCAAGGGAGGGATGAACGCTTTTACCAAGTCTTTGGCAAAAGAGGTCGCGGCTTATGGGGTAAAGGTCAATGCCATAGCACCCGGCTTTATAGAAACAGATATTTTATCAGGATTAAGCGAATCGCAAAGAGAACAAGTTCTTAAAAGTATCCCCCTCGGGCGTATCGGAAGGGCCGAGGAGGTGGCTGAATGCGTGAAATTTTTATTAAGTGATGATGCCGCCTATATCACGGGACAAATTCTGCAGATAGACGGCGGATTAGCCATTACTTGAGAATAAAGATGTAACAGCAGAAATGAGAGAGACCATAAGGGCTTTTTAAAATCTTACATGCATGAGAAAGGATCGTATTATGGAGCTTAATGTATTAGAAATCCAAAAGATTATCCCTCACCGCCCCCCTTTTCTGATGATCGACAAGGTCGTTGAGATTGAACCGAATGAAAAATTAGTGGCTATCAAGAATGTTACTGTCAATGAACCTTATTTTATCGGCCATTTCCCGGAAGAAAAGGTTATGCCGGGCGTCTTGATCGTCGAAGCTATGGCCCAGGCGGGATGCGTGTATTTCTATTACAGCAAGAATTTGCACGGTACGGACCTTATATATTACCTTGCCAAAGTCAAGGCGCGTTTTCTGCAGCCTGTTGTACCCGGTGACCAGCTGCGCATCGAGGTGACCACTGTTAAGATGATGAGTAAAGCCGGCTTTTTGAAGATGAAAACATTCGTGAAAGATAAGGTTGTCGCGGAAGCGGAAATCGGGTTCGGTATAAAAGAAGTGTAGAGTCTTATTAATAGCTTGCCCGATTTGGTTCCCGCCAGACTGCGCGGGACAGGCAGGCAATGACAGTGCGCCCTCCATGACAATCAATGTTGATAAAATTTTTATCAAGTCCTGGCGTCCCTTTCTATGGATCGCATTTGTCGGGATTCTTCTTTACAGTAAAACCCTCTTTTTTGATCTAACGTTTTTAGATGATAATGTCTGGATTCAAGATTACGGCTGGTATTTAAAGAATGCCGGCCATATCAAGGAGGTGTTTGTCCGGCCGGATCTGATTTCGAAGGTCTTTTACCGGCCAATGGTCAGCCTTTCCTTTATTATTGACGCGCATCTTTACGGCGGCTCGTTGATCGGTTATCATTTTTCCAATGTGTTATTCCATCTTATCGGTGCCATGCTCGTCTTTGCCTTATTTTGCCGTTTAGGGTATGAACGGATCACGTCATTTCTTTTTGCTTTGGTGTTTTGTGTTCACCCGGTCTTGACCTCCGCGGTTGCCTGGATTCCGGGACGGACAGATTCACTTTTAGGGGGTTTTGTCTTAAGCTCATTTCTTTTCTTTTTAGGGTATCTAAAGAAACGCCGCGCGCTTGTCTTGATTGGCCATTTATTTTTTCTTGTATGCGCTTTATTGACAAAAGAGACAGCGATAATTTTACCGATATTATGTGTCCTGTACTTTTTTCTTTTCCCATCGGATAAGAAAGATTTAAAGAAGGGCATTGCCCTTTTTGTTTGTTGGATAGTCGTTATGAGTGTGTGGGGGTGGGGTCTTATCATTTCGTCAGAAAGTAAAATTCCCTTCCTGATTATGGTTCAGACGATGGTGAAGAATGCCCCTTCTATAGTCAATTATCTAGGCAAGGCGTGTTTTCCTTTCCGCCTTTCTGTTTTGCCTGTTCTCAGGGATCTCACCTTTATAGAAGGTTTTATCACCATAATTGTCATAACGATCGGCCTTTACTTTAGCAGGCAACGCAGATGGCCTGTTATTACCTTTGGGCTGGCATGGTTTGTCCTGTTTTTAGCGCCGGCGTTAATCGTCAGCTTCTTAAAGCATGAGTACCGTCTTTATTTGCCTTTGGTGGGTTTTTTGGTCATTCTCCTGGAAATGGCAAGGGGGAGGGGCGGTAATTTAAAAGGGCTTCATATCTTCGTCGTAGCGGTTGTAGGTCTTTTTACGGTTTTAACCTGGGGGCATAGCCGGCATTATAAAGACCGTTTTGCTTTCTGGGAAAATGCCGTTGCGACCTCAAAGCATTCGCCTTTGGCACACCGCAATTTGGGGGCCATGTATCAACTGGAAGGAAAAATTGATCTGGCAAAAGAGGCCTATCAAAAACCCCTGTCTTTAAATCCCCATGAAGCCATGGTTCATAACAATTTGGGCATTATCGCGGTAGGGGAAAAAGATTTTCAAAAGGCGGAAGAGGAATATTTAGAAGAGATAAGGATCAACCCTGAATATGACAATGCGCATTACAATTTAGGTGTTCTGTATTATATGCAAGGGAAATATCATCAGGCTGAGGCGATGTGGAAGAAGACTGTTAAGCTTAATCCCAATTATATCGACGCGTATAATAAATTGCTTGTTCATTATTTAACGCAAAAGAATTTTCGACGAGCCGACGAATATAGAAAGATATTATTACAAAAAGGCGCGTCCGTGCCTGAACGGATTGAACGCTTTTTGATGAAGAATGCGGCCAATCACGAGGGGTAAAAATTTGTCATTGACAATAATATACTAATATTCGAATCAATGAGGGGGCTTATGAAGAAACAGGATATAAAATTATTGGAAAGGGCCGCCCGGGTGCTGCGGGTTTTGGCGCATCCGATGCGGTTGGAGATCGTGCGTATTCTGAAGGATAAAAAAGAAGTTTCTGTTCATGAATTACAAGCCGCTTTAGAGGCCAGTCAATCCATGACCTCACAGCATTTGGCTGCATTGAAAAATGTCGGAATCGTCAGCTTCAGGAAAGAATCCAATGTCTGCCATTATTATCTGCAAAACCGCAATGTCTTAAAAGTACTAAACTGTATTAAGGAAAGCTGCAAAGTTTCAGAATAAGATATTAGAGGAGGATGTAATGATCAAAAATATTATTCAGTTTGCCGTTAAACGGCCCAAAATAATCATGCTGGCTACAGTGGTTCTTGTGGTAACGGCTCTTTTTCAATTCCCCAAGATCTCTGTTGATACCGATCCGGAGAATATGCTCCCCGAGGATGCGCCAGTGCGGGTTTTTCACAATGACATCAAGAAAGAATTTGCCGTTTATGACATGATCGTTCTAGGTATTGTTAATGAGCAGCATGCGCAAGGGGTTTTTAATGTTCAGACGTTAACGAAAATTTATAACATAACCGAAGAGATCGAAAAGATTGAAGGTGTCATTAAAACGGAAATTATCGCCCCCTCGACAAAGGATGATATCGGACAGGCAGGCCTGGGCGCGGTTAGCTTTAATTGGCTGATGGAAACCCCACCCAAAAGTGAAGAGGAGGCCAAAAAGATCAGCAGGCAGGCGCAGAATCATCCTATTTTTAAAGGCACGGTTGTTTCTGAAAACGGCAAGGCGCTTTGCCTTTATGTTCCTATTGATAAAAAGGACACGAGCTATGAAATCGCTGAACAAATCCGTGCGATCTATTCGCAATACGAGGGGGATGAAGAATATTATATAACCGGGTTGCCGGTGGCGAATGATCAATTCGGCGCAGAGATGTTTAAGCAAATGGCTGTATCAGCGCCTTTGGCTGGCTTGGTCATTTTTTTATTGATGCTTTTCTTTTTTAAATCCGCAGGGTTGGTCATCGCGCCGATGATTGTGGCTATCGCAACGGTAGCGATGACCATGGGTTTGCTTATCGGCTTTCGGTTTCCTGTGCATATCATGAGCTCGATGATACCGATCTTTCTTATGCCGATCGCCGTACTGGATTCGGTTCATATCTTAAGTGAATTCTTTGATGTTTATCCTAAAGTTCAGGATAAAAAGAAAACTATTTTGATAGTTGTTGATGAATTATTCAGCCCGATGCTTTTTACCTCCCTGACATCTGCTGTAGGTTTTTTTTCGTTGTCTTTTTCACCTATTCCGCCGGTGCAGATCTTTGGGGTGTTTGTCGCGATTGGGGTTTTGATCGCCTGGGCTTTGACGATTACGCTGATTCCGGCCTATATCATGCTGCTGAATGAGAAATCTTTCACGAAAATGATGCAAGGTCAGACAGATCAAGGGGCCCCCATCCTTAATAAGATGTTGCAGGGCGTGAAGCATATTGTTGTTAAAAAATATAAAGTGGTTTTTGCCATATCGCTTCTGTTAGTGGGCTTATCAATTTACGGCATGAGCCGTATTAAGGTTAATGATAATCCTGTGAGGTGGTTCAATGCGAAGCATCCTATTCGGGTAGCCGACAAGATCCTCAATCATCATTTTGCGGGTACGTATGAAGCCTATCTTGTTATGGAGGCGGCAAATAAAGATGACGAGGTCTTCCTGCGGCCGGATATGCTGGTCTATGTTGAAAAACTTCAGCGGGTGATGCAGCAAAGCAATCTGGTCGGAAAATCCACTTCCCTGACGGATATCGTCAAAAAGATTTATTATGAATTGTTGGGAGGGGATAAAGCCAATAATGTTATTCCCAGAACTAAACAGGCCGTGGCGCAAAGCCTGATCTCTTTTGAGAATTCTCACAAGCCTGATGATCTTTGGCATTTTACAACGCCCGATTATTCTAAACTTAACCTCTGGATCCAGTTGAAGAGCGGTGACAACAAAGATATGGACCAGGTTGTAAAGACGGTTAATCAATATATCAAGAACAACCCGCCGCCTTATTCGATAAAAACAGGCTGGGCGGGGCTGGCCTATATTAATGTCGTGTGGCAGAATAATATGGTAGGGGGGATGCTGAAGAATTTTATGGGAAGCTTTGTCATCGTTCTTTTTATGATGCTGTTTCTTTTCCGCTCGCCGGTGAAGGCCTTGATATCGATGATTCCGCTGACTGTCACCATTCTGTTTATTTATAGCCTTTTAGGGTTGTTCGGGAAAGATTACGACATGCCGGTGGCGGTCCTTTCGGCCCTGACGCTGGGATTGTCGATCGACTTCGCGATTCATTTTATCCAGCGGGCTATTGAAGTGAATCATGAGAGAAATGATTGGAACGCAACCGCTGAAGAAATGTTCCGCGGGCCCGGACGGGCGATCGTGCGTAATGCCCTGGTCGTGGCTATCGGGTTTCTGCCGCTTTTGGCCTCACCGCTCATTCCTTATAAAACAGTCGGCTTTTTTATGTTCACCATCATGGCGGTATCCAGTCTGGCGACATTGTTTATTTTGCCGGCGATTATATCTTTTAAACCGCAGGCTTTTTTTAAGAAATCAGAGACGGGCGTGGTTTGCCATTGCGGTCATTGCATGCTGATCGCCCTGTTTGTCGGCATAGCGGTAGCGTATGTGCTTTTGGGTTATACGGCTATCGGTTTTAAGCCGGCAACTCTTATTACGATAGGAATTATTGTTGTCTTTGCGGGTATTTGTCACGTGGCCGCGAAGCGGAAAATTTGTATAACAGAGGAGACTGAGAAATGAAAAAGGGAATGTTGGGTTTAACGGGGGCGATGCTCTTTATGAGTATGTTCGCGGGGGCTGTTTTCGCCCAGGAATTAACCGTCGGGCAGATCGTTGAGAAGGCCAATTTGACGGCGTATTATGCCGGGGCAGATGGGTTGTCTGATGTGAAGATGACCATTAAGGATTCTCAGGGTAGAACGCGTAATAGGGAGTTCCGCATTCTGCGGTTCGATGTGCAGGATGGCGGTGAGCAGAAATTCTATGTGTATTTCAAAGAACCGGATGATATTGCGAAGATGGTTTATATGGTATGGAAATATTTAGATAAGGATGACGACCGCTGGCTTTATCTTCCGGCGCTGGATCTGGTACGCCGTATTGCGGCCAGCGATAAACGCTCGAGTTTTGTGGGATCGCATTTTGTTTATGAAGATGTTTCAGGGAGGGGGCTGCAGGCTGATACACATGAGTTAGTTGAGACTACGGATGATTATTATAAGATCAAGAATGTGCCGGTAGAGACGAAGGGCGTGGAATTTGCTTATTATTTAATTTGGGTGAGAAAGCATGATTTTCTGCCCTTTAAGTCCGAATACTATGACGCTGATGATCAGCTTATCCGATCTATTGAGGCCCTGGACATCCGGGACGTGCAAGGCAACCCTACAGTTATGAAGTCAGTGGCGAAGGATTTGCAGCGCGGGGGAGAGACAGAGATGGAATTTTCAAATATCAAGTATGATAATGAGATCGAGGATAGTATTTTCGCCGAGAGGTATCTGCGCCGGCCTCCGGTTAAATGGGTGAAATAAAGGGGAGATGATATTTTATGAAACGGTTTCTATTTCTTTTTGTGGCCCTTTCGGTCTCGACCTGGGTGGGACCGTTGTACGGGGCGATGCCGGAAATCCACGGCTTCGGCGAATTTGCTTACGGGGTTAAACTCAGTGATGACACAACGAAACGAAACAGTTTTAATCTGTTTGAACAACGCCTGCAGTTGAAGACAAATCATTTTTTTGAAGAAGGCTATCTCGGCGAGAAGGGCGGGGTTTTTAACCTCAAAGGGGATTTCACCGTTGACGAATACTATTCAGGCAAGACCGGCTTTGAATTGCGCGAACTGAATCTGTCCTTGAGTCCGCTTGATATGATGGATGTGAAAGCCGGACGGCAGGTCTTGACCTGGGGGACAGGCGATTATCTTTTTATCAATGATATGTTCCCTAAGGATTATGTGTCGTTCTTCACCGGACGGGAAGATGAATATCTGAAGAAGCCGTCGGATGCCGTTAAGGCCTCCTTTTATCCGCAGATGATGAATATTGATTTTATTGTTGTGCCGTGTTTCACGCCAAACACCTTAGCTCAAGGCGACCGGTTGTCTTTTTTTGACAGTTTTCAAGGCGGTATAGCAGGGACAAATTCTGACCGGGAAATCATTGAGCCGCCTTGGCGGATGTCCAACAATGAATACGCGGCCCGCCTTTACCGCGGCATAGGGAGCCATGAGTGGGCGTTGTATTACTTCAAAGGACTTTACAAAAATCCAACGGGGTATAAGGATGAACTAAACCGGGAACTTTTTTATCCGCGGGTTGATGTGTATGGATGGAGCGTGCGCGGTCCTTTTTTTTCCGGTATTAGTAATTTGGAATTCGGCTATAACCGTTCACGGGAAGATTCCGACGGAAGCAATAGATTGATCGCAAACTCCATGCTTAAAGTTATGGGCGGCTATAGTAAGAATTTGGGCAATGATTGGAGTGTGGGGTTTCAATACCTGTTTGAGAACCGTCTGAATTATGGAAATTATAAAGATAATTTATTGCCGGCTGATTATGTGTTTGATGAATACCGTCATCTGCTGACGCAGAGGATTACAAAAATGTTCAAGAATCAAACTGTTCAGATCAACCTGTTTAATTTTTACTCACCGTCGGATAGTGACGGTTATGTCAGGTCCTCGGCAGCCTATGACATCAATGATCAGTGGAAAGTAACCGTAGGCGCTAACCTGCTTTGGGGTGAAGATGATATAACGCAGTTTGGCATGATGAAGAAAAACAAAAATATTTTCTTCCGGTTTCGTTATCATTTTTAAGAGTGCGGGTGCGTTTCTCCTCGTGAGTTTAGCGCTCGCGCGCTTTGTCCATCCGCATTGGTTATGGTTTTCCGCCTTCATTGGCGTCAATCTTCTGCAGTCTGCCTTCACCAATTGGTGTCCCATGATGTGGATATTAAAAAAATTAAATATCCAATAAAAAAATGCTGGCAATTCTGTATGATTTCGTTATAATGACATTTTCTTAAATCGTTACTTTGTCGTTGGGGTTTATTGGGCCTGCTTTTTAGCCGTTTTTGTTTGTTCCCGTCTGTTCCAGGCCGCAAGAAAGAGCAGGCAAAATGACCGGTTTCATCCAGCATCTTTCCGGTTAAAAACTCAGCAAAAAACACAATATCTACGTACAATTACTTATTGAAATACTACATATTGTGTATATAATACTATATGCACACAAGAAGTTGTTTTATAAATGTTTGACCAGTATTAAAAAGGGGGAGAGTATATGGAGTCAGTTGTAACGATCGCAACCATCACCAAAAGAAATGGTGCTCAGGTCGACTTTGACCCGCAAAAAATCACCAGTGCCATCATTAAAGCAGGAAAAGCGACCGATGAATTTGACGAAAAGACTGCTAAAAACCTGACAATCAGGGTTCTCAATATTATGCACCAGATGATTGAAGACGCGGAACCAACTGTTGAGCAGATCCAGGATATAGTAGAAGAAGTTCTTTTAACATCTCCCTATAAAAAAGCGGCTAAATCTTATATTATTTATCGCGATCAACATGCCAAGATAAGAGAGATTGCCTCAAAAAGCCAGGTTGGATTGGTTGACCAATATCTTGATAAGGCAGACTGGAAGGTCAATGAGAATAGTAACATGGCTTATTCACTACAAGGTTTAAATAATTATATCTCTACCGAGATTACCAAGATTTACTGGCTCAATAAAATTTATACCCCCAGTATTAAGGAAGCGCATTCTAGTGGTGACTTGCATATACATGATTTAGGTTTACTAAGTGTTTATTGTGTGGGTTGGGATTTGCATGATCTTTTGGCTCAGGGTTTCAAAGGGGCCTCTGGGAAAATGGAATCATTGCCGGCCAAGCACTTAAGAAGCGCCTTAGGGCAGATTGTTAATTTCTTTTATACCCTTCAAGGAGAGGCTGCCGGGGCGCAGGCTTTTTCAAATTTTGATACCCTTTTAGCGCCGTTTATTCGTAATGACAATTTATCTTATAACGACGTCAAGCAGGCTTTACAAGAGTTCGTTTTTAATGTCAATGTTCCCACGCGGGTTGGTTTTCAAACTCCTTTTACGAATTTGACTTTTGATCTGCATCCGCCATCCTATTTGGCTGACCAACCGGCTATCATCGGTGGCAAACCGCAAAAGGAAACATACAAAGACTTTCAGGAAGAAATAGATATCATCAACAAGGCCTTTTTGGACGTGATGCTTGAAGGTGACGCCAAAGGTCGCGTTTTCACTTTTCCTATTCCGACCTATAATATTAGTGAAGACTTCGACTGGGATAATCCCAATCTTTTTTTATTATGGCAGATGACCGCGAAATACGGGATACCGTATTTCGCTAACTTTGTTAATTCTGATATGAAACCGGAAGACGCCCGCAGCATGTGTTGTCGCCTGCGTTTGGATAATCGCGAATTGCGCAGCCGCGGAGGCGGGCTTTTCGGAGCTTCTCCGCAGACGGGTTCTGCCGGTGTGGTCACCATCAATATGCCCAAGTTGGGATATGAGTCCAGCAATGAAGAAGAATTCATGGCGAGCCTGGAGGAGCTCATGGATATCGCGCGGGATAGTTTGGAGATCAAGCGGAAGGTTTTAGAAGAATTTACTGAATCAGGATTGTATCCTTACTCACGGTTTTATTTAAGGCAAGTTAAGCTGCGATTTGACCAGTTCTGGAAAAACCATTTTTCCACTATCGGCTTGATCGGCATGAATGAAGCCTGTTTGAACCTTTTCGGCGAGTCCATCACGACACCTAAGGGGCAGGACTTTGCCGGGGTTGTCCTGGATTTTATGCGTGACAAGCTGATTGTCTATCAAGAAGAAACAGGCAATAATTATAATTTAGAAGCCACGCCGGCGGAAGGCGTAACCTACCGTATGGCGCGCGCCGATAAAGAGAGGTTCCCGGATATCATTTGCGCCAATGAAGAGCAATATAAATTGGGCAAAGAACCTTTTTATACCAACTCCACGCATTTGCCGGTGAATTTTTCTGATGACATCTTTGCTGTCCTTGACATGCAGGACCATCTGCAGGCCCGGTATACCGGCGGGACGGTACTGCATATCTTTGTCGGGGAGCGCATCACTGACAATGAAGCCTTAAAGCAGTTTGTGAAGACTGTATGCACGAAGTATCGCTTGCCGTATTTCACCATCACACCGACCTTCAGTGTTTGCCCGAACTGCGGGTATGTGGCCGGCGAGCATCATTATTGTCTAAAGTGTGAAAATGAATGTGAAGTGTATTCCCGCGTAGTGGGTTACCTTCGACCGGTCAAACAGTGGAATCATGGGAAAAAAGAAGAATTCGGCACAAGAAAGACGTACTGTATATGCGAATAGGCGGTTTTCAAAAATTTTCTCTCATTGACTTCCCGGGTAAAGTATCCTGCGTGATCTTTACCCAGGGATGTAATTTTCGTTGTTCGTACTGCCATAACAAAAAACTTGTTCTCCCCAATGAATTTACTTCCTTGATGTCCGAAGAGGAGATCATGGTTTTCCTGGAAAAAAGGCGGCATCTTCTCCACGGGGTGGTTATCACCGGTGGTGAGCCGACGATTCAGCATGATCTAAAGGATTTTATGCGTAAGATAAAGGCTTTAGGTTATGCCGTTAAGTTGGACACCAATGGCAGCCGCCCCGATTTTTTAAGAGAAATTATTGATGAAAAACTGGTCGATTTCATTGCAATGGATATCAAGGGGCCTTTCAGCCGGTATAAAGAATTGACCGGGGTGGATGTGGATTTGAATCAGATCCTGGAAAGTGTCAAACTTGTTGAAGATTCAGAGATTGAATATATGTTCCGCACAACCGTGGTTAAGCCTTTGCTGCAGCCGCAGGATCTTTTGCAGATTGCCATGCAGGTAAAGGAGCCGCGTAAATATGTTCTGCAGACCTTTGTCGCGCATGAAGATGTCCTGGATGGGGATTTATTGGATAAAGGGCATTATGATGAAGCCGACGTAGAGGGCCTGCGCGAAATGCTCAATGATTTTGTGATTGATAAGGTCGTGGTGTAGAGATTTTAAAAAGCTGGGGCAGAAAAAACCGGGACACATACCAAAAAGGGATGTGTCCCGGTTTTTTCAAGAAAACTATGGCACTAATTAGTTTACAGGAAGTTACCCTTGCTTTGGGGGGATCGTTGGTATTTGATCGCGTGAGCCTGCAGTTGGAGCCAGGCGAAAGGGTGGCCTTACTGGGTCGCAATGGCGTGGGTAAAACCACATTGATGAAGGTTATGGCCGGCCATATAGAAGTTGCTGGCGGTGAGATCATTTATCAAAAAGGTGTTAAGGTTACGCGCTTACCGCAGGAAGTCCCTCATGACATCAAAGGCACAGTGTTTGATATTGTGTTTTCTGGCTTAGGCGAGCGAGCCAAGCTCTTAAGCGACTATCATCACGTAGTCCACCGTTTACACCGTGAGCAGACACCCCGACTTATGCAAGAACTTGACCGTTTACAAACAGAGCTCGATCATACAAATGGGTGGGATCTGGATTCGCAAGCGGAAGATGTGCTTTCTCATGTGAAATTAAAAGGGGAAACTGATTTCGAAACCTTGTCGGGCGGACAAAAACGCAGGGTGCTTTTGGCCAAAGCCCTAGTCATCAGGCCTGATATTCTACTTCTTGATGAACCTACCAACCATTTGGATGTCGATACGATTAACTGGCTGGAAGAGTTTTTAAAAAATTACCCGGGCACATTGTTTTTTGTCACCCATGACCGCAAGTTCATGACTAATTTAGCCACCCGTATTATGGAACTTGACTGCGGTAAAATTTTTAATTGGTCATGCGATTATCAAACATTTTTGAAACGCAAACGAATGGCTCTGGAAGTTGAATCCGTCCAACGCGCTGTTTTTGACAAGAAACTGGCCGCGGAAGAATTGTGGATCCGCAAAGGCATAAAAGCGAGGCGTACCCGCAATGAAGGGAGGGTCGTAGCTCTTGAGCATATGCGTGAGGAAAAAAACCCAATGAAAGCAAATTGGTCGAGCGCGTATTCAATCCCGGGAATCCGGGGCCTCCGGACCGGGCGCGTACGCCGGTTAAAGTGCTCTCGGGCGGCGAGCGTAACCGCCTTTTTTTAGCGCGTCTTTTCAGCAGGCCTTCTAATTTTCTGGTGATGGATGAGCCAACTAATGACTTGGACATTGAAACCTAGGAGCTGCTCGAGGAGCTTTTGACGGAGTATTCCGGAACTTTGTTTTTAGTAAGCCATGACCGTGTTTTATTAAATAATGTGGTCACCTCTACCATTGTGCTTGAAGGTAATGGAGAGATTTGTGAATATGTCGGCGGTTATGATGATTGGCTTGCTCAGCGTGAAGAGAACGAGCCGAAGGGTGTTAAGGCCTGCCAAGGGCAAAAGACAGAAAAAAACTGCCGCTAAAGGTAAGCCTTTGTTCAATAAAGAAAAAGAATTGCAGCGTTCAATCGCTCAAATTCAGAAGCTTGAAGAAGAACAGGAAGAACTCTACGCGCTTTTGTCTGATGCTGCCCTTTATAAAAAAGACCCTGAAGAAGTAGCCAGGGTTCAGATCCGGTCTGAATCGGTCGAAGATGAGCTCTTTAAGGCATATTAACACTGGGAACAGTTGGAAAAAGAATAAGCTATTATGTCTGAGATGTCATTCTTGAAATTAGGATTATCTGAAGATTTGTTGCGGGCCGTCGGATATGCCGGATACAAGTACCCAACGGCTGTTCAGGCTCAATCTATTCCGGTTGTTCTAAAGGGAGAAGATGTTATTGCTGAAGCTAAGACAGGGACGGGAAAGACCGCCGGCTTTGTCTTGCCTGTTCTACAGCTATTGCAGGGTGCCCCCGATCAAGGACGTAAAACTATCATGGCGCTTATCTTGACCCCGACGCGCGAATTGGCCATGCAGATAAGCAGCTCTATAAAGATCCACGGACGGCATTTAACCAGGCCAATCAGGACCGTGTTGGTCGTTGGCGGGTTGAACATTAATGTGCAATTAAGGGGTTTGATCCACGGGACAGATATTGTTGTAGCAACTCCGGGACGGTTGTTGGATGTGGCGCTGCGTCAAAAAGTTGATTTCAGCTGTCTTAAATTCCTGGTCATTGATGAAGCCGACAAGATGTTTAATTTAGGTTTCGCCAAAGAGTTGGAATCGGTCTTGAGCCTGTTGCCTCAGAAGAGGCAGAACTTATTATATTCAGCAACGATCGGCGATAGGATCAGGGCTTTGACCCGGAGGTTCATGCCTGAGGCCGCGCATATTAAGATTCAGGATACAGCCCCGACGGTTGAGCGTGTCCATCAACGGGCCATTGAGGTCAACCGTACTAACCGGGGGCCCTTGTTGCGGCATTTGATCCGGTCAGAAAAATGGCAGCATGTGCTGATCTTTGTGGTAAGTGTGAGGGCTGCTGATATTCTGGCATCGAAGCTCAAGAAAGCTCATATTGAGGCGGAAACTTTTCACGGCGGATTGACCCAGGCGCGGCGGACTCAAGTCTTGGGGCATTTTAAGAAAAGGCGTATCAAGGTGCTGGTAGCAACGGATTTAGCTGCCCGGGGCATTGATATAGATAAACTGCCGTATGTGGTTAATTATGACCTGCCACGCTCACCGGATGATTATATCCATCGCGTCGGGCGCACCGCCAGGGCAGGAGAGCCGGGAACGGCGATAACCTTTGTTGGACATGAAGACCGGGCGCATTTCGCCCTCATTGAAAAGCGGGTCAGGATGCGGCTGCAAAGAGAATCCGTTAAGGGTTTTGAATTAACAGGCGATCCTTTACCAAAAGAAAAAGGTAAAGCTCCGGTCAAGAGTCTGCGCATGAAAAAGAAAGATAAAGCCCGTGCCGCAGCAGCCAGAAAAAAAGGGATAACATGAAGGCAGCATTCACAGATTTTGAAATCCGGGACCACACACGAATGGCATCGATTTAAGAATTAAT
>JAGLNJ010000030.1 GCA_023139575.1 Candidatus Omnitrophota bacterium | reverse complement strand
ACTAAAAACATCACCACAGGTGAAGGAGGGATGGTCATCAGCAAACATAAAAATAAAATCGATGACATAAAGATCATGGCCCTGCACGGGCTAAGTGCTGATGCCTGGAAACGTTTTTCTGATGCCGGGCATAAACATTATTACGTAACGCGCTGTGGTTACAAATATAACATGATGGATTTACAGGCCGCGATGGGCATGCATCAACTTAAAAAAATTGGCGTATTCAGAAAAAGGCGAGAGTGTATTTGGAACAAATACATTGAAAGCTTTAAAGATCTCGGCATTGGCTTGCCGGCAGAGGTAGAAGCGGAGACCAAACACGCGTATCATTTGTTTAATATTCGGATTAATCCGGATACAACCGTCATCAACAGGGACCAATTCTTAGAAAAAATGGTGGCGAGCAAACTTGGGGTGGGAGTACAATATCTTTCGATTCCTGAGCATCCCTATTACCAAAACGCGTTCGGCTGGAATCCTACTGATTATCCACACGCTTTAAAACACGGACAAGAAACCGTAAGTTTACCCTTATCGGCAAAGTTGACCGATCAGGACATCGATGATGTTATCAGCACGGTTAAGAATATTTCAGCAGGTAATTAACAGCCCACTTGATCAGCTTGATCACTTTCGGGAAACAGATACCGCATATTGCTGAGGATTTGTTAGCGTCTACACGGTCAAATCAAAAATCCGATGAACAAAACATCTGTAAAAAAATATATCCAATCAATAATAATTTTTTGCTTTCTTGTCCTCATTATCCATTATTTCAGAGGACACCAAGAGGAATTAAAACTGCTTGCGAAAATCCGCATTTCGGACGCATTACTCCTGATCGGCGCAACTCTGGGTATTTATTATTCGCACGCTACAAATGTCCTCATGATCCTCCGCAAAGTCGGACTCAAAGGCATTAGCCTTTATGCCTGGTTCCGCATGTTCATCATTGCCCGTTACATAAATTTCCATGTAACACAAGGACGTACTGTTTATTTGCTTTATAAGCTGAAAAAAGAGCACAATCTTTCTTACACTCAAGGCCTCAGCATGATGGTCTTTTTGTCCTGGTATTATGCCGTAACAATTTTTATATTTTGCTTCCTTATGCTGGGCGCTTTCCACACCAACATTTCGATTAAAGGACATAATCTTTCAGCTTGGTTATTTGTCATAATTGTTACCACTGCATTAATGCCGATCTATTTAAAACTCATCCTTAGACTCCCCCTGCGGCATCCAAAACTCAATAATTTCGAAGATAGAGTCAATAGTTTCCTGCAGGGTTTTCAAACGAATTTACAGGATAAAATCCATCTTGTTAAATTAACACTTTATTGTTTAATTCAATTTATCCTTTATTTCTTCATGGTTTATGTCAGTTTCAGGGCCATTGATTTCAATTTAGATATGCCTTCGTTGGCGCTATTCACCTTTACTTTAATTATTAGTAAATATTATAGTATCGTTCCGGGGAATATCGGCATCACGGAAATGCTGTGCGGGGCCTTGACTGTCAAAATGGGAGGGGAGCTCAGTAACGGGATCATCGTCAGCAGTTTAATTCGTATCATAGATTATCTGCTGGTGACAATATTAGGAATAATATTTGCCAAATCATCTACTCCCATAAATGCGGAGCAACTGCAAAACATAAAAGATGAAAATCCTTTTCAAAAAAGATGACATAATGTATTTGCTTACAGTGCTAACCTTAGTGCTGTTTTTATATCTCCCGAATCTGATGAATAATTTTGTCAATTGGGACGACTACGAGATGATCCTTAAGGATCCTATCCTGACGGAATTCTCAATCTCTAATATCAAGAACATCTTGACCGCACATTTTTCTTTTAAATACTGCCGCATTGTTCCCTTAGCATACATATCCTATGCCTTCGATCATCATTTTTTCGGACACAACCCTTACATTTACCATCTGACTCAAACCTTGTTTCATTTGCTGAACGTGTGTTTGGTTTTTTTGTTTACCCGGCTTCTTTTAAAAAATGCCCATATAAGCTTTATCACCAGTCTCTTATTCGCCTTGCATCCGATTAATGTTGAACCCGTCGCATGGATTTCGGCCCGTGCGCATGTTTTATTTGTTTTTTTCTATTTGATCTCACTCATAAGTTATTTGTTTTCTGAAAACAATCAAAATTTTCGTTTATTAACGTTAATAGCATTTTTTTTATCCCTTTTATCTTGCAGCTTTGCCATAACGCTGCCCTGTGTGCTTTTGCTGATCGACTACCACAAAGCAGGGAAGATAGATGCCCAAAAAATTATCGATAAAATCCCGTTCTTCCTGTTATCCCTCTTTTTCGGACTACTGACGATATGGGCTGCCAAATATTCAGCAGAAATATCTGATCCGTTTTTGACCACAAAATATTATTCCTTTGCGTCGCGTATGGGACTATCCCTTACCGCAATATATATATACTTATCTAAATTTATTTTACCCATATCTCTTTGCGGGATATATCCCATCAATTATTACATCAATAAGAATTTAATTTTTGCTATATTTGGCATCATGGCACTTTTTTTATTCTTAAAGCAACCCGGAATAAAGGAGTCCCGTAATACATGGTTCTGTCTGCTGTTCTTTTTCATAACAACCTTTCCTTTTTTACATATGTTCGGGGTTAATGAGACCATCATTAGTGAACGCTACATGTATCTACCTTCCATAAGCCTATTCATGGCCACGGCCCTGGTATTCCATTTCCTCATAAACCATAACAATCCCGTTTTATTCCAGCTGCGTTATTTTATGACGGGATGTTTAATCGCTTTTGTCGGAATCCTCCTGATGCAAAGTTACTTACGGCTGCAAGTATGGCGAAATGGTGAGACTTTCTGGTCGGATGTTATAGCCCAGAACCCGCGATTAACCCCGGCTTATCTAAGCCGGGGCAGGTATTATCTTACAGAAAACAATCCGGGTTTTGCCTCGAGGGACTTCCGCAAAGCCATTGAATTGGATCCTCATAATGTATACGCACATAAAAACCTCGGCCATTCATATTTATATAAAGGAAATATCGAACAGGCTCAACATTCCTATGCCACAGCTATTCTCATAGATCCGGTCAATCCTTCGCACTACACTGATCGCGGGAATGCCTTCTTTTTGATGAGAAAATACGCGGACGCCCTGAAAGATTATGATCGCGCCCTGCGGCTTGACACTGATCACACCGCAAGCCGCCTGAATCGAGGGGTGCTTTTACAGCAGATGCAAGAATACGAAAAGGCCCTTAATGACTTTTATCACGTCCTGACCATTGATCCCGCGAATGAGATGGCTATCGATAACATCAATAAAATCAACAACTTATTAGGAATTTGATGAAAATATCTATCTTCAGTGAATTTCAGATAATTTTTCATAGCATAAAACCACTAATATCGTTATAATATTTTTTATCTAAAAACAAATTTACATTAAAAAATCTATGACAAAATACATCAAAATATTAATTATTATTGTGAGTATTTCTTTATGGTCTAACATTTCTTTTTCCCGGGAATTTCTGTTTCAATCACGGGAAAAATACAAAAAAATTAAAGTTACACGCGTTTTGAAGACTGACCTGATTATTCTGGAAAATGACGAAAAGATTAGACTCATCGGCTTGAAGGCGCCGGAAGCGCCCAAAATCATAAGGGAAGATAAGGATTATGATAAATTCGGTTTTGTCATCAAAAAAGAGTACCCTATCGAGCCGTTGGAAGTAACGGCCTTTGAATTTGCCCGTGAACTTCTGGAAGATCAATATGTGCGGATCGAATTTGACCACCAAATAAAAGACGATTCATTCTACACTTACGGTTATGTTTTTAAAGTAGAGGATAATTTGTTTGTTAATGCGGAGATCCTCCGTTTTGGATACGCCTCATTACAAATCAGGCCGCCGAATCTTAAATATTCCGATACCTTGCGCGAAGCCTATAAAGAAGCCCGAAGAGAAAAAATGGGCTTGCAAAATGAGTGATTTATACTGGTTCTCAAGAAAACTCCTCCTTTCGGTCGTCATAATTTCTTGCGTTTTCAGGAAAGGAGTT
>JAGLNJ010000003.1 GCA_023139575.1 Candidatus Omnitrophota bacterium | reverse complement strand
TCGCTGTTCTTAAGTTCACGGCAAACTGTATAACCGTCAACTTCCGGCATCATGACATCCAGCGTTATAAGGTCCGGTCTCTCGGCCTTCGCTTTTTCAAGGGCCTCTTTCCCGTCATAGGCGGTTATGACCTCATACCCCTTCCGTTTTAAACCCATCTTTAATACCGTTACGATATCCGGCTCATCATCAACCACTAAGATTCTTTTAGCCATTCGGATCCTTCTCCTCTGCGGGATTTTCAATGACTGCTTTAGGCAAACTGAAGCTGAAGGTCGTCCCCTTGTTCAGCTCACTATCAACCCATACCCGGCCTCCGTGCAGCTCAACGAGCCCTTTACTGATCGACAAGCCCAACCCTGTCCCTTTGGTTCCCGGACCGGTCTTGCGGCCGAACTGCTTAAATTTATCAAAAACCTTTTCCAGATCATTTCGCGAAATCCCTTTTCCTGTGTCAATAATATGGCATACAATCTGCGAATCCTGTTCTTCTACAGCTACTTCCACATGCCCGGTTTCAACAAATTTCATCGAATTCCCGATAAGGTTCAGCATAACCTGAATGATTTTATCCTTGTCTACGTTGATAACAATTTTTTCCTTATTAAAGCGGCTCTTGACAGCCAGTCCCTTTTGCCTGGCTTGGGGCTCAAAACCATGACAAACCTCTTTAACAACCTGGACGATATCCGTTGGCTCTCTACGCAGTTCGACTTTTCCGGCCTCGATCTTTGAGAGATCAAGCAAATTGTTTATCAGGTTACTTAAACGGTTTACATTTCGCAGGGAGATATCCAATAATTCGCGTGTGTCTTCTTTGGCATCTTCTGTTTCATCCAATAATTGCGATATACTCCCTTTGATGATCGCCATTGGCGTGCGCAACTCATGAGACACCATCGAGACAAATTCCGACTTCAACTCATCAAAGCGCTTCAGTTCCTCTTTTTGCTTCTCAAGAATCTTGTTCTTTTCCTCCAGCTGCCGGGTCGTGCTGGCCAGCACTTTGGCCATCTGACTAAAGGCGCGGGATAATTCCCCTATCTCATCCGACGATTGCATCGAAATTTCCACGCCATAATTACCGCTGGCAACTTTTAAAGAGGCATCACGCAGATCAAGAATCGGACGGATAAATGTCTGGCCGGAGAAGTGGACTAAAACCAGAATAAAGGCCATCAAGCCTCCGAAAATAAAAAGAATACGGTTGCGAAAAACATTAACAGGCGCGAAGGCTTCCCTGGCGTCCATCTCGGTCACCAGACACCATTGCTGGTCCGGAAGATACTTTTGTACCCCCAGGACATCTTTCCCCTGATAATTTTTATAAATGCGGGTGACCTCGCCCCCTTTAAAGCAGGCCTTTGTCGCCTCGGTATCTACCCGCACACGCAGGACAGCGTCCTTGAGAAACCTGGACTCTGTGATCATTTTCTTCTTTCTGTCAACGAGATACGTCTCAGCGGTCTTGCCCAATCCCTGACGGTCAGTTGTAATATCATTCAGGACCTTTGCCTTCGTCTTAAGAAAGACGACACCGGCATACTTCTCATCCTGCCAATTACGCACGCCCTCTAAAACCGTAAGAAATTTCTCTCCCGTCAAGGCATCGATCTCAAAACCTTTGAAGTACGCCCCCTTGTCGTAAAGGATCTGTAAAAATTTAAAAGGCATCTTCTTGCCGACCAACCGCTTGTTGGTATCAGCGACGATATTCCCCAAAATATCCCACACACTGATATTCTCAATAGCTGATTGAAGATCAATATATTCATACTCGCTGCGGGGCCTGGCCTTCAATTCATTATAAACGGATTCAATATGTTTTTGCAAAGCAACGCCCGTTTCCGGACGGTTCAGCCCCTCAGGATTTAATTGACGGGCGATATAAGTGCCGGAAAGCAGTTTGGCCTGTTCCTGACGCAGCTGGATAAGATGATTGATATGCTTCGCCCTTGAATTATTAATGGCGTGAAGGCTGTCGATCGTGTTCTTCTCAATACGGGCCTGAGAAGTGAAGAAAATAAATAAACTGATAATTAACAGCGGTATTATCGAAATGACAACCAGCGATAAAAAATATTTGGGGCCTAATTTGAGTTTATTGAACATTATTTTCTCTTAGCATGTCATCCTCCGGCTTGTCCGGGTGATCTAATTCTGGATTTGGTGTTCAAAATATTTATTTAACGTATTAAGAATTTCAAACCTCTCAAAGGGTTTCGCGATAGCAGGATAATAGGTGTCATTGATTTTCACGCCGGCTTCGCTATCCCCGTCTTCAGTCTTGGCCATCATCCCGGTCAAAAAAATAATGGGGATACCCCTAGTCCGATCCTCTCCTTTTAATACCCGAACAACTTCTCCGCCGTCCATATCCGGCATCATAATATCAAGAAGCATCAGGTCCGGCATCACTCTTCCAGCTTTATCAATCGCTTCCTGGCCGTTGGTGGCTGTGAAAACTTCATAAGGGGCATCACGCAATTCTCTTTTAATAAGAAATAGAATATCCTCTGCGTCATCAACGATCAGCAATTTTAATGGCGGCATGAATCCCCCTCTTTTTATCAAGCGTTCAATAATAAAATTTATTCAGATTTTAAGACCTTTTTGACAAGCTCAACCAAATCTTTCGGTTCATAAGGTTTTTGAACAAAATCTTTTATGCCGTTATCCCGGGCCTCCTGGATCAGGGCCTGATTATCCGTGCCGGACAGCACGATGACAGGGATAAAATTTGTGTTAGTAGATAATTTTAAATTCTTCAAGGTATTAATGCCCCCTCCCGCGGGCAACCCCAAATCAAGCATAATCAGATCCGGCTTTTGGGCGTGCGCCATCTGCGTGCCCTGCACGCCGTCATAGGCGGTAATGGCCTCGAAACCTTCCGATTGAAAACCTTTTCTCAAAATAAAAGCCAAATCATAATCATCTTCAATTATCAATATCTTACTCATGGCATTATCTTTCCTCCGAATATTTTATCAATTAATCCTCAAACATTACAAACGGGTGAAATCTCCGGGGACGGCCGGGCGAGCAAAAATCCTTGCCCCGCGTCAACGCCCAGGGAAATAATTGTTTTCAATTCTTCTTCTTTTTCAATACCTTCCGCGACAGTTGTAATGCCGCATTTACGGCAAAAAAACACTACCGATTCAACAATACCCTGCTTCAAGCTGTCCCGCTGAATATTTTGAATCAACGGCATATCAATCTTAATAATATCCGGCCGCACTTCCGCGACGGTATCCAGGCTGGCAAACCCGCATCCGACATCATCAACGGCAATGCCTATTTTCAATTTGCGAAATTTATGGATCCTCTCCAAAAAAACGGTATAATCGACGATGGCCATACGCTCGGTTATTTCAAAGACAAGGTTTTCAACGGGAACATCTTCCTTAATCAGGATGCTCTCGGTAAATTTCTCGTTCTCGATCAAATAGGGGCTGCAGTTCAAAAATAATTTTTCAGGTGACTGATTCTTTTTCCACTCAACAAAGGCCTTATGCCAGCACAGCATTTCTAAATCAAAATACATGCCGGATTCAATCGCGATCTTAAATAAGAACTCAGGATTGCTCAATAAACTGTCCTGGGGAGGCCGGCTTAAGACCTCATAACCGATCGGTTGAAAATCCTCGAGAGAGAAAATGGGCTGAAAGAACGGAACAATCGATTTGTTCTCAATAATCTTCATCAGCTCCATGATGTACTTGCCTTTATCTTCCTTAGATGCCTCAGAAAAATCCTGCCGGCGTAAAACAGCTTCAATGCGGGCCAATAACTCTTCCGGCTCATAAGGCTTGGTAATATAGTCATCCGCCCCGATATAAAGGCCTTTAATTTTATCTGTTGATTTGTCCATTGAGGAAAAAATAATAATCGGAATATGGCTCCGGCGTTTGTCTTCCCTGATCTGCCGGCAGATATCCAAACCTTCGATATCGGGTAAGGTGCGATCCAGAAGAATGAGGTCGGGATGATGAAAAGACTGCTTCAACCCATCCTCCCCGTTATGCGTCACGTCAACGCTGTAATTGCGGGAATTCAACAGCCGGAAAATGACATGACAAAGGTCATGATCGTCATCGACGAGTAATATTTTCTTTTCTTTCATAAAAATATTTATTTATGATCAACAGGACATTGAATAAAATCACATTGTTCCGTAGTCGCCAGGAGTGTCTGCCATAAGGTTCCGCAGGTGTCAATTTTCTTTCTTTTGCCTGCCGCTGCCTGAAATGGAACATGCGTGAAATGATGGTTCCAGTAACTGATAAACATATCCGTCTTTCCGGCCATCGCGGCGTGCACGGCGTTTTGACCCAACATAAGACAAAAGGCGGAATCATCCGCGTTTGCCGGGCAGCCGCGGATGGTGTAACTGGGATCAATATATTTTAATATTAGCGGAATATTTTTGTTTTGGAAATGTCTTTTTAAGTTTTCTTTTAAAAACAATCCGATATCTTTATATTTCATATTTCCTGAGGCATCATGGCCCACCGGGCCGCTTTCTTTAAAAAGATGCTGCCCCGCCCCTTCAGCCACCACAATGACGGCATGATGTTTTCGGGCCAGACGTTGCTCTAAATGCTCAAGCATGCCGCCTGCCCCTTCCATGGAAAAAGGGGCTTCAGGGATAAGGCAATAATTGACATCGCTATTGGCCAACGTCGCGTTGGCGGCAATGAAACCTGAATCGCGCCCCATTAACTTGACTAAACCTACGCCATTCCAGGCCGCCTTGGCCTCTGTATGCGCTGCCGCAACGGCATGGCGGGCTTCTTCCACGGCCGTACTGAATCCAAAAGTCCTTTCCGAACAAAAAATATCATTATCAATTGTTTTCGGCACACCGACAACAGCAATGGGTAATTTCCGCCTGGCGATTTCCTGACTCAGCTCATGGGCCCCGGAAAATGTCCCGTCCCCCCCGACAACAAAAAGCGCCCCGATATTATGCTTCCGCAGCGCGCTGATCATATCGCCAACTTCCCGGTCCCCGCGGCTTGAACCGATAATTGTGCCCGCCTCATGCTGGATAGAATCAACCGTTTGCGGGGTCAAGGTCATCGGCTCTAATTGCGCCCGGGATGACAAACCGGCATAACCGTAACGAAAGCCCAGCACTTTTTGCACACCGTACTGCCAATGCAAAGATAAAACAATTGTACGGATAACATCATTCAAACCCGGGCAAAGCCCGCCACAAGTCACTATCCCGCATGTCAATTCAGAGGGATTAAAGAATATCTCCTCACGAGGGCCCGCCCGCTCAAACATCGGCGGCATCTCATTCCTTTGAAAATAAGGCAGCAAATCTTCCGAGGAGGAATAAACCGTCACCTTCTGTTCATCCGTCACATACATATGAGGAGGTTTATGAAGCGGATTAGCCACAGCCCTTTCACCTAAAGAACCGATAACCAAATCCCCTGATTCTTCCGATTTCGGCACACCTGATTTCATATATTTCTCCTAAATATTAACCGTACTTTGTTAAAAAAAATTTTTTCTTTTGAATAACTTTAATTAGACTTTATATTTCTTTCACTCCTACGTTCATCAATTATGGATTTTGGTATTCATAACTTAGTCCCAAAATTTGAGATCGGATGATTTCATGTTTAAAATCTTTTCCTCCCATTCTATCGCTTCACAAACTGTGTAGATATTGATCCTCTGTACCCATTCCAAGATATCTTCATCTCAGTGATAATCCATTTCTTCCTATATTGATCACGGTACTTTATTTTTAAAATGTTCTCCGCATTTATATTAAAAGGGCTCCAAATTTTGTCAGATATAAAACATTCGCCAACTTGAGGAATAAAAATTTTGGGGTTAGTTTCTATTTCTTCCTGTCCATTCAATGCGCTAATATCAGAGAATTTCAAAAGAAATTTATCATCTCCTTCTTTTGATTTCCACTTTGAATCAACATGTTTACATTTCAACCCTGAATTTTCAACACTAATCTCATAAACAGGGGAATTACTCGTATTCTTTAAATAAAAGAGATTTTTTCCACTTTGTTTCTTTATTTCGAAAACAACGACAGGTGCGCCATATCTTTTTGACATATAAAAATGACAAACTTTATCTAAAATATCTCCCACATTTTTTAAAAAACTAATAACTTTATTAATCATTCTTATAACTTATCGCCTTTTTTCTCGGACCTCATCACATTCTTCAGTTGTCATAGAATAATTATCGTTTATGTGATCAAACATATCTTCGACTTCAATAGGGCAACCATTTTCAACAGCTTCTTTCTTCCACAAGAAAATGCTTCCCTTCGGTCGCCATAACTTCTTGCGTTCTTAGAAAATGAACTTATAAAACCCCATGTATAACTATTGGTTTACGCCCTGCGCTCTTGGCGCAGGGATATTTACACATAAAAAAAATGTCATTAATGTCCAAATTAGCTAATAATACTAAGCTGTCATCTCCGCACAGGCGGAGATCCACGACGATGGATTCCCGCCTGCGCGGGAATGACAAACTCGGGCCATGTTTTCATATCTCAAATTATTTTACCGTCGGCACTAAACTTTTAATTTAGACACACAT
This sequence comes from Candidatus Omnitrophota bacterium, assembly GCA_023139575.1. Lineage (GTDB taxonomy): Bacteria > Omnitrophota > Gorgyraeia > Zapsychrales > JANLHA01 > JAGLNJ01. The sequence continues at coordinate 1,078 of JAGLNJ010000003.1, read as the reverse complement.
GAAAAAATGTATATTCTAAAAATGCCCTATAGTATCAAGATCAATTTCCATTGGCATCATTAAAGGTTCACCTACTACACCTACTTGGTTCTTTATTCTTTCTATTTCCTCATCCGTCATTTCTTCCCATAACTTTTCTGCGACGGGGGATTTCAACTTTCGAATTAATGCTCTAATTTCTCGATCATTTTCAGCAATAATTTTGATTACAGGCGCTGGATATACTATTACGGAAAGCCAATAGTCCATCGGCATAAGATATTTCAATTTATTAATCTTTTTATTAGAAAGATACATTTCTAACTCTTTTAATGATACTTTATTATCATATTTTTTTACTTCCTCAGATAAATCACCGTTCACATTAATGAAATATTTTTGTATTGAACTTAACGTACTGCAATTTTTTTCAAAATCATGCGGACAAACAATGCGCCATTCAGATTCAGAGTAGTATTTATAATTCAGGTCTTCACTTTCACTCATAAATTTAAAGAAGCTCTTTTGTTCTTCTGTTAATTTGCCATCATTACCCGCAAACCAGTTAGGCTTATTCTTATATCTCGTTCCAACTTTTGAATAAACCAAAGGTTGCCCTCCACGATCTATTAAATAAAATCTTTTCAACCCAAAACCTAAACATCCATATTCAAAAGCATGCCTTCTCACTTCTGATAACTTTAATTCTGTAAAACAAGCCCTGGCAACATTTGGCGTTTCATATTGTCTTCCATCATCTTTACTTACACGTTTTCCATGATCTACGCTTTTCTTTATATCTGCAAGTGAATCATCATCAACAACCCAGATTCCAAACTTCAAAATAGTTTTTAGCCTAAACAAATACGCTTTAATTGTTGAAACACTCTTAATAATTAATGACTGCTCAACAGGTCTTAAGGCATTTTCTCGATATGGCACTTCTTTATCTTTTAGATCCGGATCACTATCATCAATATCTTTTCCTGTCCAATGTATTAAAATGTCTGAATGTACTGATTGCTTATATTCTGTACTCATATCTTCTCGCAATTTTCCAATTTAACAATAATTGTAACTACTCATACATTTCCTTCTG
>JAGLNJ010000029.1 GCA_023139575.1 Candidatus Omnitrophota bacterium | reverse complement strand
TTCTCAGGAAAGGAGTTTTCAGCAGTTTGGAAAGTTTTATGCTTTCCTGAACTGCAAAAAAAATGCTCATAATACCAGCGAAATTTTTATTAAACCAGCATATTCTATACAAAATTTTAATTGAGAGGCAATATATGTTTCATGACCTTGTAAGTATATAACCTTATTGATGACCTGCATTATCCTCATAATATTGACTATCATACTCATCATTATTGGTATTTACGGACCTAAATGGTTCGATCAATTTTAATGAGCCGTTACAATACAATGACACCCACGAGAAAAGTAAAAAACTTTATTGAACAACACAAGCTCATCAGGAAACGTGATACAGTTCTCCTTGGCGTTTCAGGCGGCCCGGACTCCATGGCCTTGCTGTCGATGCTTGAAGAAATCAAACATGACTTGGGGATAAACATCGTTGTCGTTAACGTCAACCACCAATTAAGAAAAGAGGCCGGGACAGATCAATCCTTCGTCGCGAATTTCTGTCAACGCCGAAATATACCCTTCATCGCTGAAAAAATCACCGTTACTCCACAGAAAAGCAAATCATCTATTGAAGAACTCGCCCGTGAAAAAAGATTTAGCGTTCTTATAAAGGCAGCCAAAAAAGTGAAGGCCCAACGAATTGCTTTAGGGCACCATCAAGATGATCTGGCCGAAACTGTTTTGATGCGGATTCTGCGCGGCACAGGTTTGCAAGGCCTAAGCGGCATCCTGCCCTACAGAGAAATTAATGGTTTTAAATTTATCAGACCCTTATTGAGCCTCACAAGGGCTGAAATCATGATGTATCTGAAGGAAAAACGCCTGAAATACCGAACCGACCTCACAAATAAGCAAAAACATTTTTTCCGCAATAAAGTCCGCCTTCATCTTTTACCTCTTTTGCAAAAGAATTACCAGCCGAATATCAATAAACTGCTTGCCAATCTCGCGGACAATATCGCAACCGATTACGACTTTTTAAACCGGGAAGCTCAAACTCATTTTAAAAAAACACTTATAAAAAATAACTCGAAAACAACAATCACATTGCGCGACAACACTTTAATAAAACTCCATCCGAGTATGCGCCGGATGGTTTTCAGAATATGCATCGACAATCTCAAAGGAAACACAAATCAGATCACAGCAAAACATCTTCAAGAAATTGATAACCTGCTTATGCTCAGGCCTTTAAAATCTGTCTTAAATTTACCTCAAGGTCTGTTTGTCACTAAAGGAAAAAGCAGTCTTGTCTTCGCACGAAAATCTATATAATATTTTATCCTTGCATATAATCTAAGTATCAATATAATTTAAATATCAGTAACAATGATCACAACCAAAAAGAGGAGAAAATATAGATGTCAAAAATGCGTAAACCAAACTTCAAAAGAAACATGAAGGGGACCCCCCCAAAAAAAGGAAATAAACAACCTAATAATACATGGTTTTTCTGGATAATATTTGCCGTAATATTAATTTTTATGATGAATAATCAGCCGGATTCATTTAACAAATTCTCTGCGACAGAAGATGTATCGTATAGCGAATTTTTCGCGAAGTTACAAAATAATAAACAATCTGGTGAAATAGTCAAAGTCGAGCTTTTGGCAGGAGTTGATAATGTCATCCGGGGAAAATATTCCAGCGGACAAGACTTCCAACTCTATGTCCTTAAAGAAGACGATTCCTTGCTGGAAGCTATCCGTGAAAACGTTGATGATTTCTCTGTGCGTCCGGCTGAAACCTTCCTCACCCGGATGTTTATCGGAATGCTTCCCTTTTTATTGGTGTTCGGTCTAATATGGTTCATCTCCATGCGCGGCAGCCAAATGGGCAATAAAATATGGTCATTTGGTAAATCGCGCGCCCGAGTGGACAGCAAAAACACGAGCAGCATTAACTTCAACGATGTAGCGGGTGTTGACGAAGCCAAAGAAGAGTTGCAAGAGGTCATTGAATTCCTTAAAGAACCCAAGAAATTTCAGCGCTTAGGAGGGAAAATCCCTAAAGGCGTTTTATTAGTCGGGCAGCCAGGTACCGGAAAAACGCTGCTTGCCAAAGCTGTTGCCGGTGAGGCAAGCGTTCCTTTTTTCTCTTTGAGCGGATCAGATTTCGTTGAAATGTTCGTCGGGGTCGGGGCGTCCCGAGTAAGAGATCTTTTCGAACAGGCCCGTAAGGCTTCCCGAGCGTCGGGGAAGGGGGCCATCGTTTTCATTGATGAAATTGATGCTGTTGGACGACAAAGGTTTGCCGGTATCGGCGGAGGCAATGATGAAAGAGAGCAAACATTAAACGCCTTACTGGTCGAAATGGATGGCTTCACACCACAAAACGGAGTAATCATTATCGCCGCGACCAACAGGCCTGACACTCTCGATCCGGCCCTTTTGCGACCAGGACGTTTTGACAGACAGATCGTCGTAGCTCTCCCGGATATCAAAGGGAGGGAGGGCATTTTCAAAGTGCATACTCGAAGCATTAAAACCAGCAAAGACGTCAACTTCAAACGCCTGGCCCAACAGACAGTGTATTTCTCCGGTGCCGACTTAGCCAATGCCTGTAATGAAGCTGCCTTGCTGGCTGCTCGAAAAAACAAAGAATCTGTTGAAATGGATGATTTTCTTGCTGCCATTGAAAGAGTTACCATGGGGCCGGAAAAAAAGAGCCGGACCGTTTCGAAAAAAGAGAAGGAAATGACCGCTTACCATGAAGCGGGCCACGCCCTACTCTCATTATTGATTGACGAGGTGGATACTTTTACTAAAGTCTCCATCATTCCCCGGGGTATGGCCGGGGGGTACACGCTTACGCCTCCTACTGAGGACCGCCATTATCATAACAAAAAAGAATTGCTCGGAACTATGACCGTACTTTTAGGAGGCATGGTAGGAGAAGAAATTTATATGAATGACACCACAACCGGCGTCTCAAATGACCTGCAAAGAGTTGCTCAAATTGCCCGGGCCATGATCTGTTCTTACGGCATGAATGAAAATTTGGGGAAAATGTCCTTCGGCAAAAACCAACACCAACCCTTCTTGGGAAGAGATCTCTTTGAACAAAAAGACTACAGTGAAGAGACCTCTCGTAACATTGATCTGGAAGTGAAGAATCTTGTCGAGTCCGCGCATGGCCGCGCCCGAAAATTGTTAACAGAGAACCGGGATAAACTAGATTTGATTTCACAAAATCTCATCGAAAAAGAAGTCATCGATATATTTGAGGCTCGCAAACTGTTAGGCATGCCTGCGGAGCCAGAAGAGATCTCGGTTGAAGAACCGTCCAATGAAATTCAGGATCAAAACAATCCGGATGACTCGAACAATGACAAAACCGTCTAAGGTTTCCGGACACTTGACGATTCGTTTTAATTTTACCAGAGCGCGTAACTTTTTTTACTGTCTTGAAAAAAAAACCAAATTTGACAAGAAACAACTTCACCATTCGGGCTGGAAATTTTTTCCTGCCACTTGGGCATGAAACCAAAATCATGGGCATCATTAATATCACTCCTGATTCTTTCAGCCAAGATGGATGCCTGAAACAAAAAAAAGATCCTGTTACCTCTGCGGTTAACCGGGCTCAAAAATTCGCGAGGCAGGGAGCCCATATTATTGATATCGGTGGCGAATCCAGCCGTCCCGGCTCAAGCCGGATATCCGTTAAAGAAGAGATAAAGCGTGTTCTACCCAGTTTAAAAATTCTTGTAAAAAAAAACCTGTTGCCCATTTCCATTGATACCTATAAACCAACCGTCGCGAAACACGCCCTGGATGCCGGCGCTGCTATTGTAAACAACATAAAGGGGAATAAAACTGATACATCACTTTTAAAAATGGTGCGCGATTATAATGCTGCGATAATCCTTATGCACATGAAGGGGACTCCTAAATCAATGCAGAGAAGGCTCTCATATAAAAATCTCATTATTGATATTATTGGGGAATTACGAAAATCTGTGGAAAATTGCTTGGAAATCGGCATTAAATCAGATAAAATCATAATTGACCCGGGTATTGGATTCGGAAAGAGCGTTGCTCATAATCTTGAAATAATAAAGAATTTAGACGCATTTAAAGTATTACGTCTTCCTGTTCTTATCGGGACTTCACGCAAGTCTTTTATTGGTAATATATTAAACAAAGATATCCCGCAACGATTAATGGGTACCGCCGCTACCGTCTGTGCAAGCATACTTAATGGCGCGCATATCGTCCGTGTTCATGATGTTAAAGAGATTGCAGACTGTTGTAAGATGACCGACGCCATAATTAATTATCAAATCGATAATAATTAGAATATTTACTATGACTTTCAATTTTTTTATTATATCCAAAGGCATATTCGAAATACTTGTTTTGTGGGGAGTTTTTTATCAAATTCTGGTTTTTATTGAAGGGACTCGATCTTTCCAGGTTTTAAAAGGTATTATTATTTTAATCATCGCCTTTTTAATTTCTAAATATTTCGGATTAGATACTCTAAATTGGCTCTTAACAAGAATTTTCGCCATCTCTATCGTTGCCGTGTTGATAATCTTCCAGCAAGAACTACGTACCGGCTTGGCCCGTTTGGGACAGCAACATCTTTTTAATATCGCGCTTGAAGAGGGGGAGATCATGGCGATTATTGACGAGATCACTTCTGCCGCCTATAAAATGTCAAAAAACAAGATCGGCTGTCTCATTGCCATTGAAAGAGAAGATAAGCTTAAAACGTATATCGAAAGCGGCGTTTTTATTGACGGTAAAATTTCCGGCGAATTGATTCAAAGTATTTTTATGCCGCAAGCACCTTTGCATGATGGGGGCCTTATTATCAGGGCTGAAAATGTGATCGCTGCTTCGTGTTTGTTTCCTTTATCAGACAATCCGAATTTCAGCAAAATAATCGGAACCCGACACCGGGCTGCTTTAGGACTCACGGAACAAACCGATGCCGTTGTGGTTATGGTCTCCGAAGAGACCAGTGAAATCTCCGTAGCTGTTGACGGACGATTTATTCCTGTTGTCAGCCGTGAAAGACTCATAAACACATTGAAAAATCTTTTTCTTGTTAACAATACCAAAACGAAGAAATGAAAAACTGGATTACAAATAATCTTTGGTTGAAATTAATAGCCTTGGGTTCAGCGATTATTACCTGGTTTTATGTCAATGGGGAGCTGTTAAAAAAGTAAGAATCGACGTTTAATAAAAAGGCCGAAAATTTTAAACTGGCCTTTTTATTAAACGTCGCATTCTTTTCATTTTTCATTTCATCCCGAAACATTAATTGCGAGGATAGCATATGCCGAAATTAGGGGTAAATATTGATCATGTAGCGACATTACGACAGGCTCGTCGAGAGTTTGAGCCTGATCCGATAGCGGCCGCGGCTATTTGTGAAAAGGCAGGGGCGGACAGTATCGTTTGCCACCTCAGGGAGGATCGAAGACACATAAATGAAAACGATGTCCGCAATCTACGGCGAACAGTCAGGACTTATCTTAATCTTGAAATGTCTTTGAACAAAGAGATAATCTTACTGACAGCGAAACTTAAGCCTGACCAGGCGACGATAGTTCCGGAAAAAAGGCAGGAGATTACTACCGAGGGCGGCCTTGATGTTAAAAAACATTTTCGCAAGATTAAGGAAGCCGCGGAGTTTCTGACGTCAAAAGGGATAGCCGTCAGCCTTTTTATTGATCCTGATCAGAAACAAATTGACGAATCATGCCGGGCGGGCGTTAACATGATCGAATTGCATACGGGACAATATGCCGCGGCCCGCACCAAGAAACAGCTTGGTAAGGAACTGAAAATCATCGACAATATGACCCGGTATGCCACACAAAGCGGGCTTGTCGTCAATGCCGGCCATGGTTTGAAATATGACAATACCCGGACTGTATCAAAAATAAAAAATATTGCTGAACTTAACATAGGACACTCCATTATTTCCCGTGCCGTTTTTGTTGGTTTGGAGAAGGCGGTAAAGGAAATGCGCCGATTAGTTTAATAAAATGATCATTGGAACAGGTATAGACATTATTGAAGTAAGCCGTATCGCAAAGGCTATCGAAAGATGGGGGGAGAACTTCATGACACATGTTTTTTGTGATGAAGAAATCGCGTACTCCCAGCGGCACAAAGCCCCTAACCAACATTTCGCCGGTCGTTTCGCTGCTAAAGAAGCTATTCTCAAGGCCATTGGTGATAATGCGCATATAAACTGGAAAGACATGCTGATCCTTAATGATAAATTTGGCCGCCCCTTTTGCCGGCTTGACATTAAGGATTTTAAATATAAAATTTTATTATCCATTTCGCATACAGAGAATTATGCGGTTGCCAACGCCATTATCACGTCGTAATTCAAAGGCCCACAAAAACCAGTTTGGGCACATCCTAATTATTGCCGGCTCACCGCGCATGTTGGGAGCGGCAGCCCTTTGTGGATTAGCCGGTTTACGCGGCGGCAGCGGCCTGGTTACCGTTGCCACCGCAAAAAGCCTTATCCTCACGTTACACAAAAAACTGTCACCAGCTATCATGACAATGCCACTGGCAGAAACTGCTCAGCTTACCATTGCGAGCTGTGCCTTTCGGGATTTGAAAGCCGAATTAGACCGTTTTGACGCTATTGCAATCGGTCCCGGCCTTTCGACGCAAAAGAGCACGCAACAATTCATACGAAAAGTCATCACCCGGGTTGAAAAACCTTTAGTTGTTGACGCTGATGCCTTAAACGCCGTTTCTGAAGATTTATCAACATTAAAGAAAACCCTAACACCTAAAGTTCTTACGCCACACCCGGGAGAGATGGCCAGGTTGACAAAATTATCAAAAAAGTCTATTGAATCCGATCGCCTCAAAAACGCAAAAGATTTCAGCCGAAAACATAAAGTCATTTTACTATTAAAGGGACATCGAACAGTCATATCAAATCCTGAAGGAAAAACCATTGTAAATAAAACCGGAAATGCGGGCATGGCCACCGCTGGAAGCGGTGATGTGTTAACCGGCATGATCACATCCTTTTTAGGACAGGGATTAGAACCTTTTGAAGCGGCAAGGTGGGGTGCCACCATTCATGGTCTGGCAGGTGATTTGGCAGCCAGGAAAAAAACTAAAGTTTCGATGATCGCCCCTGATATTCTCGACCATATTCCACAAGCATTTAAACAAATACAAGCTAAAAATTAATTTCTTGTAGTTTATTTTGATTAAGAAATATTACTATGCGATAATATTATAAAATAAAATTAAAAGGAAGGAACTCCATGAAACTTATTATTCAAATACCCTGTTTGAACGAAGGCGAGACGCTCCCGCAAACCTTAAAGGATCTGCCGCAATCTATTGAAGGGATCGACATCATTGAGGTTTTAATAATCGATGACGGCAGCACGGATAATACAGCAGAAGTCGCGCGCCAAAATGGAGTCCATCACATAGTTCGCTTTACAAAAAATAAAGGCTTGGCCAAGGCCTTTCACGCAGGCCTTGACGCCTCTCTTAAGGCTGGGGCTGACATTATCGTCAATACTGATGCCGATAACCAGTACAAAGGAGAGGATGTTCCCCGGCTCATTCAACCGATTTTAGAGGGTAAGGCCGATATCGTCATTGGCAACAGAGATATTGAAAATGTCGAACAATTTTCTTTTATCAAAAAGCGACTCCAACGGCTTGGCAGCGCGTTTGTTCGTAATTTATCCGGTTCAAACATAGCAGACGCTACAACCGGCTTTCGTGCTTACGGCAGGGAGGCGGCTTTAAGATTAAATATCATCTCCGATTATACTTACACACTTGAAAGCATTATCCAGGCCGAACACAAGGAATTAGCTATATCCAACATCACCATCTTAACCAATTTTGTTAATAGGCCCTCAAGACTTTTTAAAAGCATACCGGAATATATCAAGCGCTCTATTGTAACCATTACCCGCATATATGCCATGTATAATCCCTTTCGCCTTTTTATCAGACTAGGCGCTGTTTTCGTCATGGTTGCCATCGTGCTTGGCGGCAGATTTATTTATTTTTTCTTGATCGGACAAGGAGGAGGGAAGATCCAGTCATTAATCCTGGCTGCTGTTTTATTCATTATTGGTTTCCAATTAGGGGTCTTTGCCTTGATCGCCGACTTAATTTCAGCAAACAGGCGCTTGATTGAAGACTCTTTATTGCGCGTAAAGAAAATTGAATTGTCTTCAAAATAATCAACAGAAAATCACACGAAATATTTCACCGGCATCATTCACAATAAAATAAAAGCTACAACACATATATAATGACATTTATCACCATTATTCTTTTTTTCGTTTACACATTTGGATTAGGGTACACCCTGACATCTTACATAAAAAAAAATTCCTTTGAGACCTTCGTCTTACGAGTCAGTATCGGTTTAGGAGCCCTGCCGGTGTTGGGAACCGTTCTCAACATTATTCATATCCCTTTAGATTGGCGCATTATTTTCTGTATCGCATTTATTTATCCAGCTCGAGCAGGAATATCCTTTTTGCGGAATTCTTTGTCAGCGCGATCTTTAAAAATCCCCCCAAAGAATATAATAATACTTTTCATTATCTTCCTTATAACAGCACTTATTTATTGTGGGGGCTCCTTTAATTATCCATGGTTGGAGGATGATGACCCCTGGTCTCATGCCGCAGGGGTAAAATATATCAGCGTTGAAAAGAACCTCAACGTTTCTTCCGGTGAATTCCAATATATCAACCCCTATCCACCAGGGTACGATTTTATACTCGGCATCCTGCACCAAACCCATTACTCTATTTATTGGGTACTAAAATTCTTCAACGGTCTCATTGCAGCCTTAGGAATCCTCTTCTTTTATAATTTTATCCTGGATTTCACTCAAGACAAGAAAAAAGCCCTATGGGCAAGCTTTGCTTTAGCCTGCGTGCCGTGTTATCTCAGCCACTTTATCTGGGCGCATTCTTTAGCCGTAACGCTTTTTTTTCCGGCATTATCAACCCTTTTGCGCGCCCAGGATGACCGCCGTTTTATTTTACCCGGCAGCATTGTTATAAGCGGGATATTCCTCACGCAACCGACACAAAGCATCAAATTCTGCGTCCTCATACTAATACTGTTTATGGCCTACTCAATCATGAAAAGACGCCTTGCCACACGAATGATAACGATTATGGCAGTAGCCGGGCTGCTGTCATTAACTTGGTGGGGGCCTGTTATTTATGAAATAAAATCCGGGACCTCAGAATTTATTCAGCGACAAGACAATGAAATACTTGGTTCTCGCACTAACTCCACATCAGCCTTTAAAGATATCTTTGACCCTGCCGGGGGCTCCGCCACGCGCGACTTCACCTTTAACGATTACTTCACCGCTCCTCAACCGAATATGGTAAACAATCCCTTATCTTTGGAGAAAGGCATTTTTATTTTAAGTCTTTTGGGGCTTCTTATTCTAATAAAACAATTGTTTGTTGGTGATCCTGATAAGCGGATCTACTGTTGGACTATTCTGGGGTGGCTCCTGTTTACTTTCCTGGGCATGAACAGTAAAACCTTCAATCTGCCCATCGGATTATTTGCTTTCCGTTTTTGGATGCTTTTTGCCATTCCCGTCTCCATGTTATCGGCGGAAGCCTGTTTGATGTTGATACGCGCCATGGGAAAACCTTTCCTTGCGCAGCTTATGGTTATTCTTATAATCATACTGATAGTCTGCACTTCCGGGTACGCAAAATACCGCGTTAATACCAGTTATTGGACGAGAGGGGTTTTTTGGACATCGTTAAACGAAACATTGTCTTATATTTGGATGCGTGATAATTTCCCTCCGGATACGCGAGTCTTTTCCTTCAAAGATAATCTTTTCGTTATCGGTATGGATATGAAAGCCGACTTCTGGCGGGAAGAATATAAGGCCGATTTTGAAAATGCCTTTGAGTCTGACATCCAAACATTACATAAAAACTTAAAGAATCATCAGTTCAAATATCTTATCATCAGCCCCAAAGACACTCTTGCTTTTGGGTTTGATGAAGTGAACAAAAAGATTTCCGACTTAGTCAGTCACAAAGACTTCCAACTTGTCTTAAACCACAAAAAAGGGGCCAGGATTTTTAAGATCATTTATTGATCTTATCCATATCTCATTATGAAATTAGCTATTTTTGATTTTGACGGAACAATAACCACCCGGGACAGTTTCACGGATTTCATCTTCTTCTGCTTTGGAACCTGCCGGACGATTTTAGGAATCATCATTTTAAGCCCGCATATTATATTATATGCCTTGGGTCTCGAACCCAATTGGAAAGCAAAAAGTTTCGTCTTAAAATATTTTTTTAAAGGATTAAACAAAGAAAATCTCAATAAATACGCGCGGAATTACATATCACAAAAGCTCCCCGATCTCATCCGCCCCATGGCGCTTGAAAAGCTGAAGTGGCACCAAAAGGAGGGGCATCGCATCGTCATCGTTTCCGCCTCTTTTGAATGCTACCTGTCTATCTGGTGCGAAAGTTTAGGATTAGATATCATCGCGACAAAAATGGAAATCAAAAATGAAATACTGACAGGAAAATTAGCAACGAAAAACTGCTACGGGGAAGAAAAAATATTACGGTTAAAAGAAAAACATAACCTGGCTGATTTCGATTATATTTATGCCTATGGCGATACCAAAGGAGACCTTCCACTACGCACGATTGCCAACGAATTCCACTACAAACCCTTCCGAAAACCTCGCGCGGCTTGAAATTTTTTTAAAAATAACAAACTGACTTTGAATAAGTGAGATTGAAATTCAAGAATATCGCGCGCAAAATGATATAGATAAGCGTCAAGCGAAGCATTAATCGGCTGGAGAAGGCAATAATCGGCGAATTGACTTTATGCAGGTCTTTTAAAAAATGACTCCAACAAGCCACACCCAGAATTATCAGCAAAGGGACCGCGGCTAAAATATAGCGGCATTGGAAATACCCCCAGGCGGAAAAAAACAATAAAATGAGGGCTATTGTTATTTTTAAAGGCACACCATAAACATTTTTCTTGTGGAAACCGGAAAATAACGCCAAATACGCAAAAGCAAAGATAAATGAATACTCTAATAACCGGCCAAAATAAAAAATCGGAGGCTCATAAATAAAAGAATGGACTAATGAAGTCTTCGGTTGATGAAAAAAATCCAGGCTCCCCATAAGATAATCTTTTAAAACAATCAGCATGGATAGCCCTAAACACAACTTAAATATCTTCTGAACAGTCTGATTAGAGCAGAGATCTTTGCGTACATGTTTTAAATTATCAAACCATTTCTTTCTTTTTAGAAAAAGATAGACATAACAAATGAGAGCGGAGCCGATTATACCGCTAACCATAAAAGGATAGATTTGTTTTAGAAATATTTGGAGTTCTTCATGTCCTGTAACGGATGAAAAACCGTACACCCTGTAATTTAAACAAAGCCAGGGAAAAAGCATTATCAAAGGAAGGAAGAGTGAGAAAATAAAATATCTGTTCGCAAATAGATCCCGTTTCCAGAAAAACGAATAGATGACGAAAGTCATCAAGACCAGTCCCCCTGTATACTTCGTGTTCAGCGCCAAACCGGCAACCATTCCGCTCGAGATAAAAAACCAGGTATTTTCTGTCTTCAAAGCCCGCACAAACAGATAGAGAGACAAAAGGGTTAGAAAGGCCAGCGTCGTATCCATCCATATTTTCTGGGAACACATATTAATCACAGGGTCCAAATAAACGAACGCCGCCGAAAGGACCCCGACATTATACCCAAACAAATCCTTCGCGAGCAGATATGTCATCAAAATTAAAAGGGCCCCCATTAACTGGGAAACATAGCGGGCAACCTGGATGTCATCCCCGAATAGACGCATCGAAAGGGAAGTCAAAAAAGGAAAGAAGGGAGGATGCTTAAACAATGGCGCTGTAAAATAGTCCGGCAATTTTTCTTTTTCAATCGAACTATTTAAAGAAATTAATTCAGCGGCTGAGTGAGAATTGTATTTTAAAGGTCGTTCTTTGAGTCCCAGACCCAACTGCCAATAAACGACTTCGTCAAAGGACCGGTAGTCATCATCCGTGTTAAAGGCGCTTTGGTTAATAATGAAAGAACCAAACGCCAAAGCGAGAACAGCTAAAAAACAGATCGTTTTTTGTGGCCTTATATAGCTCATAAGTTTTCGTTAAAGATGCCGTTCTACATGGCCTGCAATTTTCTGGAAGGAGTTTTTCAGTGCGACTCCTTTACGGCCGAAGCAAACCCCTAATTGTTCATGAAAAGCCACTTCACTCAGGTCAACATGACGCTGTTTGATAGCTTCGGAGGTGCTCATATATTTAATATTGACTCCATCTACGAATGCGACTGTTACACCAATGATATCTTGCAGCAAAAGCAGAACCGCTGCCGCGCCGGCCTCTTTACCGAAATTTACATCATAGGCTGATGAATGCCCGCAACGGACAAGATGCCCGAGCGTGACTGACCGGGACTCCGGGACTTCATAAATACCTTCAACATACATTTTTGATTCTTTCATGAAGTCAGTGATCGATTTATCCACCTTAAATCTTTTGGTCAACTGCTGGCAAACAAACTTACCCGCCCCGGCGAGCCGCTTGTGGCCGAAGGCATCAACGCCCGCTGACTCGTCAACAATATCCCCGCCGCCGGCATCTTTCAACCCTTCCGCGACGAGAATTAAATAAGTTCCGGCATTTATATCGCTTTTCTTTATTCGCGCCGTGTAACGTTCCTTAACATGCTCATATAAAACATCAAAATCAGCAGGGATCTCCGGAATCAGAATAGCATCAGCATCAGCGGCAATACCTCCCCGAAAAGCGGTATGGCCGGCATAACGGCCAAAAACCTCAACTACCATAATACGATTATGTGTTTTTCCTGTTGTCTTTAAGTCCTCAGCAAATTGTGAAATACGGTTAATCGTTGAGTCTGCTCCCACAGAATAGGTTTGCAGGTCAAGATCCATCGTCTTGGGCGCGTGCACGCACTTAATGCCGTTATTAGTTAAATCCACAATAACACTGCCGGTATCATCCCCGCCGCTGATAACTAATCCATCAATACCGAATTTCTTTAATCCTTCCTTAATACGGTCATATTTTTCAGGATCATCGATTTTTTTAATCTTGACACGTGAGTGACCTGCTTCAGATCCCGCTAAATTAGCCCCAATGTCGTCTAATCTTTCGGGCGTAAGTTCCAGCAGTGAGTCAAATTCAACCAAATTATATAATCCGGCATAACCATTGGGGATAGCAAAACATTGTATACCTTTGCGATTAGCCATTTGCGCTGCTCCCTTAATCACGGCATTCAATCCCCCGCAGTCACCGCCACTAGTAATGATTCCAATCTTTTTCATCCTGAAGCTCCTTTGGTTAGACTATTATTTAAATGAACCCTCGGAATGAGGTGCCGAAAATTTTTCGACCCCTCAAAAGTGCCGTTTACTTATTCAGCTGATTATTTGGTATTTAAAATATCACATAATCACTAATAATTCAATCAGAAGACCATTAATTACTTATCTGCTGATTATGTGTCATTTCCGGGCCATTTTTCGCCGGTTTTAGAATTATTATTATATTGAACTTGCCATATTATCAAAAAGTAAGGATAATACTGTCATAGTCAGCAAGAAAGATCTAAATACCCGGAGTAAGGAGAGAACTTTATGATCACCGCAAAAGAAATTATGACAAAAGACGTCATAACCGCGAAAGAAGATTCTTCAGTCATTGAAGTCCTTGACACGCTCCTTGAAAACAAGATCAGCGGATTGCCGGTCACGGATGATAATAATAATCTTATCGCTATCATCACGGAAAAAGACCTTTTAAACACCCTTTTTTTGGAAGATCTCGATGTCACAAATACCATTGAGCCCTATTTATCAAAAAAAGTCATCAGTTTTAAAGTTGATGACAGTATCTATGAAATTTGCGACTTTTTTTTGAAACATAATATCCGCCGCGTTCCCATAGAACAGGATGGAAAGCTGATGGGCGTTATCAGTCGCCGTGATATCATGAGGATCGTTTTAAAAGCCGTTGTCAGTAAAAATCCTTAACTTGAGCAAATTTTTTTCATGAGCTATATCAAAACCATATCTATCTCCCGTAAAAGAGGAGAAAAAAAATATAATGTCCCAAAAGCCACCTTAAAAGAGGGGAGTGGCATTGTTAACGATGCCCATGCCGGATTTGGCCACCGGCAGGTTAGTCTGTTACCTTATGAGACTATTCAACGGACCCGACTACAGGGAATAGACATTAATCCGGGCGATTTTGCTGAGAATATTTGTACTGAAGGCCTCGATTTTAAAGATATCCGTATTGGCACCCGTATACATATTGGGGGTGAAGTCATCCTGGAAGTTTCACAAATCGGTAAGGCATGCCATAACCCTTGCCGTATTTACCAGGCCCTCGGCGACTGCGCTATGCCTCGCGAAGGAGTTTTTACCATTGTTCTTAGGGGCGGGACTATACAGGCATCTGAT
>JAGLNJ010000028.1 GCA_023139575.1 Candidatus Omnitrophota bacterium | reverse complement strand
AAAATTCACAACTCCCAAATCCTAAAAAACAATATCTTTTAGATCAAATACCGGTCCGTCATAACAAACGGTCTTGTATCCCTGCTCTGTTTTCGTCACGCAACCCAGACAGGCGCCCAGCCCGCAGGCCAGCACCTCCTCGCAGGAGGCCTCCCCTTTCAGATTATGCGTCCGGGCAAAATCCTGCACTGCCGCCATCATTGGTTTGGGGCCGCACGTATATATCCTCGTCTTATTGCTATCAGGTGGAATTTCTGAAAAAAGCTCTGAAACAAAACCTTTCACCCCATGGCTGCCATCGTTTGTGGCAATGTGAATATCGCAGCCATTTTTTGCTAACTCTTTCATATCGTAAACATGATCTTTTGACCTGCCGCCGTACAGCAGGAGCATTTTGTATTCTTTTGCCTTCAACAAATCCGACAACATCATAAAAGGCGCCACACCGATGCCGCCGCCTACCATAACAACATTCTCAATATTTTCGTCCGGGATAGTAAACGGCGTTCCCAAGGGTCCCAGCACATCAAGGGCGTCTCCCTTTTTCTTCTGCGACAAAATCTCTGTCCCTTTCCCGACTACTTCATAAAGGACTTCAATATGATTCAGAGCGCGATAAACACTGAACGGCCGCCGGAAAAAAGGTTCCATGCCTTCCCGCACCTTAATATGGATAAATTGCCCGGGCTGAACGCTATCGGCTATGCTTTCAGCATCTACGCAGAGATGCCAAAACCGGGGAGTCAATCGTTCATTAGAAACTATCGTATAACTATTTTGATTCGCGCCCATAATTATTCTTTCCTATAATGATAAAAGAGCCCTGCGGCAAACAACAAGTACGCAAGAAGAAATATCCCTGCCGTTTGCTTCACATTCACGACATCAAAAACAATTTTTTCCTGAACCGTTTCCAACACAAAGGCCAGAAGGCTTAAAAAAATCAGGGCACGTTTTTCCTTTGTGCTCCACACCTCTTTCCATGGCATAACTTTCTTGACGTTCATCTTTATCGCTTGCGCGACGCGTGGAAAAACCCGGGGAACCTTATCGCAATAATCTTCGTATTCCTTGCCGAAAAATTTTCGCAAATGTTTTTCCTCTTTGACGACCTGCACATTAAAACGCATATAAAAGAGCCCGGCAAAAATCGGCAGCATCCACCACGGCCAAACGATGCAGGCAAAACCCGCGCCGATCAAAAATGTCCCGAGATACATCGGATTACGTGTATAGGAATACAGCCCCCTCATCACGAGGCCCTGGCCTTGTCGCGAATTTGCTTTTTTAAACCCCCTTGCTGCCATACGAAAGAACACCCCTTTAAGCAGCATTGCCAATCCAAGCAGATCCAGGATATTATCCAAACACCTGTTAGACGAATACAGATTCGGGAACTGATAAAAAAACCCGGAAAGGATAATGGTGGATGATAAAAGCGCGCTATCGATTTTGATCCTTTTTTTCATTTATTTTTCCTGTCTGCGCTTAAATTATACTAATCCTCATAATTATAACGGAATTTTCATTAACCCGGCATATTCTAAACGAAATTTTGACTAATAAGCGGTATAACCGCACTTTTAATGCTGGCACGCCGGGCAATAAAAAGAACTGCGCCCGCTTATGACAACCTTTTTAACCTGACTACCGCACGAAAAGCAATCATCGCCTTCACGGCTGTACACCTTCAAATATTTCCTAAACTCACCTTTTTTGCCGTCGCTGTCACAGTAATCCCTCATCGATGTCCCCCGACAGGCTACCGCTTTTTTAAGAACTCGCACCGTTGAAGCGCGCAGCTTTGCAACCTCTTTCTCTTTCAAAGATGCCGCCCGGCGCCGCGGCCGGATGCCCGCGGCAAACAAAATTTCTGAAGCGTATATATTTCCGATCCCCGCCACAACTGTATGATTCATCAAAAGCGACTTGACAGGTACCTGGCGATGCTTGATTTTTTCTTTAAGCCAGCTCGCTTTAAAACTGCCGCCTAAAGGCTCAACACCCAAGATCCGGAAATATTTAATCTCTTTTAAATCGCTGACTAATTGCAGACGGCCGAATAACCGCTGGTCATTATAATGTAAATAACCTCCATTTGAAAGAACGAAGATGATCTTTGTCTCTTTAATGTCGCTCCTTTCTTTGGCATATATGAGCTGGCCTGTCATCATCAACTGCACAACAAGCTTCTTCCGGGAAGGCTCAAGAAAAAAGACAATCGCTTTACCATAACGATGCACATTGGCAATTTTTTGTCCTTTGACCCCCTTAATAAACACAGCTTCAGAGTTTTGGCGGATCACGCGGCCGTCTTTGACCCGGACATCCTTTACAGACAAGCCTTTAACCTTTTTCTGCAGGCCTCTTTTTATTGTTTCAACTTCGGGTAATTCAGGCATAGGGAACAGGTTCTCCTGTAATTATAATTCTTGAAATATTTGATCAATTTCTTTTAAATATTTCTGGTTGCCGCTTTTCAGATACAATTTCCTGGCTTTAAGCAAGCTCTCCCTGGCTTTCCCATCCTCTTGCATCCCTAACAAGGCCTTCCCCATAAAATACCACGCGTCAGCATACTCTCCCTGGCAAGCTATGGATTTCTTAAGACATCGCACGGTTTCCTCATGATTTCCGAGCGTAAGATTCAAAATCCCTAAATTATTCCAGGACGGGCCATATTCAGGATAATAATCTATAGATTTTTTTAAGGCCGCGAAAGCTTCATCATCCTGATAACTATCCATAAAGATGAGGGCCACATTATTGTATATCTTTGCTAACAACTCTTTATCAATAATTTTTTGTTCATGGTTATACAAATTCAATGCTTTGTTATAATGGACAAGCGCCTTTTTTTTCGCTCCTTGCTCATAGTAGGCTCCTCCTAACGCAAAATGAACATAACATTTATTGGGGGATTTGCTCACAACGTCCTCCCAAAAACCCACCTTGGTTCTCCACACCTCATTACGCAAGTAGGTCAAAGTTGACAGAATAACCACGATGATGATCATAGCTGTTACATATTTTTTATAATCCTTCAGGATATAAAATAAACCCGCGGCTATGACGCAACTGAACCCCGCCATGGGAAGGTACAGTCTATGTTCAAAAATCAAATAACGGATCGGGATAAAACTCGCTTCGACCGACAGGGTGATAAAAAACCAGAATAAACCTAATGCCATGAATTTGTTTCTTTTCATAAGAAAGAAAGCCGCGCCGATTAGACTGAGAATGAATATCATCCCCGGCAACACTCCCGCGTCCCACAGGCTGTGGGCAAGCGGCAGATCATAATCTAAATTCTGCCCTAAAGGAATAAATAACAATCGTATATATTGCGGAATGACCCGGCACTGCGACAAAAAATATTTTCCGCTAGTCACAATTTCATGTTCATTAGCCCGAAGGACGAGCGGCGTAAAAACTTTGGACAAATCAAATCCGAAGGTCGCGGGAATGAATAAAATAAGAGGCGTGATAATCAGAAATAAAGTTATTACCTTTTTAGATAAGCCTTTTTTATCTTTATCGGAATCATCCAGAAATCCCGTCTCAAATAATATGATGATAAACGGCAAAGTAAATAATGTTTCCTTTGTCAGCATCCCTAAAACAGCGCTTATGCCGGCGACAACAAAAAACCAGACAAAGGAACCATTATTTTTCTGATTACGCCTTCCTTTAAGATAGAAATTAACGGATACCAAATAAAAAAAGGAGGCTAATGAAGCGGCGCGCTGATAAATATAGGTGACGGCCTGTGTCTGCAGAGGATGGGAAACAAAAATCAATGCCGCAAAAAAGGCTATCAAATTTTTCGCCTTGTTAAGAGGGGACTCCTGGAATTTCTTCAGGGACAAAACCTGCATAACGAACCACCACACAAAAAATCCGTTTAATATGTGAACAATAAAATTTGTGATGTGATACCCGAAAACATTTTCATGATAAAAATGATAATCAATGGCCAGGGAAACAAAACCTACAAATCTTGATGGCCGATGATGTGAATAAATTTGCTTCAACCCTTTTAAACTTGTTACATCGTGAAGATAATTATTATTGATAATAAATCCTTCATCATCAAACTGAAACGCCGCCTCAAAAGAATTGGAATAGCTCAAAAAACCAATTAGACAGATCGCGAAAAAAACAAATATGTGGTTTTTTAAATTATCCATTTTTTCAATCACCCTCAGGACGACAGCCGATCGGCAAATAATTGTTTTATAATTATACGCGCTTCTTCAACATCTTTAGCCGTAAGCATGCCTTCTATGCCCCAATCGCCCAAATCAATGACGGGACGCTTATAGACCAGCCCGTAACATATTTCAGAATTTGTGCCGTGACTCCCCGGCAAGGCAATAATAATGTCAGCTGAACAAGCCACAATGGCATTTCGAGCAAATCCAATAGAAGTAGGAAGGGCAATATCCACATAAGGGTTGGCGTCTTGCTTATCTTTTTCCGGTAAAATGCCGATTGTCAAGCCGTCAGCCTCCTTACACCCCTTGCAAGCCGCCTCCATCACTCCACCTAAACCTCCGCAAACCAACACCCCACCCACTTCAGCAATCATTTTACCGACATTCCCGGCTAATAACACCGCTTTATCATCCGCATCATGACCGCCGATTACTGATATCGTTATTTCTTGATTATTATCCATTTGCACCCTTTCTGGCTTTCCCTGGATTACATAAACCACTTCATTCCTTATTTAGCAATATTAATGGTTAGATTGCTCCATTATATTAACTATTGCCATGATGTTGTGGGCTTAAGGCCGCATTGCCATCCGAAACCCTATTAATATTCTCCTATTCGCAAAAAAGCACACATCTATCCGCCATGATATGTGCTTGCATTGAGCCGAGAACCTATTTCCTTTGATATGATATTCTTCCCCCACATATCGTAACTTCTACGCAACCTTTGAGTTTTTTTCCAATGAAAGGAGAATTGCGGGATTTCGACACAAATTCTTCCGCCTTAACCTCCCACTCTATTTCAGGATCGATGATCACAACATCCGCGTCTTTTCCTTCCTCAATCAACCCCTTATTAGCTAATCTTGCAATATTTGCCGGGGAAGCAGCCATTCTATCAACCATTTGTGGCGCTGAAATAACCTCTTTATCAACCAGCTCGGTTATTACCAACCCTAAAGCCGTTTCCAATCCTATTATACCAAACGGGGCTTCGGCAAAACCCACCTCTTTATCTTCAAAATTATGCGGGGCGTGATCTGTCACAATACAATCAATAATACCCTCTTTAATCCCACGCTTAACCGCTTCTACATCCTTTTCTGACCGCAAAGGTGGGTTTACTTTTGTATTAGGGTCAAAACTTTTTACAGCATCATCAGTTAGGGTGAAATGATGCGGCGTTGCTTCAGCAGTAACTTTAATGCCGTCTTCTTTGGCCTTTCTTATCAATTCTACGGAACGTTCTAAACTTATATGCATCAGATGTATTCTCGCGCCTAAATAGGCCGCCAGCTCAATATCCCGGGCTACTATAACCGTCTCAGAAACCCCCGGATCAGGTTTTAACCCCAAAAAGGTCGAATTATACCCCTCATTCATAACCCCGCCGCCTGTCAATAAATAATCCTGGCAATGCTCCATCAGCAAGATGTCGACCATTTTCGCATACTGCATAGCCATTTTTATTATTTGACTATTATCGACCGCCCTGCCGTCATCCGTTAAAGCGATACACCCGGCCTTCTTCAATTCATACATATCCACCATTTCTTGACTTTTCTGCCCCCTGGTAATGGCTCCAGCCGGATAAACATTGACCAAACCAACCCGCCTGGCTTCCTTAATAACCCCCTCCACTACCATCGCATTATCAATAACCGGTTTTGTGTTGGGCATACAGACAATCGAGGTAAAGCCCCCTTTTGCAGCCGCACGCGATCCTGATTCAATGGTTTCTTTATCTTCTCTCCCCGGTTCACGTAAGTGAACATGCAAGTCCACAAAACCAGGCATAACCCATTTACCTTCAGCGTCAATAATTTTCGCGCTTCCCGCCTTGATAGAAGCGCCTACCCTTGCAATCTGACCCTTTTCTATGAGAATATCTTTTAAGTTATCTTCTGCTTTTTGAGCATTGATAATCTTGGCGTTTTTTATTAACAATGACATAATTATTCCTGCTCCGTTTCTATACTTTTATGAGTTCCTGAAAGAAGGTATAAAATGGCCATGCGAATCGCGACCCCATTCGTTACCTGCTCTAAAATTACCGACCTTTCTCCGTCGGCAACATCCGCGGACAACTCAACCCCTCTGTTTGTCGGGCCGGGATGCATAATGAGCATATCTTTTTTCGCCTGTTTCAAGCGGCTGCTATTAATGCCGAACTCTTTCGCATACTCCCTGATGGACGGCAAAAAGTTATCTTGCTGCCTTTCTTTCTGCAACCTTAGAAGCATGAGCACATCCACCTCCCGCACAACTTCATCCACATTATAATTTACGGTAACGCCCATTTTTTCAATATCAACCGGCATCAACGTAGACGGCCCGCAAAGCGTGACCTGCGCCCCTAACGTCGTCAAGCCCCAAATATTGGAACGCGCCACACGCGAATGCAGAATATCCCCGACGATCCCCACTTTCAAACCTTCCATCCTCCCCAGCTTTTCTTTTATCGTAAATATGTCCAGCAATGCCTGTGTCGGATGAGACCGGCAGCCATCCCCGGCATTAATAACAGAAGCTTTCAAATTTTCTGACAACATCCCGGGAATCCCGGAAGAGCGATGACGGACCACAATCATGTCAACGTTCATGGCCTCAATGTTTCGCGCGGTATCCAAAACAGACTCCCCTTTTGAAAGGGCGCTGCTGCTGGCGGCAATATTTATCGTATCGGCAGAAAGCCGTTTGGCGGCCAGCTCAAAAGACGTCCGTGTTCTCGTCGATGTTTCAAAAAACAGCATGACAACAGTCTTTCCTCTCAGCGCCGGGACCTTCTTCACTTCGCGAGCCGAAACCTCTTTGAAAGACTTAGCTGTTTCGAAAACCAGATCGATCTCTTCCTTGCTCAAATCCTGCAGGTCCAGCAAATTAGTTTTTTTCCACTCACTCATTTTATCTTCCTCTTTACTACCAGAACCTCATCATCCGCCTGATCACTCTCCCGCAGTTTAACCCGGACATCATCATCTAATGCCGTCGGGATATTCTTCCCCGCATAATCAGCCCGGATAGGCAAATCGCGATGACCCCGATCAACCAAGACCGCAAGCTGAATATTGGCCGGACGGCCAAAGTCAATCAAGGCGTCTAACGCCGCTCGAATCGTCCTGCCCGTAAAAAGCACGTCATCAACCAGTACAATTTTTTTGTCGTTAAGATCAAAATCTATCAAGGTCTCCCGCACAACAGGCTGATGATCAATGAGAGTCAGGTCATCACGATATAAATTAATATCGAGTATCCCCAAGGGCACCCCCCGCCCTTCAATCTCTTCCATGCATTGATTCAGTCGCTGCGCCAGCACCGCCCCTCGGGTGCGAATACCGACCAGACACAAACCTTCCATGCCTTTATTTTTTTCCAGGATTTCATGCGCAATGCGCATCAATGCGCGACGGATATATTCTTTATCCATGATTTTTGAAACAGGTGTCACAGTCAGCCCCTTTTTATTTGCCCCCCCTTCACTCAATTGTTTTCGCCTTGAGCCTCGAAGGGCCTACCCTCCCAATCTGGAATTATCTTGAGTAGGCGGATAAAAAAAGCCCGTCTTTAAAAAGACGAGCTATCGCTATCTGATAAAATCTTATTTTTGTTTAATGTCTTCATTTTCCAAACCCTTGCCGACCTCACAGGATCAGTTTAAAGGTTAATCTTTTCGAAAAATATATCATTTTGCCACCAAAATGTCAAGGCCAAGTCAAGTCATTAAAATTTTTCCTTGACATTAAATGTTTTTTTAAAATTTCAAAAAACTTAACTTGTTATCCTGCAGTAAGATAAATTCTGATTATGCAGTTAGCTCATCCTGCACTGTAATATTATCAAAAGGTTAAAAACTTTACGCAGGAATAAACCTGATAAATTATTGCATAACTGGTATTTCCTGCGATTTTACAATATTGGATGTCTTAACTGCATAATCAGAAGATAAATTGTTCGTGAAAACACTTTCTTTAATCCGGCAAAACCCCTTGTAATCCCTCATAATTTCATATACATTTTAACTAGATATAAATTTGTTCTTTCATTTAAAAATTTTTCATCATTGCTCAAAGTAAACTGCTCGAAAGGGTAGGGCCCCGGATTTATAAAACATTTATCACGCCTTTGATATTCCGGGCCAGGCAAAAAACTCTTATGAAGAAAGCCTGGACAAAGCTATAGGATCCTGACAAAATTATCGGGATAGCCAGTTGCCAATGGTTTTTTAGCCCACCCCGTTTTGAATGAACCTCCCCACCTCAAGAGGTGGGGTATCAATATGGTATCCTGAATTCGAGAAACCACCTGATTTCTCGAGCTCTTCCTCTTTAAGTGGTGACCCCACCCCAAGGGGATGGGGAATTGCCCAGTTAAACCGATTATAAAAAGATCTTTCCCTTGCGCCCCTTTAATCAACAATACTCAGATTCACCAAAAGCACAATTTCCCCGCGGACTTTCCCGGCGCTAAAATGTTTCATTAAATCACTGGCAGAGCCTCTTTTAACCTCTTCGAATTTTTTTGTTATCTCCCGGGTGCAGACAACTAAAGGGTCTCCCAAAACATCTTTGATATCCCGTAAGGCCTTCATAAGACGATAAGGCGACTCATAAAAAACCATCGTTCCCTTTTCTTCTTTCATCTCCTCCAATTTTTTACGCCGGGCAGATGGTTTAACAGGCAGAAAGCCTTCAAAGACAAAACGGTGGCAGGGCAGCCCCGATAATGTCAACCCGGCGATCACGGCCGCCGGCCCCGGAATAACCGTCATAGGAATATCATGCTGCTGTGCCAAACGAATAAGGTGAAAGCCGGGATCGCTAATGCCGGGCGTTCCCGCGTCGGTCACCAAGGCAATATTTTTTCCCTGCTTTAATCCTTTTAAAATTGAATCCGCCTTTTTTAATTTATTGTGTTCAAAATAACTCGTCAGAGGTGTATCAATATCATATTCTTTGGTAAGAATGCGGGTGTGGCGGGTATCTTCGGCAGCGATAAGATCAACTTTTTTAAGCGTCTCGATCGCGCGCAAAGTAATATCTTTTAAATTGCCGATCGGAGTAGAGACAATATATAACACTTTATTCTACCGTTACCGACTTGGCAAGATTCCTGGGCTGATCCACATCACAGCCGAGTTGTACGGCGATATAATAAGCAATGAGTTGCAAAGGAAGGGCTACGAGAAGCGGGGTTAACAGGTTGTGCGTGGGCGGAACATAAATAACATGATTGGCATGCTTCTTTATAACAGCATCGCCTTGTGTCGCAATAGCGATGATCTTACCCTTTCGCGCCCGAATTTCCTGCATATTGGAAATCATCTTTTCATAAATATCCGATTGCGGAGAAACGCAAACAACCGCGCGGTATTCATCAATAAGCGCAATGGGCCCATGCTTCATTTCTCCCGCCGGATATCCTTCAGCGGGTATATAAGAGATCTCTTTAAGCTTTAACGCTCCTTCCATGGCTGAAGGGTAATTAATGTTTCTTCCCAAGAAAAGAAAACATCCGAAATGCGAATTTTTTTTGGCTACTTTTGCGATCTTGTCTTTTCCCGCGAGGATCTCTTTATGCCGGCCGGGAATTTTCTTAAACTCTCTAATAATGCGGCTCACTTCTTTTTTTGGCAATGCCTTTTTAAAATCATACAGCCTTAAGCCCAATAAGAACAGCATCGCGATCTGCGCAATATACGCCTTAGTGGAAGCAACGCCTATCTCCGGCCCGGCATGCGTGTAAAGAACGCCGTCTGATTCACGCGTCAACGAAGACCCGACCGCGTTACAAATCGAAACAACCTTCGCGCCCTTTCTTTTGGCCTCACGGATAGCCGCTAACGTGTCTGCCGTTTCTCCCGACTGGCTGACAGCGATAATAAGCGTCTTCTTCCCGACGACAGGATCACGATAACGGAATTCGCTGGCGGCGTCAATGCTGACCGGAATACGGGTCAATTTCTCAATAAAATATTTACCGGCCAATCCGGCGTGATACGCCGTGCCGCAGGCGACTACAAAAATATGATTGATCCCCTTTAACTCACTCGCCTTCAAGCCGATCTCTTTCAAGACAACTTTCGATCCCTTTAGACGAAGCTTTAACATGCCCTCAATAACATCCGGCTGCTCATGAATTTCTTTAATCATGAAATGCGGAAACCCGCCCTTTTTAACGGCGTCCACATTGAATGTCACCGTGCGCACTTTTGCTGCGACTTTTTTGCCTAAGAAAGTAAAGACATCAACCTTGTCATCCTTTAAGACGGCCATCTCACCGTCTTTAAGATAGATGACTTTCCTGGTCAAATTCAAAATTGCCGGCACATCAGAGGCAATATAATTCTCGTCCTTACCTATCCCGATAATCAGCGGCGAGCCGATACGCGCGGCGATCAATGTGCCTGGGTGATCTTTGCAAATAACTCCTAAAGCAAATGCGCCCCGCAGTTGACGAATCGCCCTTTTTACGGCGTCGAAAAGATCGCCTTTATAAAAATGGCCGATCAGTTGCGCGATGACCTCCGTGTCAGTATCCGAGACAAACTTATGGCCCTGCCTTTTTAAATTCTCTTTCAGGCTTTCGTAATTTTCAATAATGCCGTTATGCGCTATCAATATTTTTTTGGAATCATCAAAATGAGGATGGGCATTCGCGCGATTTGGGGCGCCATGCGTTGCCCAGCGGGTATGTGACAAACCTGTTTGCCCTTGAGGAAGTTTCTGCTTATCAATGAGGTTGACGAGGTCTTTGATTTTTCCTTTTGTCTTGCGGACAACAATATTGCCGGAGGTATTTGCGATAACCCCAATACCGCTCGAGTCATAACCGCGGTATTCCAGTTTTCTTAGGCCATCAATCAGTATCGGAGTCGCTGATCGTTTACCGACATATCCAATAATACCGCACATAGGAAAATTAAATTAAAGGTTTGAAATTAAAAAGATTTATAAGACAAAAATGGGGCCTTCAGAAAATACTGAGGACATTATCCTCAAAAAGTCAATTATTTTGCGGCAGCTTTTTCAGCCGTTTTCTTTGCTTTTTTCGCTTCAACTTCAGTGATCGGCTTAATGTGAATATAGGTTACCGCCCGTTTATATGACCCTTTTTTCTTAGTAAAATAAACTTCTCCCTCACAGGCAGCTGTTAAATGCATCTGGCCAATAACATTTAAACCTGGTTTCCACTTATCCCCTTCACGGGTAAGAACCGTACCGGCTTTGACCTTCTGACCACCGGAAACCTTCACGCCTTTCGTCTCTCGATAAAATTTAGTTGTTAAGCCTCCAACCTTAGACATCCTCGCCCTCCTTTAACTCATTGCAAAATAAATAGAATACGATCCGGATAAAACCATAAAGGTACTGTTTAAATATTGCCTATTATATAAATATTTAAATAAGGAAGATATAGTACCAAAAAAACACGAAAATGTAAATATCTAATACTTTTCCCTGCCTTACTTATTTTCTCCGTTTAAAGCGGCCTCAATTTCCTTTTTAAAGGCCTCCACAGTCCGAGACAGCGTCTTACGTCCGTTAAAATAATATGTTGGGGTCCCGCGGACTCCAACTTTACTTCCCAAGGACACATCAGCCTTAAACATTTCCTCCCATTCAGCCCCTTTCCCCTCATAATCGTTTGTGAAACGCTCAACATTCAGCCCTAAATCAGAAGCAAGCTCCTTATACTTCTCATCGCCTAATTTTCTTTGATTCTGCAAAATCAAATCGATCATTTCCCAATATTTCCCTTGCTCCCCTGCCGCCATAGCAGCTTTTGCCGCAGGCATGCCTTGCTTGTGAAAAGCCAAGGGGTAATTTTTCATGACCTGCTTCACTTTTTTCGGATAAGTCTTTACGACTTCATTAATAACCGGTTGAAACTTAGCGCTAAAGGGACATTCCAAATCGACAAAAGAAACGATCGTTATCGGAGCGTCTTTTTCTCCCATTATTTTTGAAGAACCTATTTCAATATCATGCACCGTGGTCAGATCATCCTTCGGCCGCGCCTGACGGGCGGCTTGCCCTCCTCTTGCGCTGCGGGCAACCAGCTTAGCCAGGGCATCAATCTTCATCTCTAACCTTTTGACATCATCTTTTGGTAAAGCAACTGCTAATGGATGCTGCCCCCCATCCAATTTAACAGGAAGGTCATCGGGATAGACTATTCCCAACTGTTTGTCGAGGGCTCTCATCCTCTCCAACAATTCGTCCTGTTGCTTGACCACCCGGCGCAATAAAGGGTCATTAACATTCTGTACCGTAATAGTAACCCCGATAAAGATCGCCACCACGACAACCATCACCATGATAAATATTTTTTTTGTCATTTAGTTCCCTTTCTTTTCATTATTCTTTTTATCAATCATATGATTAACCGTTTTCTGATATAAATAATCTTCCCGGTCCAGACTCGTTCTGCAGGTTTCAACTTCAGCATTTACCTTATCAGCCCACACATCTACCTTAAGAAGAATCATCCCCCCAAAAATGACCATACCTACTATAAATATTAAAGTTATAGTCATTTTTCTGACTGTTTCCTGATGTAGCATATAAAAGCCTTCGGTTATTAAATCTTATCGCATTGTAAACTAAAAGAAAATATTATTCAACATCTAAAAACGCAGGGGTCATCCTCCTCCTTATAAAGAAATCCCGCCATATTTCCGAACAATATGCTTAATGTCCGACCAACGCCGCGTGCATCCAAAAACAGCAATAATACAAATATCATCCCCCTTAGTTAAATACCCCACAAAGCATGCTTTGGCCGCTTTTGTATACCCTGTTTTACCATACAGCTTTCTTTTCCAATCAAAGAAAAGCATCTTGTTGTGGCTTCGCAACTTGATCTTTCTACCCGCGGTGGAAGAGATTGTTTTATATTTCGTCTTAACAATAGTTTTAAAAAAATCATGCTTCAAGGCCGCTCGAAAAATCAAATACATATCATAAGGAGTTGTATACTGCCTGATCTTTTTCGAAGGCAGGCCGTTTGAATTGGCAAACCGGGTATGACGCGCCCCCAACTTTTTCGCCCGTTTATTCATCATCTTTACAAATCTGGCTTCCGACCCGGCAACAGCCTCTGACAACACGACACTGGCGTCATTGGCTGATTTCAATAATAAGGCATAAAGAAGATCCCTCACCTTGAACTTCTCTCCCGAACGGACATATATCTTGGAAGGCTGTGGGGTGGTGGCTCGTTCGCTGGCAGTAACAACTTTATTGAGAGAAAGTTTTTCCAGGACCAAAAGGGCTGTCATGACCTTTGTCGTGCTGGCCGGAAGAACCTGCTTATGAACATTCTTGCCGTAATAACGAACGACTTTTGTGCTATTTGAAAAAATGGCAGCCCGGGCTGAAACACTGTAAGGCTGCTTATTTTTTGCCTCTCCGTCGGGAGTAATAAAAATAAAATTAATAAAAATAACTGCAATCGCCCAGCGCAAAAATCTCTGTTTTTTCCGTGAAAAAAAATTCATTGCCTGTTTAAGTCCTTCTCCCTTTTATTCTGTCAGGTTTTCCTGAGCGCGTTTGATCTCTTCTGCAACATGCTTAATGGCTCGCGCCACACCTTTCGTCGGCAGAACCGTATGTCCCTCAGCCTTGGCCACACACCAGCCGTTCTTTCCCTTGACAATAATGACCCAAAGATGCTGTGTGATGTCCGTTTCAGAAACAACTAAATGAATCATACCCTTTTCTCTTTTGGCATCAAAAATAAAATCCTTAAGAATAATAGATTCCTCACCCGTAATATCACGGCATTCAAAACTATCCGGCAAGAAACTGTTTAGAAAATAAGCCTTCAACTCCTGATCCTCCTCTAAAGGAATGGGAACATGCTCATTTTTTAATAAAGTGAGCTGATAAAATTCCTTCTGGCCTGTTGCGCGCCATTTTCTTTCAAATTTTGTATCGAACCGGGGCGGGGTAACTTCTTTTTCCATGCGAAAACCCGTGCCCGGCACTTGTCCACAAATCCAATCAAAAAAGGGAAGATAATCGGTGACGATCTGCGCGCTTCCCCCATCCATCAAACGGCTGTTCATCAACCGCAAATATTTACAAGAAAAAAGACGGTGTTTTTCATGGCCTTTTTTCGGCCACGGGCAGGGAAAAAGTGAATATATTCTATTTATCGTTTTTTCTTTTACCAAACGAGCTAAGGCGGCATGGGCATCAACTTGCAGAACACGAATATTATCAATGCCTTTGATCTTTCGCAGCGTCCGCTTTACCCTCTTCCAATCTCTTTCAATGCCAATATAATTCCTGTCCGGATTCGCCTTGGCATTCCGAAGTAACGTTTCCCCGAGACCGGAACCAATCTCAATCTCCAAGGGTTGCGCGTTGGCGAAGCAGCCTGTCCAATCAATCGGCCGCTGGCTATTGTATTGTGAAATAAATGATTTTTTTGAAATTGAAAAGTCTCTCGATCGACCCATTATCAACCAAACATTGCGCCCGCAATATCGCCTTCGCTTCATTGAGCATACGGCGCTTTTATTTTATCTTGTTGTTATAATATTCCCATCCCTGGCCGATGAGCTTGTCTTTCTGAAATACCAACGGCACTAATTCATCATCAGACACTTTATCATCTGGTTCCTGAATGCCGACGAGATAATAGTCAATATCATATCGCTTGCCATTTTTCTGCATAACTTCAGAGCGATAAGGATTTTCTAAAGTCACCGGTTTATACTGTTCTTTATTAAGATCGATCAACTCATACCCCACAACAACCTTATACCCCACAACACTGGCAACTTCGCTTTTAGTCATCCCGTTACGCACCTGCCGCAAGCTGACAAAACGCCTTTTCATGACAGGAATATTTGCGGCACTTTCCACCTCCGGAGTCGGGTCTTCTAAAAGGGACATGCAGCCCGTCAGGATAAAACAAACAAATAACAAAATTATATTTCTCACTACTTCCCTCCCTTTTTCAAATTTAGAACTGCTCCCTGACCTGGGGTCCGGCAAAAAAAATAAACAGCAGAGATTGTCACGCCCTTAGACTGGCTCTTCGTCAAACCCTTCTTAATAAACATTTCGATGCCCTTTCTGCGCCCATTCCTTAAAAAGCGAGCGACATTCTTCTCGCAAACATCCTCCCACAACCTCAACCGGACTATCACCCCTATCTTTCATCAATTCATTGCTTATCGCCAATTCATTAAAGCCCGCTTCCTGCGCATCAGCAATGTTGGCGCCGTAGTATATCTTCTTTATTTTGGCCCAGTGGCAGGCACTAAAACACATCGGGCAAGGTTCACAAGTAGAATAGATATCACAGCCGGACAAATCAATACCCCCCAAACGCTGACATGCCTGGCGAATAGCTTGAATTTCCGCATGTGCCGTGATGTCTACACCTGACCAGACAAGATTATGGGCGCAGGATATAATTTCGTCTTCTTTAACAATACAAGCGCCAAACGGGGTTTGATTAAGCGCCACGCCCTTTCGGGCCCGGTCAATCGCCAATTGCATATATTTTTTTTGAAAATCTTTCATTGCTCTATTCCGAAGGAATTAACATTTTAT
>JAGLNJ010000027.1 GCA_023139575.1 Candidatus Omnitrophota bacterium | reverse complement strand
CCTTAAATAATTTAGATGAAGCTAGTACAGCACTGGTTTCATTTGGATACACATTAAAGGAAGCCAGTACGTTGATGAACTGAAAGTCCTTGGAGTGAAAAGCTCCGGGAATTCATCGGATTTATGCCAGTTCTATTGAATTGGAAAAGGTAGATGTAAGTATCAGCGTTGCCCACAAAATTACCCATGCCTTAAATACCCATCAGGTCTCTTGACAAAGTGTTTTCATATGCTAATATTTAGCTATGCTAATTAAATTCATTTGATGAGGAGGGTGCGTGAAACGAAAAATTGTTGTTGCCCGGGAAGTAGGGCGGATCATGCCGGGTATCGCCCGGGCGATTGTTGTTGGATTTTCACAACACATTGATTTAACTCCAGCCCAACTTTTCACCCTGCTTGCTATCGCTGAAAATGGGAAATGTTGCTTCTCAGAATTAAGCCAAATGATGTTTGTCTCGGCTCCTACTACTACCGGGATCGTTGATCGGTTGCAAAGAGGAGGCTATGTAAAAAGGGTCCCGAGTAAAGAAGACCGCAGGGTCATCAATATCTGCCTGACGCTAAAGGGTGTAAAAGTCGCCAAATTTGTTCAGGATTCGGTAGTGAAACATTGGGAAATCATTTTGGATAAACTCTCACTTGCTGATTGCGAGCATTATTTAAAAATAATTAAAAAGATCAAAGCTCATGTTGATAAAGGCCCCGGCCATTTTAAATAAAAGATCCCTGTTCCAGAAACTATGGCGATTATGTTGCGTGGTATGTTTCTTAAATATATCCATCATAAGTTTCCCTCAGGTTAATCATACCACTGATCTAAAAGGCTTGGATCGTCCGCGAAGAGTGGTGACGCTACAAGAGGTGACGGAGTTGGCCTTAGCGAATAATTTTGATATTCAGATTGCTAAATATGATTCGCTTATTGCGCAAACAGATGAAGGTGTTGCTGAATCAATTTATGACACGATCATTAACGCTGAAGTGGGCTACCGCAACAATCAATCCAAGCCTGCATCCACCTTAGCCGGAAACAAGACGCTGGAAAACACCTGTAACTTTGGGATAAGCAAAAAGCTCCCTGTCGGGACAACCATTACCGGCGATTTTAAGAATAACCGCAATTGGACGGATTCGTCTTTTGCCTCGTTGAATCCCAGCCATGATTCCTCTCTGGGGGTTACCATTGAGCAGGAATTGGGCAAAAATTTGCTGGGGATACAGGACCGGGGAAAGGTCAAGTTAACGAAACTGGACATTGAAAATTCGCAATACACGTCTTTAGACCGTATTGAAGCGAGCCTGGCGGGTGTTCAGGCGGCTTACTGGGATTTGGCCCTGCAGTTAGAACGGGTAGAGATTGAAGAAGATATGGTCGAACAGGCCAAAACGCTATATGATTCAAATGAACAAAAATTTCAGAACGGTCTGGTGGAATTGCCCGAGCTTTTAGCCTCCGAAGCCAATTATAAATCCCGGATCAATGATTTATTGCTTGCGCGAAATTTGTCAGCATCAAGAGAGAATGTCTTGAAATTGCTGTTGAATATTGGTGATCAAACGATGGGCATTATACCGGCAGACGCCATGCAAATTGATGGCAGTATAGAAGAGTTGGATGCGGCCCTCAAACTGGCCTTTGATAATCGCCGCGACTATAAGGAAGCACGCAATATTATAGAGAAGGGGGATATTAAGCTGAGCATGGAAAAAAATAATTTATGGCCGCAGATCAATCTTACCGCTTCTCTGGCCCGCAATGGGGTGGATGATCATTTTAACCAGGCTGTTCATCAAATAGCCGAAGAGGATAATCCTGATTTTTATGCCGGGCTAAAATTGTCGTGGCATGCGGAGAATACCGAAGCTCGGGCTAATTTAAAAGCAGCAAAACTACAGAAGGCGAAGGCCTTGGTCTCAATCAAGCTATTGGAAAGGCAAATCAGTATAGCTATCATTGATCAGATGAGGCTGTGTCATGTGAGCAAAGAGGTTGCGGCCAATAGAATAAACATCGCATCTTTACAGGCTGAGAAGTTAAAAGAAGAAGAAAAGAAATTCAAAAGAGGTCGTTCAGATACTGACACGATCATCCGGTTTCAAGAAGACCTTAACCTGGCCCGGCTTTTGGAAGCGGAGGCAAAATTTCGCTATCAGGAAGCTCTGATCGATTTGCGCCAGGCAGAGGGTGTTTTATTAGATAGATACTGGTCTGGAGACAATTTATAAACACAGATGATCACAGATCCAAAAAAACAGATTAACACAGATATCTATGTGATCAGCTGTGCTTTTTTACAGTTTAGAAAGTATAAAACTTTCCAAACTGCTGAAAACTCCTTTCC
>JAGLNJ010000026.1 GCA_023139575.1 Candidatus Omnitrophota bacterium | reverse complement strand
CGACCGAAGGGCGGAGTTTTCTTGTCTGTGATAATCCGTGAGAGAGTTCATTTATGAAATTATCCGAAATTTCTGTAAAAAATTCATTGCTGGTCAATATCATATCAATATTTATCATTGTAGTCGGTATTTACGCGATGTTCAGCCTGCGTCTGGATATGTTCCCTTCAGTAGATTTTGATATTGTCACCATAACCACGGTGTATCCCGGAGCTGCGGCTGAGGATGTCGAGAAATTTGTAACCATCCCTATAGAAAAAGAACTGAAAAACCTCAGCGGTATCAAGGCCCTCGAGTCGTCTTCAGATGAAGGCTTATCCACCATTGGTATCAAAATTGATCCTGAGGTTAGTGATAAGGACGGGGTTGTCGATGATATCCGTACTGCCGTTGACCGGGTACGCAATTTACCCGAGGGTATTGAAGAGGATCCTTATGTCTTTGAATTAAAAAGCAAAGAGCGACCAATTTTAGAGCTTTCCATCAGCGGTGAATTTCCTCAGGAGGCCAAACGGCAATATGCTGAGGCCCTGGAAGACCGTCTGCTGGACATCAAAGGGGTGGCCTCTGTAAGGCGCATCGCTTGGCGGGATCGGGAGTTCTGGGTAGAGGTTTTTCCTCAAAAGATGGCGGCATATCATGTATCCTTTGATGAAATTATTGATGCTTTGCGGTCCCGGAATGTATCGCTTCCGGGAGGGCCGCTAGAAGAGGATAAATGGGAATATAGTATTTGCGTGACCGGAGAATTTACCACTGTTGAAGAAATTGCCGATGTTGTTATCCGCGCCAATGATGCGGGCAACTGGCTCAAGATCAAGGATGTCGCGAGGGTTGTTAATGCTTTTGAAGATAAGACGCATATCGCTAAAACGAATATGGAAGAAGCTATTGGCATGGTAGCCATTAAATCAGAGCAGGCTGATGTGGTCCGAATGGCTGATAAGGTCAAAAAGGTGGTTAATGGATTTAAGAAAGACATGCCGGAGGGTATGGATGCGACAATAACCAATGATTTTTCTTATTATGTGAGAAGAAGGTTAGGAGTTTTAAAAAATAATGGTTTAATAGGTTTTCTCCTTGTTTTGGGAATCCTCTTTTTGTTTTTGAATTTTATTCCCGCGGCTATGACAGCTTTAGGAATACCCATAGCCATTTTTATTACATTTATCACAATGCTTTTATTGGGGATGTCGATCAACTTGGTCTCGATGTTGGGGTTGATCATTGTTCTTGGTATGCTGGTTGATGACGGGATCATCGTTGCTGAGAACACCTATCGTTATATAGAAGAAGGGATGGAACCGCATGCGGCGGCCATCCGGGGAACGCAAGAAGTTATCGCCCCGGTAACCGTTGCGATTCTTACGACCTGCGCGGCCTTTGCCCCGTTATTATTTATGAAAGACATTATGGGTAAATTTATTAGAGAAGTGCCGGTAGTCGTCATGATCGCCTTAGCGGCCTCGTTATGTGAAGCGTTCATCATCCTTCCTTCTCATATGGCGGAATTTATTTCCTGGAACCAAAGGCGGACGGGTGTCGCCAAAGCGGTGCCTAAAAAACGAAAATGGTTTCAGGGAGTGGTGACGTGGTACCTGAAGCTGTTAAAAAAAGCTTTAAAGCGACGCTATCTATTTGTGTTCGGTATTCTTATCCCGCTTTTGATCGGCTCCATCCTTCTGCTGAAATTTAAGGTAAAGTTTATTCTTTTTCCCGATGAGGGTATTGAGCAATTTTATGTGAGGGCGGAGGCGCAAAAAGGTGTTTCTCTTGATGAATTAAACGAGCTGATCGCCCCGGTAGAAGAGGCTGTGGCGGAGCTGCCGCCAGAATATATGGATGCCTTTCGCACCTATTTAGGAAGCATTGAAGAAGAGCGGGGTTTTGACCCTAATGCCAAAAGGGGATCTCACTTAGGTCAGATCACGGTGTTTTTGACGCCGTTTCAAACAAGGGACAAAGACGCTAAGGAGATCGCCAATATTGTCCGTGAGAAAATCAAAGATGTTGATGGCTTAGAGAAACTTTATATATCTCAGCCTCAAGCGGGCCCTCCGGTGGGGAAGGCTCTTTCCGTGGCGATAAAAGGAGATGAATTTGTCGTCTTACAAGAGATTGCCGCGAAATTCACCGAATATCTTAATACGGTCGACGGGGTAGGTGATGTGGATACGTCGTATCAGTTTGGTAAGAAACAGATCAAGATTCATGTTAATGAAGAAAAGGCCCGGCAATATTACATAACGGTCGGCCAGATCGCTAAGACTGTCCGTGCGGCTTATAAGGGTGAGGTCGCCACCACGGTCAATCCCGTCAAGGCCGAAGAAGAGATCAATGTTTTGGTGCGTTTGGCTGCTGAAGAGCGCGATGAATTGGCATCATTTGACAATATCCTTATCCGCAATCAATTCGATAATCTTGTTCCGTTAAAGGCCGTGGCAGAGGTCGTTGAAGAGGAAGGCGTTTATCTGATCAATCATAAGGACGGCAAACGGGTTATTTATGTGACAGCGTCCGTTGATAAGGACAAGATTACTTCTTTAGAGGTGAATCAGAACCTTCAGAAAGAATTCAAAGATATCACACAAGATTATTTGGGTTATCATGTGGTCTATGGCGGGGAATTCGAAAGCCAGCAGGAATCGCGCATGAATCTTTTGGTTTCGTTCATCGTAGCCTTGAGCGTAATATTTATTATTTTGACCGCGATGTTTAATTCATTACTGCAGCCCTTCATTGTTATGTTGGCTATACCCTTTGGATTGATAGGGGTTATTATTGCCTTTTTCTTTCATGGCAAACCTCTAAACTTTTTTGCCTTGATGGGCATTGTCGGGTTAACCGGTATTGTGGTTAATGACTCTATCGTCTTGGTTGATTTCATCAACCGTATGCGCAAACAGGGGAAAGGCCGCCGTGAATCCCTTATCGAAGCCGGACGGATTCGGTTGCGACCGGTTATCATGACAACGGTAACAACGATCGGCGGGTTGGTCGCCGTGGCTTATGGCATCGGCGGCGGAGATCCTTTCTTGAAATCGATGGCCCTGGCGATCATATGGGGATTATTTTTTGCTACGGGGCTGACTCTAATTGTTATTCCGTGTATTTATGCGATTATGGATGACATTTACGAAAAGATTTTTCACCACTCAATGGTGAAAAAAAATGGCGCGCCTCCGAAAGGGAATCAATCGGAATTATAATTGCCGAAAATATGTCGGTATATGGCGACGTAAGATGGGCAATGAAGAAGAAAAAAGACCAGCGCTGTCAGGTAAGCAAAATTTACGTCTTGTATGTATAATGATTTAATAACACTGATTTCAAACGTCCTTCCCGGGATTTCCAAAAATAATCTTATCAATAAAAATCCCTGCCAAAAACTTCTACTTAAAAATTTGATTCTAAACATATAAAGATAGATGGGTATTAATGAAAGAAGGTTAAGGATGATGATGGCAGCGTTAACCGTATAAAAAAAGATAAAACGCGCATCAAGAGAAATCATGTAATGGTAATAAAGGGATTCCTGTGAATCAGAAGCAAAAAAGATCACTATTTGCATGACCATCATCAGGCTGTAGAAGAATAAATAAGATGTCCAGAATAGGTTCATTGAAGGTCTTGATTAAAGGAAATAATAAAAGAAAATCGCATCGGTTTTTTGTGACAGTTGACTATTGCAATAATCAACTAATCTTGTACCCTAATATATACTATCTATTCAAGCAGCTCAATCTTTTTGGTGAAAATCGTCTATTCCATTTTAAGCGGATGTCCCGGTTTGTCGTTTTTTTGTTTACGGATTTTTGTTTTTAATATGACCATTTTATGGTAAAATACAAATTATGAAGCAGGAGCTTAATGATATTATCTGCAACATATGTGAGGACGATGCTCGCTATCACGAAGATGCCTATGAATTTATTCTTGAGGCATTATACTATACACAAAGAAAATACCACCTTCACAAACATGTTACCGGAAAAGAACTCCTGGAAGGGATGAAGATCCTTCTTATGGAAAGGTTCGGCCCTATGACTCTGACCGTCTTGAGACATTGGGGTATTAAAGGGACGGAGGATTTCGGTAATATTGTTTTTATCCTTGTTGAAAGAAAGGTCTTAAGCAAGACGGAAGAAGATAATATTGAGAGCTTCAAAAATGTGTATGACTTTGAACAGGTGTTCAACAAAGGATACCGCAGGGGATTGAATAAGAAAATATCACGGTTACGATAAAGACTGAAAAAAAGAAAAATATTTATTAGGACAAGGTAATCAACCTTGTCTTTTTTTCACAGGAAAGTATAAAACTTTCCAAACCGCTGAAAACTCCTTAGGCCATGTCATATTCCGCAAATCCAGCAAATTGAAAAAGAAAGGCTTCCCATGACTCCATATTTCTGGGCATTATTAACGGCATTAACTTGGGGCTGCGTCCCATTAATTGAAAAAATCGGCCTGGCCAAATTGCCCCCGATGATCGGGTTGTTCTACCGGTCATTGGGTATCATTATTGGTATTGCGGTTCTTCTTATTGTTAAAGGGGAAGCGATCCGATCCTCTTTTAAGGAAATTCACTCCGGCATGTTTTTTCTGATCCTCGGTGGGTTTATGGCCAGTTTTATCGGCCAGATCTTTTTTTATCATTCACTCAAGTCCGGTGATGCCTCCAAGGTTGTCCCGATCGGGGCCACATATCCTCTTATAAGTTTTTTATTAGGCATTCTCTTTTTAGGGGAAAAGTTTACCCTGGCCAAAGGTGGCGGCATGGCTCTGATTATTTTGGGAGTGGTATTACTGAAGTAGACGGGGACTGAAAGTTTATATCTCACAAGAACACATATATGAAAAAGTTACGCGACATTCCCATCCAATTCATTAAAGGCGTCGGCCCGTCACGCAAGAAATTATTCAATAACCTCGGCATCGAAAATGTTGAAGATTTGATGTATTTTTTCCCCCGTCGTTACGAAGACCGCCGGCGAATTTCCCCCATATCCATGGTGCAGACAGGAGAATATCAAACCGTGACCGGTAAAGTCCTGGCAAAGAGGTCGCGCCGCTCATGGTATACCAAGAAACACTTAAGCGAAATCATGGTTGATGACGGGTCGGGAAGGCTGCATTGCGTTTGGTTCAATCAGCCTTATTTGGAGAAGTACTTCCGGGCGGGAAAACAAATCGTGCTTTACGGAAAGGCAGATATTTATAAAGAACGGTTGCAGATGGTCTCTCCGGAATGGGAGCTCATTGATTCTGACACCGACGATCAAAAATATAGTATCGGCTGCATCGTGCCTATTTATCCATTGACGAGAGGGATGACGCAGCGCTATTTACGCAAAGCAGTGCGCGCCAGTCTGGATAAATACCTTAATGACCTCACTGATGCCTTGCCGGTGTGGCTGCGCAACAAACATCATTTGGTAAATATCAAGCGCAGCATTGCGAGCATCCATATGCCGGAGGACTTTGACATCCAGCAGAAGGCGATGAGCCGTATTTCTTTTGAAGAGTTTTTTATTTTTCAGATCTCGGTTCTCAAACGCCGCTTAAGCATCGTGATGAAGGAAGGGGTGGCGCATAATGTTAATCTGAATTTAGTTAATGCGTATAAGAATTTGTTTCCGTTCCCTTTAACACAGGCGCAAAAAAAAGTCATCAATGAAATTGCCGGGGATATGCAGCAGACTGTGCCGATGCTGCGTTTGCTGCAGGGTGATGTGGGTTGCGGAAAAACCATTGTGGCCCTTTTCGGTTGTGTAGCCGCTTTCCATAACGGCCTGCAGTCTGCTATTATGGCCCCGACGGAAATACTGGTCCGTCAGCATTATGACAATGTCACCAAAATTCTTCAAGAATTTAAAGGCCCGGAGGGGAATTCGCCGAGAGTGGCGTTATTGATAAGCGGCCTGCCGAAAAAAGAACGTGATGCCGTCAAGCGGAAAATCGCAAACAAAGAGGTTGATATCGTTATCGGCACGCATGCTTTGATTAGTGAAGAAGTGAATTTTAAAAATTTAAGTTTTGTGGTTATTGATGAACAGCACAAATTTGGTGTGAAGCAACGCGCTTTATTATCACGAAAGGGCTTGAATCCGGATATCCTCGTTATGACCGCTACCCCGATACCGCGCACATTGAGCCTGACGTTGTTTGGTGACTTGGATGTTTCGGTCATTAATGAAATGCCTCCCGGACGCGGCAAGGTGGAAACAACGCTTTATCCGCAAAAAGAGGCTCCGTATGTGTACAAGCAGGTGCGTAACCAGGTGCGGGCAGGCAAGCAGGCCTTTATTATTTATCCGCTGGTGGAAGAATCGGATAAACTGGATTTAAAGGCAGCAGAAGGGATGTTCAAGGAATTTCAACAAAAGATATTCAAGGATTTTAAGATCGGTTTGGTTCACGGGCAAATGCCCCGCAGTCAAGTCGATGTGGTTATGGAGCAGTTTAAGGGCAATGAGATCCACATCCTGGTTTCCACCACGGTTGTTGAAGTAGGGGTTGACATTCCCAACGCAAGTGTTATGGTGATCGAACACGCCGAGCGGTTTGGGTTGGCGCAATTGCATCAATTGCGCGGACGAATCGGTCGCGGCAAGCAAAATGGGGAGTGCTTACTTCTTGCTGAAGCGACAACTGAGGAAGGGCAGCAGCGCCTGCAAGTCATTCTATCCACTTCGGATGGGTTCAAGATTGCAGAGCAGGATTTACTGATCCGCGGGCCGGGTCATTATTTCGGCCGGCATCAGCACGGACTCAATGAGTTGCGTTTCGCCAAACCTTTGACGCAAATCGATATTTTGGAATTAGCGAGGCAAGAGGCCTGTGACTTGATCCATAAGGATCCGGAATTGAAAGAAATGAAGCATAAACATTTCCAGGCGATTATTAAGGAGCGTTTTCCGTCATATTTAGAATCGGCTAGATCGGGTTAAACACAGATAGAAATACTGATGATCGCAGATGAAACAGCGCAGATATCTGTGGTAATCTGCTTTTTTTACATCTGTGATTACCTGTATTATATAATTTTTATTATGAAGATTTTATCAGGAAAATTTAAAGGCCGGAATTTTTATATGCCCGGGCACATCCGGCCCACACAGAATATCATCCGAAAAGCGCTGTTTGATATCATTGGACATGACCTTGAAGGCATTGACTTTCTCGAGCTTTTTGCCGGCAGCGGAGGGGTGGGGCTGGAGGCTCTTTCGAATGGCGCGGACTCAGCGGTCATGGTTGATCGCGACCCGAAATGTACGGATACTATCCGCACAAACATGAGTCTGTTTCAACCGGAAAATGATTCGCAAGTCAATGATGAATATAATGTTATGGAAATGGATGCCTTTGTGGCGGTCAAATTTTTGGTCAAGCAGTGCCGCAAGTTTCATGTGCTGTTTTGTGACCCTCCTTATGAGATGGAACTGGCAAAAAAGGTCTTGAAAACCCTGGATGCCTATGATATATTACACACCAATTGTGTCGTCGTCATTGAGCATTCCAAAAGGGAGAAATTACCGGAAAATACCGGGAAATTTTCTTTGGTAAAGCGGCGCAAATACGGAAAATCCTTTTTAGCAGTTTATGAAAGCAAAATAGTTAAGTGACAAGCACTTAACAAAAATATCAAATAACAAACAGGTTTTGAATTTTAGGATTTTAACGTTTATGTCTCAAGCCATTTATCCTGGAAGTTTTGACCCCGTCACGTTTGGTCATATTGATCTGATGGAGCGCGCGACAAAGATGTACGATAAAGTCATTGTGGCGGTGGCCCATAATTTACATAAAAAACCGCTCTTTTCCACAGAGGAACGCCTTGAAATGATGACAGAGGTGACAAAGGGGATTGAAGGTGTCGAAGTAGAGTCCTTTGACGGGCTGGTTATTGATTATGCCCGGAAGAAGGATATCAACGTGATCATCCGCGGCGTGCGGATGATTTCTGATTTTGAATATGAATTTCAAATGGCCTTAACCAACCGCCGTTTAGACCAGAATATAGAGACAGTCTTTCTCATGCCGTCTGAGAATTTCTCGTTTTTATCATCGACATTATTGAAAGAAGCAGCCGCCTTAGGTGCGGATCTGTCATCTTTTATGCCGTCATTTCTGGCGGAGCGGTTGCGGGAGCGTTTACAAAGTGTTCATAAAAATTAATGATATCCCGTCTTCGGGATTGTTCTTAAATAGAACGATCAACGCCGGCGATATTGATTTGGCGGATGATCAAGAATATCAAATCAATTCCGCCCTTGCCGTTGAAGGGCTGGTCGAGAATGTCGGCGATGAAGTCATCGCTAATTTAATCGTGAAGGGCAACTTCACGTTTACCTGCGGCCGCTGCCTCGAAACAGTTCAGCAAGAGCGGCAAGAAAAGCTGCAGTTATTTTTTGACATTGATAAGAATACTGACAGCATCAACATAGGGGATGATATCCGTCAGGAATTGATTCTATGTTTATCAAAGTTTTTTCTCTGTGATGACGGTTGCAAAGGTTTATGCGGGCATTGCGGAGGGAATATGAATAAAAAAGAATGCACATGTAAAGACTAGTTGTCCTAGTTGTCAGAAAAAAGTGATGAGGCTGGCAGTTGGTAGCTTTTAAAAAAAGGAGTAGTTTTAATGGCACACCCAAAAAGACAACATTCCGTACAGCGGACGAGAAAACGACGCACCCATTGGAAAGTTGAAGTGCCGGGTCTGAATCCTTGCTCAAATTGCGCTAAACCCATTGTTTCTCATCGGGTTTGTCCATTTTGCGGGTTTTACAAGGGTAAACCGGTCATCAATGTCCAACCGAAGGAAAAGAAGAAAAAATAATTAACACAGATGATTGCGGATAAAAAAGAGATCGCCAAAGATATTTGTGTTAATCTGGCAACCTGTCAGTGGTATCTGCGTTCAAAAAGGAGTTTTCTAATTGAAAATCGTCGTTGATGCTATGGGTGGGGATTACGCGCCCCAATCGGTTATCAAAGGGGTTGTTGAAGCCTTAAAAGAGCTGGACGTTGACATAGCACTCGTCGGACTGCAGGACAAAATTGAAGCGGAATTAGCCAATCATACTTATTCCAAAGAGAGATTGGAGATCATTCACGCGCCGGAAATCGTGGAAATGAAAGACTCGGCCACAGTAACGTTGCGCAAAAAGAAGAAATCTTCCATATCCGTCGGGATCAATTTACTTAAAGACCCGCAGTATCAAGCCTTTATCAGCGCCGGGAATACCGGGGCTGTTGTGGCGGCTTCCACTATTTATTTAGGGATGATCCCGGGGGTTGCACGACCCGGCATTGGATTGGTTATCCCAACGTTAAAAGACTTCTCATTCATTATTGATGTCGGCGCGACAACCGACCCTAAGGCCAAACACCTGCAGCAATGGGCGTTGATGGCGGAAATTTATTCGCATGTGGTGCTCGGAGTTGATAATCCCAAGGTGGGCTTATTAAACATCGGGGAGGAAGCGAGTAAGGGGACGGGTTTCGCCAAAGAGACACATAAATTTATGGCTGACCGATTGAAGAATTTTATCGGCAATATTGAAGCCAACGAAATATTTATGGGCACCTGTGATTGCATTATTTGTGACGGCTTTGCCGGCAATATCGTCATCAAGGTCGCCCAGTCTTTGATGGAAGGGGCGGCTGCCCTTTTGCGCCGGGAAATCAAAAAAAGCCCGATCGCGCTTTTGGGTGCCGCCTTAATGAAATCCCGCCTGAATCACATAAAACGTCACGCTGATTATTCCGAATACGGAGGCGCCCCGTTGTTGGGGGTTAATGGTATCGTGATGATCAGCCACGGCCGTTCATCGCCGAAGGCGATCAAGAACGCCATTCGCGCCGCCCGTGGAGAGATTGAACACAATATAATTGCAAGTATTAGAAAAGAGATTGGGGAGTAACATGAAAAATGTTGGAATTAAGGCGATTGGGCAATACGTCCCCAAAAAGGTGGTGACCAATCACATGCTGGAAAAAATGGTGGAGACCTCTGATGACTGGATCACAACACGTACCGGCATCAAAGAGCGCCGTATTGCGGGCAAACATGAACGGGCCAGTGACCTGGCGATTCATGCCGCCAGGGACGCTTTGAAGAAGGGGGAGATTGATCCGCATACAATAGAATTGATTGTGGTAGCGACAATAAGCCCTGACAGCAATTTTCCGTCTGTGGCTTGTCTGGTACAAAAGGCCATTGGGGCCAGGCAAGCTGCGGCCTTTGATGTGAGCGCGGCCTGTTCAGGATTTTTATATGCCTTAACGACCGCGAAGCAATTTGTTGCTACCGGAATGTATAAAAACGCCCTGGTTATCGCGGCGGAGAGGTTCAGCCAGATCATTGACTGGAATGACCGCGACACCTGCGTGCTTTTCGGCGACGGGGCCGGGGCCTGTGTGATCGCGCCGGTGCTCGGTAATCACGGCATTCTATCCGAGTATCTGCACGCGCAAGGCCATCACAGCGATATCATGTCAGTGATCGTCGAAGACCTGCCGCCTTTGGATCAGGAAGCGAAGACGATGAACCGTCCCTATGTTGAGATGCGTGGGCAGGAACTTTTTAAGATTGCGGTGAATTCAATGGCCGAGGCGGTGGATATTGTTTTAAAGAAGGCGAAGGTGAAGAAAGAGGAAGTGGCTTGTGTTGTGCCGCATCAGGCGAATGACCGTATCATCACGGCGGTCGCGCGCAAATTAAGCATTCCGAAAGATAAATTTTTCATCAACATTCACCGTTACGGCAATATGTCAGCGGCCTCCATTGCGGTGGCCTTGAACGAAGCCGTGGATCACAAACATATCCGCAAAGGTGACAATGTTGTCTTGGTGACCTTCGGCGCGGGGCTTGTCTCGGCGGCGTCGGTTGTCCGCTGGTAGCTTCGCTTGACGCGGATATCTGCGCTAATAGTGTTGTAATATAAAATAAACTGCTTCTCTGCTTT
>JAGLNJ010000025.1 GCA_023139575.1 Candidatus Omnitrophota bacterium | reverse complement strand
TTACGAGTTTCTATCAAATAGCGCCTAATGAAGTAGGATTGATCAGAAGGTTCGGTAAGTATGTGCGCCCCACAACGCCTGGGCTTCATTGGAAGTTGCCCTTCAATATCGAAAAATTAAACAAAGTTGCCGTCACGACAGTTTATACGGA
This sequence comes from Candidatus Omnitrophota bacterium, assembly GCA_023139575.1. Classification (GTDB taxonomy): domain Bacteria; phylum Omnitrophota; class Gorgyraeia; order Zapsychrales; family JANLHA01; genus JAGLNJ01. The sequence continues at coordinate 4,358 of JAGLNJ010000025.1, read as the reverse complement.
AGAATTTGGTTTCCGCACCCTTAAGCCCGGCATCAAGACCCAATACTCCAGCAAATCTTATTCCGAGGAGTCGCTTATGCTGACGGGAGACCTGAATGTTATCGATATAGGTTGGGCAGTTCTTTATAAGGTGAAAGATCCTGTAAAGGCCTTGTTCAATATTCGCGAGTTGCGGGAGACCGTCCGGGATGTTGCGGAATCCGTGATGCGCCAAGTCGTGGGGGACCGTTCAGTTGATGAAGTGCTCACAACAGGCTCAGAAGATATCAAGCAGGAAGTTAGAGTTCATATGCAAAAGGTGTTGGATGATTATAAAAGCGGCATACAAATTACCAGCGTTGAGCTGCAGTCGGTTAATCCTCCGGAGCATGTGAAGACTTCGTTTACTAAAGTGGATTCGGCCAAACAGGAAAAAGAACAGGTCATCAATCTGGCATGGGGGGAATACAACAAAAGAATTCCCCGGGCAAAAGGGGAAGCGCAAAAATCTATCAAGCAGGCTGAAGGGTATGCTTTGAAAAGAACCAATGAGGCCCAGGGAGACGCTGTGAAATTTCTTCAAACCTGGGAAGCTTATAAATCAAGTAAAGACGTCACAAGGCAGAGGCTTTATCTTGAAACAATGGGGAATATTCTGCCATCCGTTAAAAATATTTATATTATTGACCCCAAAAGCGATAATATATTACCGCTTCTCAATCTTAAGAAAGAGTAACATATGAAAAACATATTCGGACAATTCAGTATTATGGTAATAATCGTTGTTTTAATTATTGGTTCCAATGCGGTATACACTGTTGATGAAACAGAGCAAGTTGTAGTTACGCAGTTTGGAGAACCTATCGGTGCACCTATTACGGCTTCTGGCTTAAAATTCAAAATCCCTTTTGTGCAGAAAGTTAATCGGTTTGAAAAACGATTGTTGCAATGGGATGGGGAACCAACTTTAGTTAATGATTTGGAGAAAAGATATATATGGATTGATATTACGGCACGATGGCGCATCTCAGATGCATTGAAGTTTTTAGAAAGTATGGAGGGTTCGTTAAATAATGCCAACGAAAAACTGGATAAGGTTGTCAATGCCGGGACAAGGGATATCGTTCGTAAACTGAATTTAGCCGAAACAGTACGTAATAGCAATCGATTGTTGGATAAACAAAAAAACACAAAAAGTTTGCAAACTAACAATGACGTGCAGAAGCATGGTGCCCGCATTGAAGAAATAGAATTTGGGCGGGATGCTATGACAAGGAAGATATTGAAGAATGCATCTGTGACCCTCAAACCGTTTGGGATTGAGCTTGTTGATGTCCTTATTAAGCGCATCAATTACCGTTCGGACTTGCGTAAAGATGTTTACGCCCGCATGATTTCTGAAAGAGAACAGGCGGCGGAAGAATTCCGGTCTGAAGGTTTAGGGGAACAAGCCAAGATTGAAGGACGGACTATTAAGGAGCTTAACTATATTCGCTCGAAAGCCTACAAAAAGGTGCAGAAGATCAAAGGTGAAGCTGATGCCAAGGCCATCAAAATATACGCAGATGCCTACAACAATGACCCCCAATTCTATACCTTCTTAAAAACTCTAGAAACCTATAAGAAGACGATTAATAAGGATACTGTCTTAATTTTAAGTACTGATAGCGATTATTATCACTTGCTTCAGGGCTTTAAGGATTCCCCTTTAACTGAGTGAGAAGGTGTCCTTAAGAATGTATGAATATGGACCTAATTGCTTCTGCACAAAATAAATTCAAATTATCCACATTTTTTTGTGATTCAATCAAAGGTGCTAAATCAGCTAAGGCATCTTTTTTTGTTTTGAAAATGCGGCAAAGTTAAAAATTGTAGGTAAGTTTGATACTTTTAAATTCAATAGACTTTGTAATTTTCTTGCCGAATGGAGTTGTAAATCTTTAATCAAAACTTGTTGATATTCCTCCTAATAATGGGGGAGCGCATTGCTAATCGGATCCCGAGCGAGGTGTTTGAGAAAAAGTAGATGTGTATACCAATGCATTTAGGTGATGTTCCACAACGATAACCGAGCCTGTCGAAAGACAGGTTTTTTATGATAGAAGGCTGTCATAGATGCAAATTTATGTTATATAAAATTACGTTACATGACAAACATAAAACAAGTGAATCGGCAGGCATCTTAAGAAGTCTGTTGGTCAATATGGGTTTTTCCCTGTACGATATTGTCGAGAATTCTACGTCTGATAAGATGACCCTCTCTTTATATGTTAAGAACGCACCTGCATTAAAAAAGATGAAGCGTCGATTGCAAACGTTGTCGATGACGAAGGTGAGAATGAGAGTGCGGGAGTTGAAGAATGACGAATGGCAGAACGCGTGGAAAGAAGATATCAAGTTTTTTTATTTTACCGATAGATTCAAAGTTGTTCCTTTATGGCATAAATCCCAAGTCCATCTTAATAATCGGGAACCGCTTTACATCGATGTCGATGTCGCCTTTGGAACGGGACTTCTTGAAACGACTAAATTTTTGGCGGAGATGATCGTGAAAAAGGAGGGGCAATTTTTTTCCTTTTTGGATATTGGTGCCGGGACGGAGATTTTCTCAATTGCAGCCCATAAATGTCATGCTCAAAGAATATGCGCCTTGGATATTAATGCTCATGCTGTGAAAAAAGCTCAGAAAAATATGAGGCTTAATCATGGCGTATTTACATCTTTAGATCAGATTGATTTTCGTTCTTACAAGAAAAGAAAGAAATTCGATTTTATAGCTGAAAATATAAATACATATGATTTAATATTAATACATGATAAAATGTGTAAGTTGTTGAAAACAGGGGGATTTCTGGCTGTTTCCGGTATGGATTTGAGGAATTTTTCTAAAAAAAGCCGAAGGCCAGAGTTCCACGGGTTTACCCGTGGGTGAATGTAAAATTCGCCCGAAGGGCGTCGAGCGAAGCTCGCACAAAAAAATGTACCAAGTGCCACGGGCTTGCCCGTGGGTATCTACAATGAAGCACACACTTTTTCATCACTTCCTTTACGCTGTATGCGCATACGAAGAGGTGAAAGGTGGGCAGCCCTTTTGTATAAAAAGATTTAAAAGGGAGGACACAGTATGAAGAATTTTGAGATAGCAGTTGATAAACTGAAGGCCCTGCGATTACGTATGCGGAAGATGAAAGTTTATGAGAAGGACCTGGATGAACAGTTCACGCATTCTTCCGGGAAGGGCGGGCAAAATGTTAATAAGGTTGCAACCTGTGTGCAGCTTTTTCATCCGCTCACAGGGATCCGGGTCAAGTGTAAGAAGCATCGCAGTCAGGGGTTGAACAGATTTTTAGCGCGAAGCCTGCTTCTTGATAAAATTGAACAGAAAATCAGCCGCGCGCAAAGAGAAATCAAAAGTAAAATTGAAAAAATGCGCCGTCAAAAGCGAAAACGCACAACTGAGTCCAAAGAATTGATGCTGGCGGAAAAACATCATCGTTCAGAAAAGAAAGATTCCAGAAAAAAAATCGCTGTGGAAAAGGCAGACGAATATTGTTGAGTTTAATAAAGAAAATAAATTTAAAAAAAGTTTCAATTACTGCTTTAATATTTTCTCTCAGTATGTTATCGGGTCCCCGTCTTTTTGCCGAACAAAAACAGATCAATGTTTTTGCTGCGGCTAGTTTATCTGATGCGATGAATGAGATTGCTGTAGCCTTTGAAGAACGCTATGGGATAAAAGTGAATTTAAATCTCGCTGGGTCCAATACATTGCGTTTGCAAATAGAAAAAGGTGTGCCCTGTGACGTTTTTATCTCCGCTAACGCCCAAAATGTCAGAAAGCTTGATCAGCTCAGTATCATTGATCACAATAAAGTCACAGTCCTTTTGACCAACAGGCTTGTTATTGTATCCGAAAATGACAATCAGCGGAAATTTCAGAATTTTGATGAGCTCATCTTATACGCCAAACCATATTTGTCTTTGGCTGACCCTCAGACGGTTCCCGCCGGAATCTATGCGAAAGAGGCTTTGATTAACGCGGGATTATGGCCCTACGTTAAAGATCGCGTTGTCCCTGCGGTTGATGTGCGCGCTGCGTTGGTTCAAGTAGAGATGGGAAATATTAATTATGGCATTGTTTATATGACAGATGCTTATATTTCTGATAAAGTGTATTATCCCGTATATATTATTCCGGATAAATACCATTCGCGCATTGAATATCTCGCTTGTTTGATCCAAGAACGAAGTGATAGAGCTGCGGGTAACTTGTTTTACGAATTTGTGAAAAGGGTTGAGATGCTTAATATTTTTCAAAAATACGGATTTTCGACATTATGATAGACCTTGTTTCCGCGATAACATTATCTGTTAAATGC
>JAGLNJ010000024.1 GCA_023139575.1 Candidatus Omnitrophota bacterium | reverse complement strand
CAGGGTGATTTTGATCATTCTTTTCGCATTCGAAGAAGGGATGAAATCGGAAGACTTCTTTTTTCTTTTAATCGAATGGCTAGAAAACTTCAAAAAGCGCAACAAGAAGAGAAATTATCCATTGTCGGAAGAGCAGCAACCACGATTGCCCATGAATTAAAGAATTCTCTTTTGTTGGTCAATACATTTATTCAATTGTTGCCTAAACGTCATAAAGATCAAAAATTTATTGATGAGTTTTCTCAGACGATCCCTCGTGAATTAGTTTCTTGGAATAAAATGCTGAAGAATATGATGGATTACTCCAGGCTTGAGATAATACCAATGGAATATTTTGATATAAATAATTTCTTAAAAGAAATTATTGCTTTAGCGAAATTTCGTGTGGCCCAAAAGAGTATTCATTTTGATGTGAACATCACAAGTGATCTGCCGATGATTTCAGGAAATGCCGATAAATTAAAACAGGTTTTTTTAAATTTAATTACCAATTCGATTGATGCCACATCTTCAGGGGGAACGATATTGCTGGAAGCGCGTTATGTCGAAAGCGCTCCTGCCTGGATGACATCCTACGTGGAAATCAGAATAGCAAATTCCGGCAAAGGGATTACTATTACGAATTTAAGCAGGATATTTGAACCGTTCTATACGACAAAAGATCAAGGGTTGGGGCTGGGGCTTTCGATTAGTAAAGAGATTATCAATCAGCATGGAGGACGTATAGGAGTCATTAGTGAAAGAAATAAGGGAACCTCTTTCGCCGTGCAATTGCCGGCGGTTTTGCAGGAGTTAGAAAAAGGAAGTCAAGAGACAGGCAACAGGAATCAGATTTCAGATATCTTAGGTTAACGATTATTTACGAAAGAATAATTCATGATTTCAGAGAAAATCGCAGTCATTGATGATGATCCAAGGGTTATTAAGAGCCTTAAAATGGCATTAACAGAATATGAAATAATTGATTTCACAGACAGCAAAAAAGCTGTCGTATTCTTTCAAAAACTTCGTGATATTAACCTGATCCTTCTTGATGTTATGATGCCGGGAATTGACGGAATAAGCGCTTTAGAAGAGATTAAAAAAACCAACAAGGATACTGCTGTTATTATTATGACAGCATACTCTTCACAGGATATTGCTGTTCAGGCTCTTGTGAATCATGCTGATGATTTTATAGAAAAGCCGTTTAACATGGATATACTTAAGGATAAAATTCGTGGGTTTTTAAGACAAAGATTTTATTTTAATAAAAATGTCGCGGACAGGGAATATAAAGTTGAACGGATTAAGAGTTTTATCCAAAGAAATTATAACGAAGTTACGCTTGATATTATTGCTGAAGAGATGTGTTTAAGCTCTAAATATGTGAGCCGTATGTTTAAGGAGCAAACAGGCATGAGTTATCGCGATTTTTATATAGAAGCTAAAATGGAGGCCGCTAAACAAATGTTAAAAAACACCGCTTTTAATGTCGATGAGATATCATACCAGTTAGGTTATCAGAATCCAGAATCGTTTATGAGGATATTCAAGTCTAAAATGAGACTCACCCCTTCCCAGTATAGAGAAAAATATAGTTAGGTTTAAGGCGTTCTGTTATAGTTTGGAAATTTCAGATTTAACCACCCCTTTTTTAAATACCTCTTTTAACTTTCCTGAATCATTTCTCACTTTTTTAGAAGTAGAAAAAAGATAGTTTTTTGAGCTATATAACAATTCATATTCATATATGTATATGTTAATATTTTGATTATTTAAATTTCATCATGTGTGTCTAAATTAAAAGAAAACCCAAAAGAGGCATTTGGCATTATTGCTGAAATTTATGGGGTAACTCCGGATGAAGTACAGGCGTTTGCTAAGATTGATAAAATATTAAATAGGGGTATCCGCTTCACTCTTGCTGATTCAATATTTGGTGCAAAAAGCATTGCTGACCAGCTTGTTGAACCACAATATTTTGTGCTCACAAGACTCTACGTAACATCAGGAGAGGGATGAACTAAAAAATGAAATTTTCTGTTAGACTCATATTGTCTGTAGTGGTTGTAGCCGTGATCGTGGTGCCGATATTAAGCTTTGGTGTCTTTTTAAACGGGCGCAGCATTCTGCAAGAGCACATTCTGAATGATCAGCTTGAATCTGCCACATATTTAATGGATCGAATTGACCGTATTTTGTTTAGAGCCTATCAGGATATTCAAGTTATAGGTGAAGAGGATTTGTTTGAAGAGCTTTTAGAGGAAGAAAAGTTTGTGATGAACGAGAAAATGATAGATGAGAAGGCTTTATTAACCGGCCCCTGGAATATCATTTTTATAGTTGATAACGATGGAATTATCATTGCGTCAACCGACGAAAAAGAGATTGGCAGGCATATAGCCGAGGCTCCGAAGAGCAATATTGCCTATCATTCTGCCATGATGGGGGAGGTCTATTATTCCGACCTTATTATTTCTGACAATACAAGCTGGCCAACAATTATCTTTGCTGCTCCTATACGAGGAGAAAAAAATCCCGAGCGCCCGGTATTAGGAGCGGTTATCGCCAATTTTGACTGGCCTGTGGTAACGCAATTATTAGACAATATATCGCCGTCGACTCATGTGCATCTATTAAATAAGGACGGCATATTTATTGGTGGTCGAGCGATCTCCGGAATGAGAATTTTAGAGACAAGTTTTGCTGAAGATGAATTGGTGAAAAAGGTACTTGCTGAAAAAGTAATGGGTGCCAGCGCTGCTACAACTATGATTGAAGAGGATATTCCAATTTTAGCGGCCTATGTTTTGCAGAACGGTTACTTGACTTACAGAGGATGCGGTTGGGGGTTATTGATGGAAACTTCTCAAAAGGTTGCATTCGCGCCTGTTAATAAGATGGCCGTCAATATTAGCATTATTGTTACACTTATAATGGCAGTGTTAACAGGGATATTCTACTTTATTGGAAAGCTCCTCATTAAGCCGGTTGAGAATTTAAACAAAACGGTTAATATGATAGGGTTCGAAGATCTAAGCGTAAGGGCAGAGGTGAAGACAAAGGATGAGATAGGCGAATTAGCCCATTCTTTTAACCAAATGGTCGTGGATTTAAGCATATCAAAGGAAGAAATAATTGCAGCTAAAGATTATACAGATAATATCATCAAAAGCATGGTCGACACCTTAATTGTGGTTGATCCTGAAGGAAAGATAAAGAAAGTCAATCAAAGTGCTCTGGATTTATTAGGATATACAGAAGAAGAGTTGGCGGAGAGAGATATGAATTCAGTATTTACAGACGAAGTTTTTACAAAAACTAAACTCAGAGAATTTATTAAAGAGGGTGGGTTAAAGGATTATGAAACGGCTTATAAAACCAAAGATGGCAAGAAGATTCCTGTACTCTTAAGTGGCGCGGTAATGAGGGATAAAGCAGGTAATATAGTTAGCGTAGTTTGCGTAGCCAAAGATATCACGGAGCGTATAAAGGCAGAGGAAGAGTTAAAAACAATACAAAATCAACTCATACAGTCAGAAAAAATGTCGGCTATAGGCCGTCTTTCGGCAGGGGTGGCGCATGAAATTAAGAACCCCCTGGCCATCATTCAGCTCAGCACCGAGGATCTGGAAGAATATTTGCCGCAAAAAGACGAAAAAATCAAAAAAAGCATTTTGATGATTACAGAATCATGCCAACGGGCGAATAATGTTATTACGGATCTATTGAATTTCTCGCATATTACGGAAATGGATTTTCACAAGATAAAATTAAATGAAGTTATCGACACATCGGTTGCGCTTGTGCAGAATAGCGCGCGGATCAATAACATTACAGTCGAATGGAATGGGCAGGATATCGAAGGGATCGAGCTAGAAGGGGGATTCAATTTACTCCAGCAGGTTTTTTTAAATCTATTAACCAATGCCATTGATGCCATTAAAGAAAACGGGAAGATCACTATTACAGCTGAGTTGGAAAAGGCATATGGTGATAAGAATGTCGTCGTTAAAATTGCGGATACAGGCCCGGGCATCCCGGAAAACAGACTCTCTCGAATCTTTGATCCGTTTTATACCACAAAGGAGCCGGGTAACGGAACCGGTCTGGGTTTAAGCATGGTTTATACAATTATCGATAAACATAAGGGCATAATTGAGGCCGAAAGCCGGATTGGCAAGGGCACGACATTTATTATCATCTTACCGGTGGCAGGGCCCTGATAATCAAAAGGTGGTTACCATGAAAAAAATACTTGTTATTGACGATGAACAATATTTGACATCTGTTTTATACAGCATTTTAGAAAAAACAGGATTGTACGAAGTATTTATTGCCAATGACGGGCAGGAAGGAATTGACCTAATCAAGAAATATAATTTTGATTTGATCTTTCTTGATTATATTATGCCAAAGGTGAGGGGAGACAAGGTGTTACAGTTTGTCAGAGAACATTCGGACCATAAGCACATAAAAGTCATTATAATGAGCGGGCTTATTGATATCCTCTCGAATGATGTTGTCCACAGTAAGCAATGTGAAGAAGCAGCAAATGATGTGTCCGAAGACAGAGCCGGGACACCTTCTCCCAATATATTCCCCATACACCTGATCGAGCAATACGGTATTCAGGGAGTTTTGGAAAAACCGTTTGCACGGGGTAAACTTCTCAGCTTAACTCAAACTATTTTTGAACAAGAAAAAAATGGTAAAAAAAAGGATTTTAATACTTGATATGGAAAACATAATGCATACCGATAAAAAAAAGATTCTCATTGTTGATGACGAAAGAAATATGCTGACGCTGTTGGATGCAAAGCTGACCGGATGGGGATATACCGTTCATATGGCACGAGATGGCAAAGAGGCCTTAAAGATTGTCGCGGAAGTGTATCCGGATTTGATCATCTCAGATGTTATGATGCCGAATATGGATGGGAATCAATTTCTGAAGGAAATACGAAGCCAAGCTTTCGGTAAAGGCATCCCTTTTATTATTATCACTGCGCGGACTCAAATGAAGGATTATTTTGAAGCCATCGGTGTAGATGATTTTATCGAGAAGCCGTTTAAGTTTGAAGAACTACGCCGTAAGATTGAAAAGGCTTTTCACACAAAAGAAGATCAATTCGAGAGTCATAAAAGGGTATTAGTGGCCGGAACAAATGAATCGGTGGTTGAGTCCATGTCGGCATTATTAAGAGAGGATCAGCAGCATACCGATCTTGTCACCTCGGCCGAACAGGTTGTTTCCAAAACGATTATGTTTCTCCCCAATGTTATCATTCTGGATGTTGAATTTATAGGAAGTGTTTCGTCTCAGGAGATTGTTAAGATTTTAAGGCAGATGCCGCAGTTTAAAAATGTCCCCGTCCTCCTTTACAATTTTGATGAATTGAATAGCCGAAAAGATGTCGAGACAATACGCCAGCGTGACACCCAGATAGCCGTCGCCGTTAATGCTTGTCTGTCCCAAGGAGCTACAGAGTATATCGGAAGATTTGATAAAAAAATATTTATAAGCAAAGTGGAAAGGTATTTAGGGAAAGGTATTATTGCTATTATCGATGACCAAGTCATAACGGTTAAGCTTTTGGAGAAAGTACTTATGCGTGCAGGATACAAAGTGCTTTTTGCCCATGACGGAAAGACAGGTCTGGAGCTGGTCAGAAACGTTATACCCGATATCGTGATTTTGGATATCGTCATGCCGGGGATGGACGGGTATGAGGTTATGCGTAATTTAAAAACCGATAATGTGACAAAAAATATACTCGTTATTATGCTAACGGTGAAAAAAGAGAAAAAGGACACGGATAATGGACTTGATTTAGGCGCGGACGATTATGTCACCAAGCCGTTCCACACGCGTTTATTAGTCAAAAGAATTGAACAGATGATAAGAAATAATAGATTTGGATCACTTCGATAAATCTATTACGGGAAGGAGAACAAACATTGACTGAGGGGAAATATATAATTTTATTAGTGGAGGATGAGGCGGATTTAAGGGGGTTGCTTGCTAAAAAACTGGATAAGGCCGGCTTTGAAGTCCATCAGGCAGAAAACGGCCAGAAGGGACTCGAACTCGCCAAGAGGATTATGCCCGATCTTATTATTTGTGATGTTGTGATGCCGGAGAAGGATGGGAATTATTTGTTGAAAGAATTAAAAAAGACCGAGTTTGGACAGTATACCCCTTTTGTGATTTTAACAGCTCGGCCTAAGATGCGGGATTATTTTGAAGTGGTTGGAGTGGATGATTTTATCGAAAAGCCGGTTAAGGGTGGGGAATTTATCGAACGGATACAAAAAATCCTGCTTGAGCGTGGGGAACAGATTAAATTAAAACGTCAAAAGGTTTTATCATCAAAAAGAAATTCAGCAAGTCAGGGATCTATCGAATCGGAATATTCAGAGGAGTTGTCCAAGACTGAAATTTTTAAGAAAGATAAGAAGAACAGCTTAGAGATATCTCAAGAAAGAAAAGATGTTCATGATGCCGACAAAAAACAAGGAAGGGATTACCCCGTCCGCAGGACTATTCTCGTTATTGAGAATGATCCTTTTATCCTGAAAAATTTACGGTCCCTTTTGATTCGCAGAAATTATGATGTGGCCGTATCATGTTCCCATGAGGAATGTCTCAAGGCTGTGTCTAATCTGGTCCCTGATGTAATCATTACAAAAAATGCTTTACCGCAGATCAGAGGAGAACAATTAGCAAGCAGGTTGAAGCGCATACCCGCCTTACGAAATGTCCCGATTATTATTTATTCCAAAATCATTGAAAGAAATTCTGCTTATGATGATGACGGGCAATATACCATAACCGATGAAGGGGAAGATCTCTTGGGAACAGTAATAAAATTAATGGACTCAATAAGATAAATTCAACGCCATTCAATAAATGCCCTTTCTTATTCATATTTTTATTGCCCTCATCGTGACGAGCTTCTGGGCTGGCATCATTTCATTCATTCCTACGACATTGTTCCTTTTGTTCATCAATCCGCGTTTAGCCAAATCGCAACGGCTTAACACTGCTGGGATAATTATTCTCGGAAGTAAAACAAAACTCCATGATATCAAAATGATACGCAGCAGAAATATTCGACTGATTTATTGGATATGTTTTAGTATCATTGCCTTGGTTTATTGCTACAAGTGGATTCAACTTCATCAGACTGACTTGAGTCCGTTCAATTTCCTTTTTGCCATAACCATAATCCTTTTTTTTGTTTCCGTTTTAACCTACGGGCCACTTGCGGTTTATCTAGCGCACAGATATCCGCACCGTTATGAAGAAGAGGGGTTATGTTTAGAAGGAAGCTATATTTTTTCCGGCGTTTGTGTGCTTATTTTTTGCATTCTTTATGTTTTTCATTGGTTGAAGACGCACCATTTAGTCATTGATTTTCTACATCTTGTAACCTCCTTTGTTATTGTCTCTATAACCACTGCGGCCGTTTCTTATTTGCCGATATTGGTGTATATTTTTTTAAAAATCGCCGATCCCAAAATGCAAAAAAAAATTCATTTCAATATTATTTTTATTGTCTACAGCATCTGTTTCTGTATTTCTTCCATCATTTACATTATTCAGTGGCTTAGAAATATTAAATTAGGAATAACAGTTTGACTGTTTGTGCAGTAATTATAAAAAAGAAATCTCAAAAATAATTCTTACAAGATTTTAGATGTGTAATAAATTAGTGGGCTCCTGATAGGGCATTTCGGAAGGAAAATTATATTAAATATTTTGAACTGACAGACGCTTATGTCTGCAAACAATGAGCTTGTGTATGCTGTTAAACATAGACGTTAAAATGAAATTGAAGGAGGGGAGATGAAAAGGGTATTTTTAATTGGGATTATTTACTTAAAGCTTCTTTGAACTTCTTTGTTAAAAGCGGAATCACCTCAAACAAATCTCCCACGATGCCATAATCAGCAACGGTAAAAATAGGGGCGCCGGGATCCTGATTGACGGCGATGATGGTCTTGGCTGACTGCATGCCGACGAGGTGTTGTATTTGGCCGGAAATGCCGCAGGCAATATAAATGTCCGGGCAGACTGTTTTTCCTGTCTGTCCGACTTGGTGTGAATAGGCGATCCAGTCGGAGTCAACAGCCGCACGGGACGACCCCACAGCGCCGCCCAGGGCTTCCGCTAATTCATTAAGAATAGAAAAGTTCTCGGGGCCTTTCATGCCGCGGCCACCGGAAACAATGATGTCCGCTTCAGCTAGATTTACAGTAGAGGAGATTTCTTCGACGATATCTAAGAGCTTCGTCCTTGAACGGAGCAAAGCTGGCGTAGCGGTTTCTTCAATGATTTTTCCTTTCCGTGAGGTGTCACATTCGCTTTCCTTCATAACTTTATGGCGAACGGTTGCCATTTGCGGGCGATAGTTCTTGCTTAAAATGGTTGCCATAATATTACCACCAAAAGCGGGGCGCGTCTGCAGAAGATATTTTTCTGCATCGTCAATGTCGAGTTCTGTACAATCTGCGGTGAGTCCGGTATGTAATTTTACAGCAACTCGGGAGATCAAAGAGCGGCCGATAAATGTAGCACCGCATAAGAAAATCTCAGGACGGTATTTTCTTATCAGGTTGACTAAAACTTTTGTATAAGGCTCATCAAGAAAATGCTTTAATTCCGGGGCATCAACGATGTAGACATTGTCAGCGCCGCGATGTATTAATTCTTGAGCTGTATCTTTCATATCATGCCCCAAAAGTACACAAGAGACTTCAGCATCTAATTTTTTGGCGAGTTCTCGTGATTTTCCCAACAGTTCATAAACAACAGATTGTATAATTCCTTTTTTCTGTTCGGCAAAGACCCAGATTCCTTTGTATTCTTCCTTATTCGGCGTGCTTCCGGAATCTCTCTTGAGCTCAATGGCGTCAAATTTACAGACCTCAACACAAGCCCCGCAAAGGGTGCATGTGTCCAAGTCAATAACGGCTTTTTTGTTGACCATTTTTATGCAGCTAAAGGGGCATGTTTTTACACATAGGGTGCAGCCGGTACATTTTTGTTCAATGACTTTGATATTCATATTATGATAAATGGTTTTTTAACAGGTTGACAAGTTTGCTGGTGGTTTCATCCGCAGGCCCTTCAAAAATTTCCCCCTGCGGACGCGCAGGGGGTGTGAAGATTTTGGATACCCAAGTCGGCGACCCTGTCAGTCCTAAACGGTTTTCTTCTACATCCAGGTCGATAGCTTTCCAGGATGTAACTATTGTTTTTTTGGCTTTCATCCGGCCCTTTAAAGAGGGTATTCTCGGTTCGTTGATTTCTTTGACAACTGTTAAAAGGCAGGGGAGGGATGTTTGTACGATTTCATAACCTTCTTCAGTCATGCGTTCCACAACGGCAGATTTTTCTTCGATTTTTTCAATCTTTTTAACATATGTTACTTGAGGGATATCCAACTGAGTAGCGATGCCTGGTCCGACTTGAGCGGTGTCGCCATCAGAGGCCTGCTTTCCGCAAAGGATAATATCAAAATTACCGGTTTTTTCTATGGCCTTTGCCAGTGTATAACCTGTTGCCAGGGTGTCTGATCCGGCGAAAGCGCGGTCACTGACCAGAATGGCTTCATCACAACCCATGGAAATGGCCTCTTTTAAAGCGGCTTCGGCTTGAGGCGGTCCCATGCTGAGAACGGTGGCCTTACCGCCGAACTTTTCTTTAATACGGACGCCTTCTTCAATGGCATACATGTCAAAGGGGTTGATGATGGATTCAACACCTTCACGTATTAAAGTGTTAGTTTCAGGGTCGATCTGGACTTGCGTCGTGTCGGGCACCTGTTTTATGCAAATGATGACGTTCATTTTCTATTTTCTGACCTTTTGTTTAATTAAGGAAAGAGCAATAATGTTTCTCTGGACCTGATTGGTTCCTTCATAGATTTGAGTGATCTTTGCGTCGCGCATGTATTTTTCGGCCGGATATTCTTTCATATAACCGTAACCACCGAAAATTTGAACGCAATCAGTGGTGACCTTCATGGCGACGTCTGAGGCATAAAGTTTGGCCATGGCGGAATTCATCGACACATTTTTTTTGCCGCTATCAACCTCTCTCGCTGAGGCGTAAACGAGGGCGCGGGCGGCTTCAATCTGGGTTGCCATGTCAGCCAGCATGAATTGGATGCCCTGAAAACTTGATATTGATTTGCCAAACTGCTTTCTTTCGCGGGCATATTGCAAAGCGGCATCTAAAGCGCCTTGTGCGATCCCAACGGCTTGCGCCCCGATGCCCGGTCGAGAAGTATCGAAGGTCTTCATAGCAACGATAAATCCTTGGCCTTCACGCCCGATGAGGTTTTCTTTAGGGATTTTGCAGTCTGTAAAAATTAATTCTCTGGTTGCTGAAGCCCGAATGCCAAGTTTGTCCTCTTTTTTGCCGAATGTGAATCCAGGAGTGTCTTTGTCTACAATAAACACGCTGGCTCCGCGGGCTCCTTTTGATTTATCAGTCATAGCTACTACAGTATATACTTGGGCTTCGCCACCGTTTGTGATGAAGTGCTTGGTTCCGTTGAGTATATAGTGGTTGCCGTCTTTTTTGGCTGTGGTCTGCATAGCGCTCGCGTCAGATCCTGCTGCGGGTTCGGTGATGCCGAAAGCAGCGAGTTTTTTGCCGGCTGCCAAGTCAGGGAGATATTTTTCTTTTTGCTCTTCGCTTCCATATAAAATAATAGGGTAGGCGCCTAAAGCTGATGCGGCATAGCAAATCGCGATACCCCCGCATCCTTTGGAGAATTCCTCGGTAGCGATACAGAGATTCATAATGCCGAAACCCATACCGCCATACTTTTCATCAATATAAAGCCCAAAGAGATCAGAATCGGCCATTACTTTCAGGACATCCCAGGGGAATTCCTCAGTCCTGTCCAACTCAGCCGCAACCGGCCTGATTTTTTCATCAGTAATTTCCCGACATAAATCTCTGATCATTACTTGATCTTCGGTAAAAAGGTAATCTATCATTGAGCCTCCTTTAATGAACTCCCTTGCTTGCAAGTTTTTGTATGTAAAAATGCAACTGGGGAGGTCCCTTGACATATTTGATGTTAAGGGGTATTAAGATTAAAATTTACGACGTGCTAGGAGCGCCATAAATCGTATTTTCAATTGTCAAACCTAAACATAATAACATATGTGTTATAGAGCAGGCAATATTTTTTTTCAATCTCTTAGTGATATAAAAAGGGTGTTTGGGTATGTTGAAGAAGGCTGAAAAATGAGTAATCAGGTTTGTTTAATGAACCTTTAAGGTCGCGGTCAATTTGCCATTTATAATAAATGTTAATTACTGCAATAAAATGCAGGTTGTGTTGATAGTTCAAAGAGTTGTGGACTTGTTAAAAAAGACAAATAGATATTGACAAAATTTACCTATTTTAATAGATTAAAAAAGTAGATGCTATAAAATGGTTAGGATTTAAAAAGAATATCAATATGACGAATAACGAACAATTAATGAAGATTGATGATCTATCCGTGTATCTTCGGGTAAAAAAGCGGACTGTTTATGATTGGGTGAAAAAAGGCAAGATCCCAGCCATTAAAACAGTAGGGCAATGGCGCTTTAAAAAAGAAACTATTGACGCTTGGCTGGAAAATCACCGTTAATACGTCAAAAAGTTAAACGCAAATTTTTAGAAAACACCCTCACTTGACTCATTTGGAATTTATGATCCAAATTTTCATATTATGATCTTTAGCAGTAAAATATGGAGGAGTAAATGACGTCACCAGATAAGGGAATAAATGTTGAGGAGGATATTCGGAACTTAGTGGCTGAAATTCTTGAAGAAGAATCGGATACTATTCAAGGTGACGCCCAATTTGTGAGAGACTTAGGTATGGATTCGATGATGGCTTTAGAAATTTTAGCAGGAATCGAAAAAAAATATCGTATTGCTATTCCAGAAGATATGCTCCCCAAATTTACCGATTTGAATACAACCATTAAGCTGGTAAAAGAGTTTTTATAGCGGTTTCGTTTTGCCCCTTGATGCGAGGGGGCCACAAGCAAGGAGCTGTGCATGTATTTTAAGAAGTTAGAGATTTTTGGATTTAAATCATTCGCTGATAAAACGGTTCTAAATTTTGAACCCGGGATTACAGCTGTTATCGGGCCTAATGGTTGCGGAAAAAGCAACGTCTTTGATGCCATTCGGTGGGTGCTGGGCGAGCAAAGTGTTAAGGAATTGCGGGGCGCATCAATGGAAGATGTCATCTTCAATGGTACGGACAAAAGGGAGGCTTTGGGTTTTGCCGAAGTGAATTTAACTTTTTCCAATGAGTTGCGCGCTTTGCCGGTGGACTATAATGAAGTTACTATTACGCGTCGATTGTTTCGTTCGGGTGAGAGTGAATATTTGATGAACAAAACGCAGGTCCGCCTGAAAGATATTCTGGAATTATTTATGGGTACCGGTGTTGGCGCTGAGGCTTATTCTCTCGTGCAGCAGGGGAAAGTTGATCTTATTGTTAATGCCAAACCGGAAGAGCGGCGAATGGTTTTGGATGAGGCCTCCGGCATCACGAAATACAAATCAAAAAAGAAAGAAGCTTTAAGCAAATTAAAAGATACAGAATCAAATCTACTGCGTATTAATGATATTGTCATCGAGGTAAAAAGGCAGATATCCTCATTGGAGAGACAGGCCAGAAAAGCACAGCGTTATAAAGATGGATTTGAGAAGTTGAAGAAATTGGAAGTCGCGGTTGCAGGATTTCGTTTAGATGCCTTTAAAACGCAGCGCCAGCAAATACTGTCTTTGTTGAATGAACTGCGGAATTCTGAATTGAAGACAGGTGACCGCCTTAAGGAGTTGAACAACCTTTTGGAGAATGATAACAATCAGCTGGAAAATTATGAAGAGCAGATCAATGATGCCCACGCCAAAGAGATTAAGCAGGACGGTGAGATTGATATCAATACCCGCCAAATTTTGTTCAATGAAGAAAGAATTCAGAATGTATCGCATAGTGAATCGCGCCTAAATGAAAAGAAGGGGCAGCTTATTGAGCGGTGCCGTTTGCAACAAGAAAAGCTTGACGAAATCAAGAAGGCTTTATTTGCGCTTGATGAAACTATGCAAGATGATCTGCAGAAGCTGCAAGAAAAGCGTGTGTATTTGAGCACTATCACGTCCAGCGTCAAAGATGCCCACGATGCGATAACAGGAGAAGAAGAGAATGTCCTCAGGGTGACTTCCCGACAGGTCCATATTAAAAATAAGCTTACTGAATTGATGAAAGAAATTCAAGGAGGCCTGGCACGCCAGCGCCGTTTAGATGTTGAAAATAACAAGGTAATGAATGAAAAGAGGGACGTCGACGTCCGGCAGCAGGAAATGGAAGAAAAGATTGAATCAAGTGAGAACGGTCTGCGAATGTTGCGCGATGATTTGAGTATCAAAAGCGAAAGTTTGAGTGAATTGATGAGCCGCGTTATGTCGCTTGATGAAGAGATCAATGATCTTGAAAAGAAAAAGCTGTTTTTGATTTCGCAAAAAGAATTCATCGAAAAGCTTTCTGTGCAGTATCAAGACATGCCCGATCCGATTGTTGAGGGCAAGCTTTATACGGACATTCCGCCGAATGAGCAGCAGAGCGGTATCATCGGAAAGGTGAAGGCCGTTGAAAAAGTTGATGATGAAAGATATGCTACCCTTAGACGGTATTTCCGTAACGACCCAATCTCGATTTATGAAATTGTTTGTGAAACCAAATTTATCGAGTTGGATCCGCAGCAAATATCATTGCGCGTCGATGATCTTTCAGGGCGGATTGAAGAAAAGATTTCCGATAAGAACTCATTGCTGGCCCAGGCTGATGGTCAGAAAAACATTATTGGTCATTTGGAATTTGACCTTCAGGAGCAGGAAAAGTCT
>JAGLNJ010000023.1 GCA_023139575.1 Candidatus Omnitrophota bacterium | reverse complement strand
AGATTCAATTCAACAATTAGACGGCTTGAATGGTCAGTTGATGAGTAGCCAATTAATTATTAAAGAAAAACAAAGTTGGATTTCCTCCCAGGCGAAAAAACGGGAAGAGACGACGGTGTCTATAGCCCAATTGGAGACTGAGGTTTCTTCCGTTGAAGATAGGCGCATTAGTCATATCGACAATTTATCCATTCATACAGAAACATTAGACGGCAGTTTAGACGAAATCAAAAACATTGAAGAAGAGTTTATTGAGTTGGGTGAGAAGAAAGAGCAGTTTCAGACAGAAATTGGCAGTTTACAGATTAAGATTGAAGAGTTGAAGGATCAGAAAACTTTTTTAGTGGGTGAACTCAAGAAATTTGAAATGGAAAAAAAGGAAGTGGCGACGCGGATTGAAAGTGTGCGTAGCGAGATGTCTCAATTGGATCAGAAAATTGACGATAACAAAAATACCATTCATGCTCGGGAAATGAATGAGCAAGAAATTGTTTTTAAGGAAAAAGAAATTAAAGACCGGCTTATGCAGGCGTATAAAATTGATTGGGAAACTTATATTGTTGCAATGAATAGTCCTGAAGAGACGAAAGAAGAAGGGTCTGCCCCTGAGGTGACTGTCAATCAAGCGGAAACGGAAGCGGAGATTGAAAGGTTGCGCAAAAGATGCGACTCGTTTGGCTCAGTGAACTTGGTTGCGATAGAGGAATATGAGGAGTTGAAAGAACGGTTTGAATTCTTAACCAGGCAGCAAAGTGATCTGATTTCTGCCAAGGAGTCTCTGCATCAAACGATCCGCAAGATCAACCGCCAAACGCGGCAGATGTTTATGGATACATTTACGAAAGTCAGCGAAGAGTTCCGTATTTATTTCCGCATGCTTTTTGGCGGCGGGGACGCTCAGCTGATTATCGTTGATCCCGACAATGTTCTGGAATCGGGAATAGATATTATTGCCCGCCCTCC
Source organism: Candidatus Omnitrophota bacterium (assembly GCA_023139575.1). Classification (GTDB taxonomy): domain Bacteria; phylum Omnitrophota; class Gorgyraeia; order Zapsychrales; family JANLHA01; genus JAGLNJ01. The sequence continues at coordinate 10,348 of JAGLNJ010000023.1, read as the reverse complement.
GGGAAAGAAACTGCAGAACATCAGTCTGCTCTCCGGTGGAGAGAAAACACTTACCGCCATCGCCTTGATTTTTGGCGTGTTCAAAGTGAACCCGAGCCCGTTCTGCGTCTTGGACGAAATTGATGCGGCGTTGGATGAATCAAACGTCGGTCGGTTCAGCTACCTGTTGCAAGATTTTGCCAAGATTGCACAGTTCATCGTGATCACGCATAATAAAAAGACGATATCAAGTGCGGATGTCCTTTATGGGATCACTATGCAGGAGACAGGTGTTTCGAGGGTGGTGTCGGTAAAATTTGAAGAGAAGTCGGAAGAATCGACAGCCAAAGAGGAACTGCCGACAGTGGTTTAGGTGTTAGCGTCCGCTACGCATGTCTTATTTTTTCCACTGAATTTTGCGATGTACATAGCCCTATCGGCATTGGCGATGAGTTCTTTCTTCGTTATGGCATCATCGGGATATGACGCCAGGCCGATACTGACAGTTACCCTGAGCTTATGATCTTCAGATGTGCTGGGGAAGGGGTGGCTCGAGATTTTTTTTCTTAAACGTTCCGCTATTTCAATGCTTTGTTCCTTGCTGGTTTGTTTGAGAATTAACGTAAATTCCTCGCCGCCGTATCGGCAAACGTAATCCGCATCTCGTGAGGAGTCCCTGAGGATTTGGGCAACTTCACGAAGAATCACATCGCCATGTTGGTGTCCGTACATATCATTAAGTTTTTTAAAGTCATCAATATCCAGCATCGCTAAACTCAGGGGGGAGTGAAGTTTCTCGGCAGTCTTGATTTCTTCTGTCAGTTTTTCTTGAAAGAAGCCGTGATTCCATAAATTTGTTATGGAATCCGTGTGGCTTTTGTGGACCACCATCTCGTAGAGGCGAGAATTTTCTATCGCTAAACCGGCTTGGTCAGCGAGCATGGAAAAGATCTTGATGTCAGCATCTGAAATCGGTTTTTTGGTGAAGATGTTATCAGCCACAATCAGGCCGTTAATGGTTCCTTTAGCCCTTAAAGGCATGACGATAAGTTCGTCAGTCTTAAAATAATTGAACAACGGGTCATCAGCATATTGAATGATATCGCCGGGGTTTAAATGTAACGGCAACCCTTTTTTAAAGGCATAGGTTAACAACGTGTCTCTCTGATCGCTCAACGGAAGTTTAAGTTCCCGAAGAGATTTATAAAGCTGAGAACGATCAATTTCTTTGTTGAATGTTTCAGTTTGTATAAGGTCGTCCATATCGTGATGGGACTTTTCGATATTAGTCCAAATTTTATTGGCATGTTCGCCCGATTCCGGACTGATGGCCATCTTACATTCTAAGGAATTGGTCTTGTTATTCACAAGAAAAAGTATGCCGCGGTTGTAGCCTAGCCCAAGATGCGAGGTGACCCCGGTAAGGATGATATATAAGATATGGTTTAATTCCAGAGTAGCCCGCATGGCGCAGATGACCTCATATAAAACATTGAGTTCTCTGTCAGAACGCGAGATGGGATCTTTATAATTGTCTAAGCCGGTATAATTCATCGTTTCATTTTGGGTTTAATGAATGTTAGATCGTAACGATTCCTTGTTGATTTGAAAGATAGCATTAAATTATTAATAAGTCAAGCATCAATAAAATCAAAAAAGATTTGCGTGAAGTTCATAAATTGTTTAATTGCAGTATTTAACAGCGTGAGGGGAGGGCTTTTCGTGAGGAAAGCGCTTTCTTGACACCCTATAAGTCATGTGTTATACTTTAGCTGTTTAAATTACTTCCTACCAATATGTTCGAAGATATTTTGAAAAATACAAATTGGTTAGACATTATAACAGTAGCGATTTTGCTGCGATGTGTCTATATTGGTATCTCTAAGGGACTGGTGGCCGAGGAGCTTAAACTTGTCGGTGTGTTAGTGGCGATGTTTATCACTCAGCATTATTTTGTTGTTTTTGCGGATTTTTTGCATGATTTTGTTGCTATACCGGTTTTTATGGCGGAAATTACAGCTTTTGTCATTTTATGGCTTATTGTGCTAGTTCTTTTTAAATTCATAAGAGAGGGCCTTTTCTTGTTTTTGAAGAAAAAAAGCGTTTCGGGTGGCAAGCGCATCATAGGAGGCCTTCTTGGAATAAGCCGTGGAGTTTTAATATGCAGTTTGTTATTTCCGATAATGTTCTTAAGCGGAAGTGAATATTTAGACAAGACAGCCCGTAGTTCATTTGCGGGCTTTTACATTATTGATCTTTCATCGAAAGCTTATAAAGAAATATTCAGTTATATTGTTAAGCCCTTTTTTCCCAATGAAGAGAGAAATGAGAAGGCTCTCAGATTGAAGCATCTTGACGGTTTCAAACCGGATAAATCTGACAAAGGCGAAAAAAAAGTTAATATTTCGCAGGATGGGAATCTGAAGATTGAAGTTTAAAGAAATATATGAGTTTTTTGTGCAAGAAGGCATTAAGGCTGATTTACGCAGCAAAAAGCAGATTCAAAGTCAGTTGCAATCAGCCAAAGCGGAATATAAAAAGTTAACACGTCTACAAAAAAAGTTCTTTGATACAGAGAGATTTAAAAATCCATATTCGGATACGAGGATTTTATTTGGTAATCTTCGTCAGCCCATCGTGACTATTATGATAGGTATAGATATCGGTGTTGGGGAATTGCTCATGGCCAAGCAGTTAGAGCCGGCCGGCAAGAAAATAGATCTCGTGATATCACATCATCCTTGCGGGATTGGTTTGGCAGGTCTTGCTGAAGTCATGTCGATCCAGACGGATATTCTAAAAAATTACGGCATGAACAGCGATGTGGCCGAAGATTTTATGGGCAAACGTATAGGGGAGGTTACTAAAGGATTGCATAGTGCGAATCATAACAGGGTGGTTGATGCGGCAAGGCTTTTAGATATTCCTTTTATGTGTTGTCATACACCGGCTGATAATCATGTGGTCAAATATTTACAAAAGCTGATGAGCACAAAGAAGCCAAGGACGTTGAAGCATGTCGTCGATATGCTTCTTAAAGAACCGGAATATCAAGAGGCGGCAAGGATGAAAGTTGGCCCTGTCATTTTGCAGGGTAGAGAGACAGATAAAGCCGGTAAGATCATTATTGATATGACAGGCGGTACAGAAGGATCAAAAGAGATATTTGGCAGATTGTCGCAATTGGGTGTCGATACGCAGATAAGTATGCACATATCAAAGGATCATTTGACCAGGGTCAAGGCAGAGCATATAAATTTGATCAACGCAGGGCATATGGCCAGTGATGCTTTAGGTTTAAACCTGTTGCTGGACAAATTGATTCGTAGAAGTCGCATTGAGGTTGTTTCCTGTTCGGGATTTAAGAGAGTTAAACGATAATGGGATTTATTCCTCAAGATCTTATTAATCAGGTCATTGATCGATCTGATATTGTCGAGGTCGTAGCCTCGTATGTTCCTTTGAAAAAGGCGGGAAGAAATTTTAAGGCGGCATGTCCTTTTCATCATGAGAAGACGCCATCCTTTATGGTTAACCCGGACAAACAAATTTTTCATTGTTTCGGGTGCGGGGTGGGAGGTAATGCCATCTCGTTTGTGATGAAACAAGAGCGTCTGGAGTTTCCTGAAACGGTGCGTTTATTAGCTGAAAAATTGGGGATAGCTATACCGGAAGACACATCGTATAGTCCAACGAATCAGGGCCGTATGAAAATCATTGAGCTGACGAATGCCGCGGCAGAATATTTTCATCAGAACTTGATCTCTGATAAGAGTGCTTTAACGAAAACGGCACGTGATTATTTAAAGCAAAGAGGCATCAGCCTGGAAATAGCTCAGCAGTTGAAGCTGGGATTTGCCTTGGATATGTGGGACGGCTTGATGGTTCATTTGCGTAAAAAAGGCGCCGCGCTGAACTTGTTAGAAAAGTCAGGCCTGATTATTGCCAGAAATAAAAGCGATGGTTTTTATGATCGTTTTCGTAATAGAATAATTTTTCCGATATTTGACATTAAAAAGAGATGTATTGCCTTTGGAGCTCGAACCTTGGATGTTGATAATACAGCCAAGTATATTAATTCCCCGGAGACGGGGATATACATCAAAGGGAGGCATCTTTATGGATTTCATCTGGCCAAAGATGCGATCGGTAAAATGGATGAGGTCATTGTGGTTGAGGGATATATGGATTTCATCACGCCGTTTCGCAGTGGTGTCATCAATATTGTGGCGGCGTTGGGCACGGCTTTAACTGTTGACCAGATACGTTTATTACGTCGATATACGAACAATGTTGTATTGCTTTTTGATTCAGATCAAGCCGGACAGGATGCGATGATTCGCAGTTTTGACCTTTTGATTGAAGAGGGGATGACCGTTAGAGTGGCCACGTTAGATAAAGACGAGGATCCCGACTCATATATTGAGAAATATGGGAAGGACGCCTTTCTTGAGCGCATAAAAGAGGCGCGGCCATTATATAATTACAAATTGGATTTGTTGATGAAACGTTTTAGTGGGAAGGGCGTTGAATCGATCGCCAAAATATCGCATGAAATGTTGCAAACGATCGATAAATTCAAAAACGCGGTCATCAAATCAGAATATATCAAGAATTTGGCTCAGACCTTGAGCGTTTTGGAATCAGCTTTGCATGTCGAGTTGAAGAAGGTGAATAGAGGGGCGGCTGCCCGTCCGGTGAACAGAAACGTTGTGCGGAGTAATAATAATTTGGATAAGGCGATTCCGCCGGTTGAAAAAGAATTATTACGTTTAATGTTGAATGATGAAGAGTTTATTTCGCTGACGAAGAATGAAATTGACGCATCTGATTTTGAGAATATATTTGTAAGAGATATTGTGATTAAAATTTTTGAACTTTTTGATCAACAAAAGAATGAAGAACTTAAGCTCAAGTCATTAATGAATAATTTTCAAGATCAAAAAGTTTTACAGTTTATATCAAGTTTAGTAGCCTCAAAAGATGCGCTTTCGGGAGACAGAAAAAAGATTCACCGGGATTGCATAGCAAGGCTGAAAAAAGACCAGTTGCGTTCCCGTAGACGGGATATCATGAACAAGATGCAACAGGCAAAAGATAATGATGATCAGCAGGAACTTGCGAGGTTAACAGTAGATTTCAATCAACTAATTAAGGGGTAAGTTAATGAACACAAAAGAGTTTAAAACTGACCTTGATAAGCTAGTCAGTCTGGGGAAAAAGAAAGGTTTTCTGACCTACGATGAGGTCAATGAAACGCTCTCCCACAAGATTGATTCTTCAGAGGAAATAGATCATATATTTGATATTTTAGACGGTAAGAATATTAAAGTCATTGATTCTGAAGATAATTCAAAGGATTCTAAGTCAGAGGGTGAAGAAACCCGCGAACAGCAGATCAGACGCGTCCGTGAGGAGCAAAAGCAGGAAGATATTTATTCTGATAAATTTATCCCGCTGGATGACCCTGTCAAAATGTATCTGAAGCAGATGGGTTCCATTCCTCTATTGACCCGTGAGGAGGAGATTAGTCTGGCTAAGCGTATTGAGGATACAGAGCATAAATTTGCGGAAGCACTTTACGTAACCGTTTACGCGCGCAAGTCTGCCTTAACGAAAATCAATGAGGTTCTTAATGAAGAAGTCAATGTTGAGGATGTTATTAAAGATGAGCTCGAGCGTCGTCCGAAGATGATCCGCGATTTGAAACGCATCATGAAGAAAGTGCATCATGCGAAAATCGGTACTGAAAAGTCTGCCAAGGCGTTAGCAGAGTTTAAGTTGACAGCAGCGTTCAATGAAGATATTGTTTTTGAGATCGTCAGTATTGTTGATCGGATTGAAAAGATTGAGAAGACGTTGAAGGGTAAGAGAAAAGTCAAGAACGGCCCTGAGCTTCGACAAGAAAAACAAAAATTGCTTAAAGAACTAGGTCAGACGCTGAAAACAGTTAAAGAGCAATTGCGTGTCATTAAAATTCGTCAATCAAAATTCAATAAAGCCAAAAAATTGTTGGTTGAAGCGAATCTTCGTTTGGTTGTCAGTATTGCAAAGAAGTACATTAACCGCGGCCTTTCTTTTTTGGATTTGATCCAGGAAGGCAACATGGGGTTGATTCGTGCTGTTGAAAAGTTTGAATATAAGAGAGGTTATAAATTCTCGACCTATGCTACATGGTGGATTCGCCAGGCTATCACACGATCGATCGCCGACCAGGCACGGACCATTCGTATTCCGGTGCATATGACCGAAACGATCAACAAGATCATCCGCGTGTCGCGTATGTTCGTCCAGGAATATGGGCGTGAACCTACCGCGCAGGAAATTGCTAAGCAGATGCGGATCCAGGTCAGTAAGGTCAAAGAGATATTGAAGATATCTCAAGTCCCCATTTCTTTGCAGACACCTATTGGGGATGAGGGGGATACTAATTTTGGAGATTTTATCGAAGATAAAAAAGCAGTATCTCCGGCTAATGCCACTTTACACTCCATGTTGAAAGAAGAGATCGGTTCGGTGTTGCTCACGCTGGATGTGCGAGAAAGAAAGATTCTTGAGCTGAGGTTTGGTATTCATGACGGTACAAGCCGTACACTGGAAGAAGTAGGCAGCGAGTTTAGCGTAACACGTGAACGGGTGCGCCAGATAGAATCTAAAGCTTTAAGAAAGCTGCGCCATCCGACAAGGTCGCGACGTATCAAATCGTTCATCGATATGTCCGGCAAGGATGCGGAGGTTGTTTTTTAGCTTGATACAATAAATGGTTGGTAATCTTAAGGTCTGTTTCTTTCAAAAGAAGCAGACCTTTCCGCATATTACAATAGATTGCGCTTGGATAAGATGGTATACTTTATACATATTATGAAAACTCAATCAATCTTCTCATTCACTGAAAAACATATTATTGCAGCTTTCGTGTTGCTTTCGCTGTTCTTGTTCTGCCTTTCTACAAGTATCACTCAAGCCGCTGATATTGATGATACGACGAAGGAAATGTGCAATCAGGTGATGCTTAATATTTACTATGACATTGTGGCCTTGAGAGAAAAGTATCCAGAGCTGGTTAATTTCGGTGATGAGGCCATGCATGAGAATAAACACGGTTTATATACGCTGATTTATAAAATAGATGATCCGAAAGTGACGAAACAATCCACTCCGTTTGCCTTTGGTTTGACCATTGATCGTACAGATGAAAATGTTTTGCCAAAACAACCAGGATCCTTTGCCTTTCCATTTTCGCTGATTGACGTGAAATTTTCCGGATATCAGCATCCCTATTTGCGTTCTACGCAGTTTAATCTTATACCCCTCATTGAAAAGCATGGCATAGAGTTGGCGATTTATCAGCAGAAAAAAATGCCCTTACGTTTATATTTGCGGTCGATCAAAGAAATTTATAAGATCAATGAGCCCGTTGAGTTTGAGGTCATTCTAAAAAATGTTGGAAAAACGCACTACTATGTAAGAGAATTAGATCAGAAGAATTTGTATTTTGTTTATAATAATCGCTCCTGGGGGACCCGTCCGAAAATTAAAATGCCGTCCTCTAAAGGGAGGAAGAAAAAATCTGGGAAATTGCCGCGTAAGACACTCAAATCCGGTGAATCCATGTCTTTGATTCTGAAGGGGGATTCCTTCAGGAAGCCGCAGGATGTGGAAATTATGGGTGTTTATAAGATGAATATCAATGGAGTAACCCCCTCAGGCCTGCTTAACATCAGAGTTGAAGAATAAATTACCTGCCTATATCCCCCTGAAAAACACAGTTTATATAATACTATAAGGGTATCTCCTGACTCAACCAACCACAACATTTTGTGGGAAGTGCAGTTTAATTTGCATACCTTTTGCACAAGATATTGATTCAAGGTGAGTCATGTGGATATCCTATAATATTAATATATAATGATAATTGCTGAATTTATTTTATTGAAAATAATAGTGTGTTATGTTATGCTTAAAAGCAAATTTTTTCAAGGTTTTAAATCCTTTATATTAAGTATACTTAACCCAAACTGCGCAAGTGTTTTTCGGGGGCCCATAGCTCAGTCGGTCAGAGCTGCGGACTCATAATCCGTAGGTCCCAGGTTCGAGTCCTGGTGGGCCCAGAATATATGATAAATTTTAAGGGATAGTATTAGGTTTACGCTATTTTAAATCAATTCTGAGGGCGCATAGCTCAGTTGGTTAGAGCGCTGCCGTCACATGGCAGAGGTCGAAGGTTCGAGTCCTTCTGTGCCCATATTTGAGAAATTACAAATTGATAGGAAATATTTATGTCCGATACCACCATTAATGAGCAAATCAAGAAATTGATCGCGTTACAGGAAATTGATAGGGAAATTTATGAAATCAGACAACAGTTGAAAGAAAACCCCATTTATCTTAATGAAATGAAGCAAAATTTTGAAGACAAAAAGGCCGATCTCAATGAATTGGAAGAAAAACTCAAAAAGATGCAGGTGGCACGCAAGACTTTGGAAGGTGATCTGCAAGCTCAAGAGGAGTTGATTGCCAAAGCTAATGCGCAGTTGTCGCAAATTAAAACGAATAAAGAGTATACGGCCAAGCTAACCGAAATTGAAAGTATAAAGGCTGATAAATCTCGATCAGAAGAGAAGATTTTGGAGTCTTATGATGATGCGGATATTGTAAAAGAATCAATGAGTAAAGAAAAGGAAGTATTAACTGAAGAAGAAAAGAAATATAATGAGCAAAAGAAAAAGGTGGATGCTTCCATAACGACCTTGGAAAACCGTATCAAAGAGTTGGAGGGACAGAGAGTCAGTATTGCTCCGGAAGTGGAAAAAGAAATCCTGGGCCGTTATGAAAAGATTTTGGTCAATAAAGAAGGGCTGGCATTAGTTCCTGTAAAAGGGAGCGCCTGCGGGGGGTGCTATATGAATGTTCCTGCGCAGATTATCAATGAAATAAAAATGAGTAACAAGATTGTTTATTGTGAGATTTGTGCCCGTATTTTATATTTGGAAGAAGATTCCCAGTAATCATAAGTTTAAGAAATGAGGCTGATCTTTGCCAAAGACGTTAAAGATATTTACTGATGGTGCTTGCAGCGGCAATCCCGGATTGGCTTCCGTCGGCTTTGTCATTGAAGATGAGCAAGGTGTCATCAAAGAATTCTCGCAAGGTATCGGGAATGCGACGAACAATATCGCTGAGTATACGGCCGTTGTCTATGCTTTGCAAGAGGCCTTGATTTTGCAGGCTGAGGAGGTTTTTCTCTGGAGTGATAGCGAGTTGCTTTGCAGGCAGCTTTTAGGACAATATAAAGTTCGTAATGAAAACATCAAACCGCTCTTTGATCAAATTCGCCATTTGGTGAGGGGATTCAAAAATTTTAATGTAAAGCATATTCCCCGATCCGAAAATACAGTGGCAGATGGTTTAGCTAAAAAAGCAATAAAAGAGCAAGCCAAGATGGTTGCCTCTGCCGTTTATGCGGGAGGGGAGGAAAGTCCGAGCTCCAAAGGATGATGTATCCAGGTAATGCTGGACACTTTGCTGATTCACTTTAATGGGTGGAGCAGTAGGGGAGGATTAGAGCTACAGTGACGATACTCCGGTTTGTTAACGTGAGCCAGAGGGTGAAACGAGCAATCTCTGCATGGAGCAAGGCCAAATAGGAAGAGATCTTCAGACCTCAGGGACTGGAAACGAGGCGATCCGCCTCGTCATTATCTTCGGGTAGGCCGCAAGAGTTTGGGGATTGATTCCCGAAGTGAGTGAAATAACCGTCCATCTCGCCCATAAAAAATCGAGACGCACAAAACTCGGCTTATTGGTTTGCTCTTAAATATAATTTTTTGCAGTATGAACGAGTTAATTTTATGAAAACGAGGAGGTTTTAAATGTCAGGTCATTCAAAATGGGCAAGTATTAAACATAAAAAAGCCGCAACGGACGCAAAGCGGGGAGCCGCTTTTACAAAGGTGACACGTGAAATTACCGCAGCTGCGAAATCAGGGGGTGGTAATATGGATACCAATATTCGTTTGCGAGCGGCTGTATTGCGGGCAAAAGAAGTCAATATGCCTAATTCCAATGTTGATAATGCCATCAAAAAAGGTACGGGCGAACTGCCAGGCGTAACGTATGAAGATGTGATATTTGACGCTTATGGGCCGGGTGGCGTGGCCTTGCTTATTGAAGGTCTTACGGATAATAAAAACAGAACAACCGCTGAAGTCAGGAATATTTTGAATAAGAAAAATGGTAGTATGGCCGGTGCTGGTAGTACAGCATGGATGTTTAACAGTAAAGGTCATATAACCGTTGAGAAAAATAAGACATCCGAAGACGAACTGATGGAAATTGTCCTTGATGCCGGAGCGGAAGACATCGGGTC
>JAGLNJ010000022.1 GCA_023139575.1 Candidatus Omnitrophota bacterium | reverse complement strand
ATATATTCTGATTAAATTCGCGCAATCCATATTAGAAGTATGTGAAAAGAATGGGCGTAAAAAGCCCGGAGAGGCGCATGCCAAGACCGTTGCCACAATATTCGTGGATGCGGACAATAATAAGGCGACGGGCGGTGAAGAGTTCTTCTCTAAGCGGAGCGGCTTTGAGTGTAAAATAGAGGTTTGGTCGGGTGTCGCCAAGACAGATGGCAGTATGTCGGTTTCCGGAGGGTCGTACATGACGGATGTTGCTCCCGGCGCGGTGCTTGAATATTTTTTGGAGGCAATCCCGTCAAAATTTAATGCGGTGAAAAATGAATTGCATACGGATTTTGCTCAAAAACTTAAATCAAATGAAGATTTTGAGTACGTGGCGTTTGTTGGCAATGTATTAGAAATGAGAATTCCCTTTAAAAAAATCGGGACAGAGATGTCTAAAGCAAAAGCTATAAGAGTTTTGCTTTCTGAAAATGGAAGCGGTTTGGGTGAGAAATCATTCAGCGAGGAAGTTGTGGCGCAGGTTCAATAAAGAAGGGGGCGGTTTTTGAAGCATCCCCCTTTTTTTACAGGCTGGGTTAGGGGCGGGAGTTGTGAGAAAGAAATCCCCCCCCCTCTCCACACGGGGGAGTGATTTGAATTGGTAAGGGAGAGAAAATGAAAAAGAGTTTGCAGATCATTTTGGTTCTATTGGTGCTCCATGGTGGTCATGCCTCCCATGCGCAATCGGGAAAAGTAGAATCCATTTGCCATTCCGAAATTCAAGGGCGGCCATGATACCACACGGTTCAGCGGACTAGGGATCGACGGGCGCTCCGGAAATCTTGCTTTGGGTGGGCCGAACGGATGGTGTGAGATTCCTTACCGGGGAGGGGAATTGTCATTCAGCGGTGGTTTCATGGCCCCGACAAAAGGTTTTAAACTGCTTGCTGTGGCCTCGGGACGAAGAGGTGTTTATGTCTATGACACCTTGGCCAATGCCGTCATGGATAAACGCGGTAAATATGACTTGCCGTTTTCCATTCATGAACCCGGCGGTATGGCAGTTATGAATAATAAAATTTATTTGGCTGAGCGATCCGGAACTGTTTATATCTTGCAGCTTAACAATGGACGGATTGATTTATTGCGGGAGATGCGGGCCCCCTCGGGCATTACCGCCATGGCTGGGGGGAACAATTATTTATATGTTGCTGCAGGGTGGATACATATACCGATTTAAGGGGCAGATGCAGCAAACAGGGAAGTTTCCTTTGAGCGCGCGGATCAGCGGTTTAACAGTGGGTCGTCAGGGAGAATTGCTGGCAGTCGCGCAAGGTAAGAGTGTTATTCACCGGATCATTCTTCCTCAATAAGCGATCAAATGATCATTTATGCTTTTTGTCAATGGGATGATTGAAAGGAAGAGGGATAATTAAATTCTGAATACCATAATATTTTACTAAGAAAGCATTTGTCGTCGGGGGAGAAAAAGAAAATAATTTGAATGGGTGCTTGCATTAATTTTTCCTTTTGTTAAAATACTGATGTTTGTATAAACCATTCTAAATAGAAACGATAAGTCATGTCAGAAGTTGGTGCTGCCGCAGGCAGCAAAAAAACACCCGAAAAAGACGCCATCCTGCCTCAAAAAGATTTAACGCACCTCTTTAAAGCAAAAAGTGTCGCCATCGTCGGAGCATCTGCCAATCCCGATAAAATCGGGCATCAGATTTTACGCAATCTCATTGAGGGCGGTTTTGAGGGTGATATCTATCCCATCAATCCCAAAGAAAAAACAATACTTGAAAAAGATGCCTATCCTTCGGTAACAGATGTCCCGAACTTTATCGATCTGGTTGTGATTTCGGTCAATGCAAATTTTGTCATGCCGGTTCTCAAGGAATGCGTGGAAAAGGGTGTTAAGCATGTCATTGTTATTACCTCCGGATTTTCTGAAGTCGGTAATGCCAGGGAAGAACAAGAGATCAAAGATATTGCTGACCAGTTTAATATTTCTTTGGTTGGCCCGAACACTTTAGGAGTCGTTTATCCACCTAACAAGATGAATACCAGTTTCGGCCCGCGGGATGTCATTCTAGGCAAGATCGCTTTTATCTCGCAAAGCGGTGCCTTGGCTATTGCCCTTATGGGATGGACCAAGATGGAGAAGATCGGGTTGGCGGCTTTAGTCAGCGTGGGTAATAAATGTGATATCGGGGAAGAAGAACTTATTTCGTATTTCAATGAAGATGAAAATGTTGATGTGATCACCATATATATGGAAGGGATTAAAGATGGCCGCAAATTTATGCAGACAGCCATCAAAAAGCCGGTTGTCGTTTTAAAGGTTGGACGTTCTCAGCGTGGGGCCCGGGCAGCTGCTTCGCATACCGGTTCATTAGCCGGTTCAGATCAGATTTATAATGCGGCTTTTAAGCAATTAGGGGTTTTAAGGGCGCAATCTTTTACGGAAGCCTTTGGTTGGGCGCGTTGCCTTTCTTTGCCGGCTCCGGATGGGAATGATACGATCATTATCACAAACGGCGGCGGTATCGGTGTACGCACGACGGATGAATGTGTGGCGGCAGGTATCAAGTTATTTGATGACCCGGATTGGTTGGAAGAGAAGTTCCGCGAGACCATGCCGTCTTTTGGCTGCACCAAAAATCCTGTTGATATTACGGGGCAAGCGCCGGCAGATGCTTATCAAAAAGCCACACGTATCGCCCTCGAAGAGGACCGCATCAAGGCTGTGCTCGTTCTTTATTGTGAAACAGTCATCACGAATCCTTTGAAAATCGCCCGGAGCATTGCCGGTGAATATAAAAAGTCCGGCTCAAAAAAACCGTTGTTAGTCGCGATGGTCGGCGGTGAAAGAACCCGCGAGGCCCTGCATTATCTTAATCATGAAAATATCCCGGCCTTTGACTCGATTAGTGAGGTTGTCGATGGATTAAAAGTTTTATACAAATGGCAGGAATATAAAGAACGCAAACTGGATAAGCCGGATATCAAACCGCCCCCACAGGAAGTTCTGGATATCATCAATAACGCCAAAAAGGAAGGTAAAAAGATCCTCCTGGAGCATGAGGCCCGCAAGATATTAGAACTTTGCGGGGTGACCACCCCCAAATGGGGTTACGCGAGAAATTTAGAAGAGGCCTTGGAGATTGCCAAGGGGATGTACCCTTTCGCGATGAAAATTGTCTCGCCGGAAATCGTCCACAAGACGGATGTGGGCGGTGTGGTGCTTAATGTGCGCAATGAAGAGGGCTTGAAGTTAAGATATAATACGATGATCAATCATATTAAGGAAGTAATGCCGGCAGCAAAGATCGAAGGGGTTAATTTGATTCAGATGGTAAAAGGTATCGAATGTATTGTGGGGCTGAGTCGAGACCCTCAATTCGGCCCGGCGGTTATGTTTGGGCTGGGCGGCGTCTTTGTTGAGGTCATGAAAGATGTTGCTTTCCGCATTGTGCCTTTCGGCAAGGTTGAAGCCACCCGCTTGATTCATGATGTCAAAGGGAACAAAATTTTAGACGGCTTCCGCGGTATCGTAGCCAATAAACCTTCCATTATCCAATCTTTATTGGCCATCCAAAGACTGGCTCCCTATGTCCAGGAATGTGACATTAATCCTCTTATTTCCAATGAATTCGGCAGTTTCGCTGTTGATGCGAGAATTATTTTAGAGTAATCCCAGCCTTGGCCCCCTGTGAGCCGTTTATTCCTGACTTAAACTGGCGTTTCTGCCAATAATATTTTATACTTTAGAGTCTTCTTTAATACTAATAAGAGTAGAAATATGAAATATTTATATTCTTTTCTTCAATTACGACGTGCAGCGGCCTTGGTGATTTTGCTGACTTTTGCCATCCGGAGTCTTCTGCCCATTCCAGCAGTCTACGCTCAAAGTTTTTTATCGTCTTTACCAGCTCCCGGGAACATTCTCCCTTTGAGCCGGGGTTTTCAGCCGGTGCTGATTAAAGGGATGATCATTCATCCGGAAAATCCATTTCAATTTGATTTTATTCTTGATGGCGGCCAGGCGGATCTTTCGGGCGAGAATTTGAAAGAAGAATCCACCAAACTTATCAAATATTTTCTCGCGGCTTTAACCGTCCCGGAAGATGACCTGTGGGTCAACTTGTCGCCTTATGAAAAGGATCGCATTATTCCTGATGGTTTTGGGGAGACAGAAATGGGGCGGGATCTGCTCGCGCAGGATTATATGTTGAAACAGATCACCGCGTCATTGATGTATCCGGAAGATGATCTGGGCAAGGAATTCTGGGAGCGGATTTACAAAAAGGCCTATGAAACCTATGGCACGATGGAAGTGGCGGTCAGCACGTTTAACAAGGTCTGGGTCATGCCGGATTTCGCGGAAGTTTATGAAAACGGCGACACCGCTTTATTGTTGGGATGCCGGTTGAAAGTTATGACCGAGTATGATTATCTCGCCGAGTCCAAGGCTGATGAAAAGTCTTTGGACCGTCTGGGGCTCAAGACGGCGAACCTGACGGAAAAGGGGAAGGCCAATGAATCTTTGAGTAATGATATCCTCCGTGACCTTATCATTCCGCAAGTGGAGAAAGAGATCAATGAAGGGAAGAATTTCGCGCAGTTGCGGCAGATCTATCATTCGCTGATTTTAGCAGCATGGTTTAAACGCAATCTTAAGGAAAGCGTACTGGGGCAGGTCTATGTAGGCAAGAACAAGATCGACGGCGTTGATGTCGATGATAAGCAGGTCAAAGAAAAAATTTATGAACAATATCTAGAGGCCTACAAAAAGGGTGTGTTCAGCTATATCAAAGAAGAATACAATCCCGTTAATAAGCAAATGATTCCGCGCAAGTATTTCTCTGGCGGCGGGCATTTTACCGGCAAGGCTGTGGACAAGGCGATGATGGTTACGAGGGAGCAGACGCCTAAAGTTAAGAGTAAGTTGCTGGAATACGCCAAGACAGGACTCATCCTTGTTGTGGCGGGTCTTCTATCACCAGCCCTGGGACCGGTAAAGGACCAGTGGGCACTGTTGCAGCCGACAGCCGCGATAGCCGGTCAACAAATTCGTGTTCAGCAAACATCTCAGGCTATGAACATCGTCCCCCAAGAATTCAGCGATGTTTATAATTTCCCTGCGTTGTGGAGAAAGTATGTGTATGATTTATCTGAACAGGGTGGAGATGGGACGGTTGATGTGAGCGGATATCATTCTTTGGTACTGCCTGTCGAAGAAGGAACGGGGAATATTTTAGTTGAAATAATAGATGAGACGAATGAGGCCAGGATGTTATTGGCGGAACACAAAACGGATTTTAATGCCCGGCGCGCGTTAAGTCGGATATATGTTGTTAAAAAGGGGGCGAAAGAGGTTTCTGTCAACCTTGATGACTTCAGACAGAGTTATCCGGAGATAGATTTTACGAAAGTCAAGAGGTTAAATGTCACCGTGGGAGAAGAATATTATAAATGGCTTGTTCTAAATCCCGGCGGCAGCAATATTATTTTGGGAGATGGCTTTGCTTTAAGTAAGACCCCTTCTGAAGATCAATCTTTAGATTTAAAAGAGGGGATTAAACAGGGTGAACAATATCGGAACAGATTAACCAGGTTCAAAGCAGAATTTTCCACGAAGCCGCAATTGCCACAAGGAGTTTTTGTCCAGGAAAGGAAAGGGTTAGATTCGCGTAGTTTCGATGAACGTATCAGGACAGTCAAAAAAATAGCAGAGTTAACTCAATTCTCGGATGATAAGAACAGCGAATATGCCCGGAAGCTGCTTCTGCATGTTCTATATGACCCGAAACAAAACACGAATTTAAGGAGATTTGTTTATCATCTTCTGAAGGATCGTCTGACAGAAGAATTTGACGAAACTTTGCTGGATAACTTTATAACCCGGGGGTACCGGGTAACCGATCCGGTGGTCTTGCGAGCTCCGTATATCAAGGCAACAACTGAGGGTGACAGGTATATCGATGAGAATTGGCAGGGGTACCGGAAACGCAGCAAGTTTGTAGCGAACGGGATTCAATATGGCACCGAGTATGTGATTGTTAGCGCGGATACGACTGAACGCGTTGTGGATCGTCGGGTTATGGAGCGTATGGCGTTTTGGTCGCTCGTGATGAATATTGATCCCATGAAGGTAACCTATCCGATTATTTATACTGAGAGCCTCTTGGGGGCGCATCCTGAAAAAACATATAATATTATGACGATCCATACCCAGGACTTGCACGGGGCTTTGGATAAATCCGGCCGAAAACTACGGAAAGAATTGCTGAACCGCTTTGGGAAAGGATCAGCAGACAGCCTGTTGGACAGGATTATTGTGACCGGATTGATTCTTATGCAGGATGGGTTTAACAGGTTTTCTCAGGACGCTAGTTTGTCCAAAAGACTGCAAGGGTATAATGGCTATGGAATCTTTCCAACGGCGCCTTGGCAGGGAATTGATATGCGCCGTTATCCCAAGGTGGGGGAGCGAGCGGAATATGTAGGACGGTTTCTGGCTGAGGGCGTCTTAAAAGATATTGCTTCTGATACGGCTGAAAAGTTGGGTTTAAGCCTTCCTCAATTACCTGAGAATCTTAAAGGTTATCGGATCGGGGTGCGGAATTTGAAGCAGTTGGACGCAGTCGGTGAAAAGATCAGCTTGCCACAATCGGATACACAGAACCAAACGCCAGAATCGACAAATGACCAGGCGATGATGGGGCGTCGGGATTTTCTGAAGGCAATGGGCATATTAGCAACAAGTTTAGGCATGAGTGCGGCAAAACCTGTTTCAGGGATGATTGATTATTTTGCCGCGAATATTCGACCTGATGAGGTCGCCAACCCGGAGGGCCCAACAATCATTACGTATCCTAATGTTGCCTCAACTCCGCATATGATTGTTAGGCCGTTTAAAGGGGTTCTGGAAGAAGCGATCAGAGATGGCGGAAGAGCTATTAATACAAAGCTTTTCCGGGAGATTTTGAATTTTATTGATAAAGAATTGCGGGAAAAGAAAGATATTGTTTTAGGAGACTTGGGTATTAGATTAAACCAGATGGAGTTGAAAGGTGATCCACGCGTCAAAAAAGTTTTGCAATCTTTTAATAATTTGTCGCGCATTTATAAATTAAACAACTTTGATAAGAATAAACCGACCGTGTTATTTATATCCGGCGCAAATGGCGGTGTTTTTACAACGTATGACTTTAAGGAATTTCAAGAAGATTTTAATGTTGCCTATTTTATTTATAACCAATGGCAGCCACTTTCAGAAAATGCGCAGAGATTGCATAATATGATGAAGCAATTTAAAAAAGACCCTCTTGTCAGTGATCCAATTGCTGTTGTAGCTAATTCGTTGGGCACAACAGTTTTCCGCTATGAGGTGTTAGTGAATGATTTGCAGGAAGGGCTTTTTAAAAATACCGTTTTGATTCAACTCGCCCCTCTTTCCGGGGGCTCTGCCTCAGCCCGCTGGATGCCTCTTGCGCCGAAATCTGAAAAATTGGTTCGTTTTTTTACAACACACAGATTTGATTTGACCATGGCGGTGCACCCATATGGGAAAATACAGGAACTATTATTTAATAAAGAGAACAGCCAGATATTTTATGAATATTTAGAGTATAAATTTACACGTCGGGCTAAAGGTGATGCGCATGCTCCAGTTAAGACAAAATTTTCAGGCTCGAAAATAGAAAAATTCCTTGAAAATTACAAACGGGATGAGGATGGGGATTTTGCTGAAAGGGATATCGAAGGTGATGCCCCCCATGGAGATATCACAAGGGACAAAAGAATTATAGAGGAAGTTAAAAGTGTTTTATATGAAAAAATGGGTGTGAAAGAATTAAATAGGCAGGGGAAGGATGATGCAATTGTCCGTGACCAGGCGATGATGGGGGGGATTAACAGTTTTCAATTGGCTACGGGCGCTACAGTTTTATCACCGGTAAAAAAGGACGTTTTTAATAAAATGGTGTCGCAAAAAAAGCCTTTTATTGTTCGACATGATAGAAATGGAGTTTTTGCTGAGATAACTACGGCAGAAGAACAGGGGTATAGCGTAACATCAACCGGCTTTTCCCGGATTGACTCAATGTTCAGGGAAGCAGGTGTTAACGTGGTCGCAACTGTTCTTTCAAAGCTGAATGAAAGTCCTGATCGAGAAATAGTATTGGTCGCAGATAGAGTTGGTAAAGGTGAAGAGCTGAAAGGGTTAGTGGCTGCTTTAAAGAATGAGATGAGGTTTCTTGATCTTGATATTTCTAAAATCAAGATATTTGGTATTTCGGATATATATTTCAAGGAGTGGGAGAAGGCTGATCCCATGATAACTTTTATCCTAGATGATAGAGAGAACGTGCCGAACTATTTTTCCAAACGACAGATTGATGTGCATATGAGCTATAAAGGAATATCTCATATAGGGCAGGAAGCAGAGTACATAAATTATATGCGAAAGATAAAACCTTTTTTGAAATTCCATGCCATAGTCGTTCATGATTATTATTATGGAAATAAAAATTTTGTGGAGGATATGCTGGTAAAGAATGGCTTCTCGGTAAAAAGAGAAATGTTAGATTTTTCGTCAGGAGTGGATTTGTTTGTGCTTAGCCCGGTGGATTTCGAGAAGGATTTTCCTGTGGAGGGGAGTGAGAATACCAATAAAGAAGTCAGGAAGTTGCCATACACAAAGAGCTTTGAAGGGGGTGTTTTTCCGCTTACATCAGATTATCAGCGGCTAGGGGCTTATGTCTCGCGAAAAAGTGAAGAACTTAATGTGTATATCAAAGATGATGAGTTTGTCTTAATTAATCTTGCCGGAAAGTGTGTCGGTCAGGTTAAGTTTATCTTTACCGGGGATGGTTATGCGGAGGTTGATTATGTCAGGGTTCCGGAAGTTTTTCAGGGACAGGGATATCTCTATGATTTGTATGATGTTTTCTTTTCTTATTTAGACGAATTAGGGGTGGGCGGCATCACGCTAACCGATGTCATCAACCCCTTTCAATTATACGTGATATCTCATGTGTATGGAGGGCTTCATCAAGTTAGTGCGAGAGATGAGCGTAAGGCCATGGTTATAGGGCATCGAAAGCCTGGGGGGAAGATGCCCGTTCAGTTGTTGGGGGAATTTGCCAAAAAATATTTTTCCCCCGGAGCTGGAAACGATGACTTATTATTAAATCTGGATATTATGGATACTTATCCGAAAGATGGTGTTTTAGTTTATGTCCATTCGGATTATATTATAAAAACACATGAAAATCTAAAACTAAAACAGAGGGTAAGCGTTGCCCAGAAAAGATATGTTGTTGATGATGAAGTATTAAAGTCACAAAGACACAAGGTCACCAGGTTACAAGAAGTGCGAGCTGATAAATTCGGCGGGATCGATTTCAATCCTGATAAATTAGAAATACGCTCCAAGGGCGGGGGCGTTCAGGTTAATGTCCCGCGAATAGATATCCGGCAGCTCAATTCACCGGATTTCACCGGATTCACGCCGGTGATCATTGAGATCGTTCCGGTGACCAACCTTCCTCTGCTGATAGGGGCGGGTGAAGAAGACGCCGAGTCTATGGTTTTGAGTCGGCTCTAAATGACACAGGACACATGAATTTCAGGAGTACCAGGCACCATTTACGAAATCACAAATATCAAACAAGCACTAAATAACAATGACCAAAACGAATGTTTGGAATTTAGAGATTGTGATTTGTTTGATTTTTGGGATTTTTTTTGTTTTAATTTCTACCAGCGTTCTTGTACCCGAGGGCTCTAGCGCTCAATTAATTTTATTGCAATTTCTCCAGCCTTAGTTATAATGATCCACAATCGTTATTAATTTCACAATTAAATTAAAAAAAGGGATGTGTCCTTATTTTTAGCACATGAAAAAATTTCCGCAAAAAACTGTTACGCGTACACTACTTTACGTGCGCACCCTGGATAATCTGCTGGAGCAGGGCAAAAAGTTTGTCTCCTCTTGGGAGCTGGCTGAAATAACGGACTTAACTGATGTGCAAATCCGCAAGGATATCTCGAATTTCGGCCGGGTGGGACGACCCCGTCTCGGTTATGAAATCAGGAAATTAAAATCTATTCTGGAAGAGTATGTGCTGCAGCATACGGTACACGTTGTCTTGTTTGGTGTGGGTAATTTGGGTTCGGCGATCATTCGTTATCCCGGATTTCATAATGAAAAAATCAAAATGGTCGCCGCTTTTGACGTTGATAAGAAGAAGGTCGGTAAAAAAATCCGGGATGTGAAAATATATTCCTTTGATGAGGCGACCAAGGTCGTTCCTAAGACCCACGCCGAAATCGGCATCATCGCGGTCCCGGCAGAACATAGCCAGGAAACAGCGGATATTATTGTCGCCTCAGGATTGCGCGGGATCGTTAACTTTACCCCTACCACTATCAATGTCCCGAAGGATGTCTTTGTTAAGAATATTGATCTGTCCATTGAATTTTTATCCCTGTTTTGTGATATACAGAGAACGTGAGAAAAGAGCGCCAGCAATAAGAACACCAGATCATCAGCAATTTAACAACTGGTGCTCTAGTGTTCAAGTGCCTGCTTGTCCCGCGTTTTTTGGCGGGGGTGCTCGCTGAAATATTATGCACGAAATGTCTATAGCCGAAAGCCTGATGGATCAAATCATTGATATCGCCGAAACGAATCATATGGAGTCGGTTGCTGAGGTGGAGCTTGAGACCGGACACCTCCGTCAGGTCATCCCGGAGGTCATGCGGGAGGCCTTTTTGGCGGTCACGCAAGGCACCATTGCCGACGGCGCCAAACTTATCATCAATGAAGTTGAGCCATTAGCTGCCTGCCGGCAATGTAGGAGGGAATTTACACCGCAGATTGATGATTTTCTCTGCCCGCAGTGCCGTCAGGCTGATGTGGATATTTTAAAGGGAGATGAAATTATTCTGAAGTCGGTAGTGGGGAATTGATAGAGACTATGGATAAAAGACACGGGACACAAGTCACAGGAGATAAATCAGAAAGCTTGTGTCTTGTGACTGAAAAGAACGGAGCAGTTCATGAAAATAAATGTCGTCAAAAAAGTTTTACAGGCCAATGATATTGTGGCCCGGAAAAACCGTGAGGCCTTTAAGGCTGCCGGTATATTGGCCTTGAATTTTATCAGCTCCCCAGGCAGCGGGAAGACCACTCTTTTAGAGAAAACTATCCCCGCGCTTTTGCCGGAGAGAAAATCCATCGTCCTGGTGGGGGATCTGCAAACCACCCGCGACGCTGAGCGCTTGGCCCCGCGAGCCTTGCAGGCAACACAGATCAATACGGGTATGAGCTGTCATCTTTATGCCAACCAAATCGCTGAGAGTTTAGAATGCTTGTCTTTAACCGCCGGTGATTTTCTCTTTATTGAAAATGTCGGTAACATGGTCTGCCCCGGCGAGTTTGATTTAGGAGAGAATTTAAAAGTCATCTTGTTGAGTATCCCGGAAGGGGATGACAAGGTAGCAAAATATCCGACAATCTTTAGAGCTGCTGATTTGGTCTTGTTGACCAAATGCGATTTGATGCAGGCTTTAAAATTTGATGTCAACTTGGTGAAAGACGATATCGCCAAGCTCAATGCCAATGTAAAATTACTGCCCATATCTTCGCAAAGCGGAGAGGGGATGGAAGAATGGCTTGGTTGGCTGCAGGAAAAAAGGGTTGAGGCCATTGGTAAGCAGTCGAAGTTTTTCACGGAATAATGAAGAGTAAAAAAATTTTGGAGTACCCCCGCCAAAAAGCGCGGGACAAGCAGGCACTCGAGCGTAAGAACACCAGTAGTGGTGAAAAAATTGGCGCGTTTGTGTTTAGGTTCGAATGCGCTAATCAGTCGTGGGACTTGTTTGGTTAAAAAACCCCCTTGATTTAAAATATTTTATGAGTATAATATGCTACAATCGTTAATTATTTCACGATTAAAGAGCGCTTGACAATCTATTCTAAAGATTTTAAATAATAATCATCCCCTAAACACTTATACAAAAGGGTTATACGTATGAGCAAATCACTAGAACAAGTAATTAAAGACATTTGTGAAGAATGCGGTAAAGACCGCGCTAGGTTGATGGATGTCGTTAACGCCGTGCAAAAAGAGTTTGGGGCCGTGTCATCACAGGCCATGGATCTCATTGCCAAGGAGTTAGATATCCACCGGGTGGAAGTTGAAAGTGTGGTATCTTTCTACGCCTTTCTTTCACCGGAAACAAAGGGAGAGGTCGTCATCCGTTTGTGCAATGACATCGTTGATAAAATGCGGGGTGTTGACTCTGTGGCCAAGGCCTTTGAGCAAGAGCTTGGTATCGGCATGGGCGAGACAACGGCCGACGGAAAGATTACTCTTGAATACACACCGTGTATCGGCATGTGCGATCAGGCGCCGGCAGCCCTCATTAATGATATGGTTTTCACGTATCTTTCTTCGGATAAAGCCCGGGAGATCGTTAAAGAATTAAAAAAGCATAATGACCCCAAGAAAATTTTTGCCCGTTCAGGTGACGGCAATAACGCGCATGCCTTGGTACGCTCCATGGTGCATAATGGCGTCCGAAAAAAAGGGCCGGTCATCTTCGCGCAAAGGGAAGAAAATGGAGGATTGAAAAAGGCGCTTTCGATGAGTCCGGTAGAGGTTATCCATGAGGTCAAAAACGCCCGTTTACGCGGTCGAGGCGGCGCCGGTTTTCCGACGGGGATGAAGTGGGAGTTTACCCGTGCCGCTGATGGTGATAAAAAATATGTCATCTGTAACGCGGACGAAGGCGAACCGGGGACATTTAAAGATCGCGTAATCTTAACAGAACAATATGAGTTGCTTTTTGAGGGGATGACCATTGGCGGTTATGCCATCGGTTCAGATGAAGGCATTCTTTATTTACGAGCGGAATATGCCTATCTTTATCCGTTTTTGCAGGAAATGTTGAAGCAAAGAAGGGAAAAGGGTTTATTAGGCAAGGATATATCAGGGAAGACAGGCATCAATTTTGATATCCGGATCCAACTGGGTGCCGGGGCTTATATATGCGGGGAAGAAACATCCTTGATCAGTTCTTGCGAAGGTTTACGGGGTGACCCGAAGACCCGGCCTCCTTTCCCGGCTCAGAAGGGATATTCAGGAAGTCCCACAACAGTTAATAATGTGGAAACATTCTGCTGTGTTGCCCGTATTATTGAAAAAGGCGCGGCCTGGTTTACTGAGATCGGTTCGCAAGGAAGCCCGGGCACGAAGCTGCTCAGTGTTTCCGGCGATTGTGCCAGCCCGGGGGTTTATGAACTTCCTTTCGGGGTCACGGTTAAAGACCTTTTGCAGGAAGTCGGGGCAGAGGATGTGCGGGCGGTGCTGGTCGGCGGTCCTTCGGGGCAGTTCATCGGCCCGGAAATGTTTGACAAAACCATCTGTTATGATGATATCCCCACCGGCGGCGCGGTGGTGGTGTTCGGCCGGGATAGGGATATTCTTAAAACAGCCAGTGAGTATATGGAGTTTTTCGTTGAAGAGAGCTGCGGGTACTGCACACCGTGCCGGGTGGGCAATGTCCTGATGAAACAGCGGCTGGATGACATTATTGCCGGAAAGGGCGAGCCTGCTGATCTGGATTATCTTCAAGAGTTGGGTGAGACGACAAAGTTGGGAAGCCGTTGTGGTTTGGGCCAGACATCGCCGAATCCGATCCTTTCGACGATAAAGAATTTCCGTCCGGATTACGAAAAATTGTTTAAAGAAAATGAAGAAGGGATGAACCCAACTTTTGATATAAAGTCTGCTTTAAGTGATGGCGAAGGTATCGCCGGCAGAAAATCTGTCATTTACACCGAATAAACATAAAGGATAAAATATGGCTGAACAAACTATTACTTTTACCATTGATGGTGTTGAGGTTAAGGGTAAAGCGGGTCAAACCATAATGCAGGCCGCTGATGAAGCGGGGGTATATATCCCCAGGCTTTGCGCCTTTAAAGACTTAACGCCTCATGGAAGCTGCCGGGTATGTGTCGTGCTGGTCAACGGCCGTCCGCAGGCATCATGCACGCAGCCTGCCACCGAGGGCATGGTGGTGGAAAGCGAAACCGAAGAAATACAGAAACACAGACGCAACATTATTGATATGCTTTTTGTGGAAGGCAATCACTTCTGCATGTTTTGCGAAAAAAGCGGTAATTGTGAGCTGCAGGCACAGGCTTACCGTTTAGGCATTTGCGCGCCGAAATATCCTTATCAGTTTCCGGTACGAGATCTTGATGCTTCGCATCCGGATATTTTTATCGATCATAACCGCTGCATTTTATGCGGGCGATGCGTCCAGGCCTCCCGCGATCTTGACGGCAAAACCGTTTTTGAGTTTGTTAATCGCGGCACAGAAAAGAAGATTGCCGTTAACGCGGAAGCGAAGCTGGCAGATACCGATATTGATATATCCGATAAGGCTTGCGATGTTTGCCCGGTAGGGGCGATTATAAAAAAACACATCGGCTTTGCCACGCCGGTCGGCAGACGCCTTTATGATACTGAACCCATTGGGTCGGATATAGAAAAAAAGAATTAACTTTTTAACATAAGGTAGACAAATTATGGATAAACCAAAAATAGCAACAGCATCATTGGCAGGATGTTTTGGCTGCCATATGTCATTGTTGGATATTGACGAGCGTATTTTAAAATTGGTTGAGCTTGTTGATTTTGATAAATCTCCTATCAATGACATCAAAGAGTTCACGGGGCAATGCCTCGTTGGGCTTATCGAAGGGGGTTGCTGTAATGAAGAGAATGTCCGCGTACTGCGGGACTTCCGCAAACATTGCGATATTCTCATATCCGTGGGTGATTGTGCCATTACCGGCGGTATTCCCGCGATGCGGAACGGTATCCCGCTTGAGGAATGCATGAATGAGGCTTATCTTAGCGGACCGACGGTATATAATCCCAATAAAATAATTCCCAACGATAAAGAGATACCTCTAATTTTAAATAAAGTTTTCCCTTGTCATGAAGTTGTGAAAATTGACTACTATCTTCCGGGTTGCCCGCCTTCAGCGGACACTTTATGGGAGGCATTGGTAGCGCTTTTGAACAATAAGCCCCTTGATTTACCCTACGAACTGATTAAGTACGATTAATTTAAACGGGAGAAAAATCGTGAGTGATACAAATTTGAAAAGAGTTATTATTGAGCCCGTCACCAGAGTCGAAGGTCACGGCAAGGTATCTATCCTTTTAGATGAACAGAACCAGGTCAAGCAGGCTCGGCTGCATATTGTCGAGTTCAGGGGCTTTGAGCGTTTCATTCAAGGCCGCCCTTATTGGGAGGTCCCTGTTTTGGTGCAGAGGCTATGCGGGATTTGCCCGGTCAGCCACCACCTGGCCGCTGCCAAGGCTATGGATTTGATTGTCGGGGCTGATCAATTAACCCCCACAGCAGAAAAGATCCGCCGCTTGATGCACTACGGGCAGATGTTTCAGTCACACGCATTGCACTTCTTTCACCTTTGCTCACCGGATCTGTTATTTGGTTTTGACGCTGATCCGGCTATCCGTAATGTCATTGGTGTAGCTGCTAAATTTCCAGACTTGGCGGTGCAGGGTGTTATGATGCGCAAATACGGCCAGGAGATCATCAAGGCGACAGCTGGTAAAAAGATCCACGGGACCGGAGCTATTCCCGGCGGTGTGAATAAAAATTTATCCATTGAAGAACGCGACGCTTTGTTGAAAGACATTGACCAGATGGTTGAATGGTCACGCGGCGCGGTGAAGATCGCTAAAGATTATACAATGGATAATATCGAAGATGTAAAACCATTCGGCTCTTTTGACTCCAGTCATTTGAGCTTGATCCGTGAAGACGGCGCGATGGATCTGTATCATGGCAATTTGCGCGCGATCGATAAAGATGGCAACAAAATTTTTGATCAGGTGGATTATCAAAAGTATACCGATTACCTCGCTGAGGAAGTGCGTGATTGGTCATATATGAAGTTTCCTTTTATCAAATCAATCGGACCGGAGAATGGTTGGTATCGTGTCGGCCCTCTATCTCGCGTGAATACCTGCGACTTTATTGATACGCCGGAAGCCGAAGCGGAAAGAAAAGAGTTCATGGCTTTAACAGACGATAAGCCGAATAATATTACCCTGGCTTATCACTGGACGCGTATGATCGAGGTCCTGCATTCAATTGAAAAGATCAAAGAATTGCTGAACGATTCCGATTTGCAGGGAACTGATCTCGTTGTCACCGGTGAGCGCCGTGAAGAAGCTGTCGGCCTTATTGAAGCGCCTCGCGGCACACTTTTCCATCACTACAAGGTCAATAAGAATGACCAGGTTGAGATGGCTAATTTAATCGTTTCAACGACAAATAATAATGAGCCGATGAACCGGGCGGTGCAGAAGGTGGCCCAGGATCATTTAAGCGGTGTTGAAATCACCGAAGGTTTGTTGAACCGTATTGAGGTCGCTATACGGGCTTATGATCCCTGCCTTTCCTGCGCGACCCATGCTTTAGGAAAGATGCCGTTGAGCGTCAGCCTTTATGATCATGACGGCAATGTGATTGATAAAAAATTCAAGCAATGACTTCTGATAGATTAACCGTTCTCTTGATAGGGTATGGCAATCCCGGCAGGCTTGATGATGGTTTAGGTCCGGCCGTGGCGGAGGCGATTGAGAGCCTTAAATTGCCCGGGGTCACGGTGGAGGCCAATTATCAGCTTAATGTCGAAGATGCCGAGCAATTAGCCGGCTATGATATGGTTATCTTTGCCGATGCCTCGGTGAACGCGCTGGAACCATTTTCGTTTTACCGCATTAAACCGAAAGCAGAAGTAAGCTTTACGACGCACAGCATTGAACCCGAATCTGTGTTAGGTCTTGCCCACGACCTCTTTGAGGCAAAGACCACAGGGTATATTCTTGCGATAAGGGGTTATGCTTTTAATGAATTCGGCCAGCAGCTTTCTGCCCGTGCTAAAGAAAATCTTAATGCTGCTGTTAATTTTTTTAAGGATGCCGCCGGGAACGGTAATTTTTTTGATTTTAACAAATAACAAACCGGAACATCCTCCACAGGCGGATGTTCCGGTTTGTTATTTGCAGCACCTTATTTATGCCAGACACAGGGGTGAAAACTTTTTAGTATCAAAGAGTTATTATCCAATAATTATTTTTTATGTCAAAAACAACCCGCAGACAAAAAGCGTTTCTGATTATTTTGGGAATATTCACAAGCCTCATTGTGGTTGAATGTTCTCTTCGCGGCGCGGGCCTCATTTACAGCTTCCTTCAGGAAAAAGAAAATAAATCTTCGCAATTAACCGATACGGATGAAATTCGCATTCTTTGTATCGGTGATTCGATGACGGCCTTAGGCTGCCGTAATTCCTACCCTGCCCAATTAGAAGACATCCTTAACGTAAAGAAGTCAGATAAGAAGTACGTTGTTTTGAATAAAGGGATCGTCGGCAAGGATTCTGAAGGACTGACGATGATCTTGGATAACTTGTTGAGAAAACACGATCCGCATATTGTCATAGCTATGGTCGGCATCAATGATAGAGCGAATCATTACCATCCCATGATTGTTAAAATTGAGCGGTTCCTCAATAATTTCCGCACCTTCAATTTGGCAACTTGGCTTTGGCATGGGATACAAGTTAAGGTTCACCGCAATAATGAGTCCAGAGCCCTTAATCAGAGAGATTTTGAGATAGAGGGAGCGGATTTAGACAATGAACAATTAGTGAAGGGAATGTTTGTCAATATGCAGAGGCAGATTGATCAGATGAACAGTTATTTGGCCGGAAAAAATGACCAAACAAAGAATCAGGTTAAAGAGGAGATCGCCATTATAAAAAGAAATCAGCTGGAACTGCTGATTGCTGTGGCCCTTTATCACCGCACGCGCCATGATTTTCCCAAAGCTATTGGTTATCTTCAGAGCGCGATAGAATTAGACAAAGACAATTATTTGGCATATGTTGAGATGGGAAGAAGTTTGGAGGAGATGGGAAAATATGAACAAGCGATTACCTTTTTGCATCGTGCTAATAAAATCGGCCCTGTGACCTACTTAACGAATTTTGAACTGGCAAAATGTTATGAGAAAATGGGGAACCTTGAGGAGGCGGAATCTTATTACAGTAGAGTATATGAAATATCCAGGATTACCAAAAAAGAAAATATCAGCGGAGATATGGGGAATTGGTTTGTGCGAAATAAAGATTATCAAAGGGCTGAAGAGGCCTTGCTGAAAGCGCTCAAGGAGAGGCCGGATGATTATCATTTATATGAGCAAATGGCCGCCCTCTACCGGATGGGCGGCAATGAAGATGAAGCCGGGGCTGTTAAATATCTCGAGCGGGGATACAAACTTCGTCAAATGGCTGAGAGCTTTTTGCCGGAAACTGTACACAATTACAATAAAATTGCCGAGATCGTCATGGGGCATGACAGGCAGCTGATTGTTATGCAGTATCCGCTGCGCCGCCTTAAGCCTTTAAAAGATATTTTCTGGAATGCGGAAGAGATCCTTTTTGTGGATAATGAGGCGTCATTTTTCGATACCTTGAAGGTGGGGGAATTTCAGGAGTATTTTAATGATTTCTTTGCCGGTGATTTTGGCCACTGCACGGGGAAAGGCAACCGCCTTATAGCGGCAAATGCCCTTAAAGCTATTGAAGAGGCCCTGTCAAGACAGTGAGCTTAAGTAGAAATTACTTAAGAATTATCCCAAAATGTCTCAAAAAGAAGATAATCCGGAATATTTCCGTGCGCGGGCCGATGAAAGATTTCTTTGACGGATTGGACGTGAGCGGTTTTCTGGAAAAATCCATTGATGTAGACAGCCTGCTGCGGCAAGCGCATTAATTATTGTGGCGGCCAGATCCTGAGGATATTTGAGGTAATTCTGAGAAAAGGATTAGGGTTATTAAAACCGGGGCTAAGGGAAAGAAATGTAGAATAACTCGAGGCAAGACATCAATGGCGTCATGCCCTGCGAAAGATATGTAATTTGGTGTGATCCACGATAGGAAGAAATAAAGAAGAAAGAATACGAGCAGCAGGCCTGCTATCTGCATTGCATCCTCGGGTTTTTGTCTTTTTGTCAAATAGGAAAGGCACAAGACCAGTATAATCCAGATAAGGCTCCAGTTTCCCGTCAAAAACAAATTCCAACTAAATTTTGAGAAAATATCCGGTAAACGGTCAAGATATTCCCATGGGAAAAAGATGCGGAACCTTCCTGAGGTTGGAACATTTGTTGAGACTTTAAAAGCTGTAAATGTAAGCCAAACGCTGGCGCCGGGCGTAAAAAAGGTAAGCCAACGGGTAATTTTTTCTTTGAAACAATAAGTTTGTGTACGGGTTAACAATACGGTCAGAAAGAAAAGATGAATGAAGAAATAGCCAGAACCTTCAAGTTTGGTGAAGGTTGTCATGCCGCTTAAGATCGCAGCTAAAACAAGATAGGTATCAATCCTTTGTTTGTTCCAGAGCATAAGAAGGAAGATGGTTGTGCAATTGTAGTAGAGCATAAAAAAGTCGCGGTAGGACACTGTGGCGAACGCGACAAAGAAATTAGATGAAACAACCAAAAAGGTTCCGAATAAGGCCCAGAAATTTTTTGTTAAGGTTTTCAGGAAATAATAATGAATACATAGATATGAGACGAATGTAAAGGGGAGAAAGAATTTTATGAGTTGGTCGTTCCATTCTCCTATGGTTAAGGAGATCCAGGTCTCCAGCAGGGGGAGCAGCAAAGGGTAAGAAGAGTGAGGCAGGTGGCGCAAGGGGATGAGTCCTTTGTTGAAATAAAACACCTTTGCTTTATAAGCAATGGTAGCGTATCCGTCCCAGACAAAAAGCGGGATGTTCAGAGTCCGCCAAAAAACAAAGATTATATTATAAAGGATATAAATACAGAAAAGGCCGGACAGTATCATTAATGGCCTTGAAAAGTTTTTCATTTGAAAAAATGTTAAAAAGGGCGAGGGTTTTCCTGGGGGGGAAGTGTTTTTTAAGGCGCTGCTTATGCAGAGAATGATCAGAACAAATAATGGAGAGCTAATCGTAATGACATGGAAGGAAACATTGATAACTCCTAAAAGAAATATCCACAATGAGAGAAATCCCATTCCCAGTCCATAACCTAAGCTGATTTTGAAAAGCAAGGGAATGTCGCGGGTATCTTTGCGGGCTGAAATCACAGCCCACCCGGCTATCCAGGGTAAAAGTAATGCAAAAAGTAATTTTAAAATTAGAACGGCCATTTTATTTTTTGACTGCCAGATAATGGTTGTCGTCGAACATCCCTTTAATTATGTAATCTTCAGGTGGGGATTGTTCTTTATTGGTTTTATGGTAGTTGACAGCACAGTCTTCTTCCCTGTCCGGGTAGGCCGAACGGATATCAATATCAGGAAAAAGGAAGTAGGCTAGTGTTCGATGTTTGCCCATAAAAGGTTCCCGGCTATGATCCCGGTCAGACATGAAATGACATTTATGCCGGCCCGGATATTGCAAACGGCAATATTGCGCAAATTCGTAGGGTTCTTTGTGAATAAAAAGAAGCTTCTCCTCAAGTGTTTTATTTGAAAATAGATCTATTTCTTTGGCAAAGACCTGAGTGTGGTTAACGGTTTGAACAGCGAGCATGAAAAAATAGATTGTTATACCTATTAACGGAAGGATATCCGGCAATAGGGGAGGGGGTGGTTTTTTTCCTGATTTTGCTGTGACCCTATGCCAGAGGAAATATAAAAGGCTGAAAAGAGCGATAAAGATCATAAGATGAATATGGATATTGATACCGTTCAGCTTGCCAACGGTGCAGGAGTTGGTTTTGGGGAAATAATATCCTTTAACAAATTGTTGACAGAATTCTTTCAGAGGGAGTTGCATGATGCCAGCCAGGACAATAAAATAAACCATCAGCGAAGAGAGGACAACAAGAACAAAAGAGGCTATAAATGAAGGGTGATGTTTTTTCATTTTCTTAAGTGTCCAAAGGATTTCTGCTAGGAGGCCGTCCGACAACAAGGCTTTTAAAAGCGAAAGTTAGAAAAAG
>JAGLNJ010000021.1 GCA_023139575.1 Candidatus Omnitrophota bacterium | reverse complement strand
TGCGTTCTCAGGAAAGGCGTTTTCAGCAGTTTTCAGGAAAGTTTTATACTTTCCTGAACTGTAAAAAACCCGGTTTTTGATCTTATGATATGTCCGGGCTGGCTGGGAGTCATGTGATTTGATTATTTGCCGCGTCGTCCGGTGTTTTAATTTTGGAATAAAAAATAATGAATCTCTTGTCGCGGCGTAAATTCACCAAATCATCATCCGATTCAAGAAATTTGAAATCATCATAACCGATATCAATCGCTTTTTTTATGGCAGCTAATGCCTCCTCAATATTATTCAATAATGAGTGGCTGCATGCCAAGTTATAAAATATATAGGGGTCATCTGTCCGTAACTGAGCCAATCTTTTATCAACATCGAGGCCTTTGCTAAAACTGCCCCGTTTTGTATAAAGATCTCCCAGAGCTATCAAGGCCTCGATAAAATCTCTCCGTTTTGAGATAATCCCTTCATAGAACTCGATCTCAAAATCCATTTCTTTTTGTTCTTTTTTGCTCATGAATTAAAACTCCATCCCATTATACCGGCGGGGCTATTTGAAAAATCTGAACACCCTTAGCTGATGAATTCTTTTATCCTTTTGACAGCTTCTTTAAGGTTGTCAAAACTGGAAGCGTAGGAAATGCGCACATGGCTATCCCACCCTTTACCGAAGGCTGTGCCGGGCACCAGCGCCACCTTTTTCTTTTTCAACAGTTGCCGGGCAAAGTCCAGGGACGTCATCCCCGCAGCCTTAATGGAAGGAAAAACATAAAAGGCCCCTTCCGGCATATGACAATCCAGGCCGGCCTCATTCAAGGCGCCGACAATATACCGGCGGCGGCGTTTATACTCCCGCTTCATTTCCTGCACCGCTCCATGACCGTGCTTAAGCGCTTCACATGCCGCCATCTGGCCGGTGATTGACGCGCAAAGCATCGTATATTGATGAATTTTCGTCATGGCGGCAATAATATCTTTCGGCCCGCAAGCCCAGCCGATCCTGAACCCTGTCATGGCGTAGGATTTGGAAGCCCCGTTAAGATAGATGACATGCTCCTTCATCCCCCTCAATGAACTGAAAGGTGTGTGCTCAAAATCATAAGTAAGCTCATCATAAACTTCGTCGCTGACAACCAGAAGATCGCGTTTCTTTACCACCTTCGCGATCTCCAGTAATTCTTTGCGGGAATATGAAGCCCCGGTCGGATTGGCCGGATAATTTATCATCAAGGCCTTAACGCCCTTCACGCAAGCCTGGTCAATTTGTTCAGCCGTCAATTTAAAGCCGTTCGCGATATCCGTGTTAAGAAAAACGGGCTTGCCTCCTGCCAAATCAACAACCGGCCCATAGGAAACATACGAGGGTTCCGGAATCAAAACTTTATCCCCCGGATTGAGAATCGCCCTGAAGGCCAAATCAACTCCTTCAGAAACACCCACAGTGATCAAACATTCCTCGTCAAAATCATAGCGCGTCCCATAGCGGTTATCCAAAAGACGGCAAATTTGCTTTCGCAGTTCGGGCATCCCCTTATTGGAAGTATACGAGGTATACCCTTGTTCTATAGAGTCTATAGCCTTTTCACGAACCAGCCAGGGCGTGACAAAGTCCGGCTCACCGACACCAAGGGAAATAACATCTTTCATCCCCAAAACGATGTCAAAGAAAGCCCTAATCCCCGAAGGAGCGAGATCAGTTACTTTTGTGGATATTCTTTTCATTTAGTTTACGCTCTTCGATTGTTCTTAATAAGATATATTCAGCCTTTTTTTCTGTTGTGCCTTTTTTAATACCTGTCCATCTTCTTTATAGGTCTTTAAAAGAAAATGTGTTGCCGTGCCGCGCACATGCGCCATGGAAGAAAGTTTGGCAGCGATAAAATGCGCCACGGCCTGTAAATTCTCGCCTTCCACCACAACCAGGAGGTCATACGGGCCCGAAACAAGATGACAGCTGATAACCTCCGGAAAACTATAAATACGCTCGGCCACATGATCAAATCCGACGTCTTTTTCAGGAGAAATGCTCACCTCGATCAAGGCCCTTACAAATGAATTCGCTTCCCGCGCCAGATCATTATTGAGCACCGTTTTATATTTGACAATAACGCCGTTTTTTTCAAACTTCTTGATGGCCTTTTTTATCGTGTTAACATCCTTCCCTGTTAACCTGGAAATCTCCTCTGGCGAAACGCGCGCGTCATTTGATAAAATTTCTAATATTTCATCCATGGCTCATCCTTTCGAAAATAAGTTTAAACGGGGCATTCTCAGGTTTCCTTATACCCCATTTTCCCTGAAATGCCCAACCCGATAATTATATATCATGAAACGCTTTTATCCAAAATTTTATTTGCCGGACAAAAAGTTGCTCGCGGGTCCCGCGCGCGCACTTGTTATGCCCATTTAAATCCGGGCTTCTTATGTGTCTCTGCGCAATCCATGAGATAAAGATTAATTAAGCTTTAAATGAAACGCAACGTAATTGCCAGTCCGAGTTAATGCGGTTGTATGGCTTTAAATTATTTCAAAGTTTTAAATGCCTTTCGGGCGTCTTTATTTATCCTCATCACGATCGAGAGACATCATATCACTTGCAAGGTTTAAAAAAATTCCTAACGATTCAGATATATTTTTTACAACATGGCTGTATGATACTTTTTCCTCAACCGTCTTTACTTTTGACATTGTTTGTAACGCACTTTCTAATTCTTTCGACAAATCATCCATTATTTTGTCCGGATCCATTATTACTCCTAATTTGACTGATTTATTATTTTTTATCCTGAGTCATAGCAATTATTATACGATATTCGTGTTTGCTGGAAATATGCTTATGATTATATCAAAAGATTGGTATTTTTGTTGTATTTCAATTGTTTTTTCAACGTGTTTTGTAAAAAAATGCCGTAATTCATGGATAATATCCGGTTATTCGGACAGTCGTATATTATGGCATTTCGCGCGCAATCCACCCTTTTTTCTTTTAATGTCATCCGCCTCGGGCGGAAGTCGAGTCCTGAAACAATGAGCAGGATGGTAATGGCAAAAAATGTCATTTAATTGGGGCGGCAGGGATAAAAAAAGCCCTCATCAGGGCTTAACTTATGGGGCTGTGAATGATATAGCCCGTCGCAAAACTTTTGCTCTGCGCTATATATCTTATTGATGCTCACCGGACACGGCTTGAATCTCGTTCAATAGTTCAGAAACAGTATCGCGAAGTTCTTGATTTTTCTTATCCTTGCTCATAATTTCATCCATAAGGGCCCTTTTTCGCTCAATAACAGCCGATGCTTTCGCCACAGAAGATTTGATTTTTTCCAAACGCCGCTCCAACACATCTACGTGACTTTGCAGAGCATCCCGTTCCTTAACAAGCTTGGCAGGAACTTTATCCATGGCGCTGACCGCCTGAGCATTTTTACGTTTAAAGTCGCGATTAACCCTTTTCTGCTTCGCGCTCTTTTCTTTCAGCATGGCAATATCTTCTTCAAATTGCAGGCTTTCCCTCTTGATCCTGTCAACTCGCAAAGGCAATGACTCGCTATCCTGGGCGGCCTCCTGCAACTCGGCAATCTTTCGCTCTTCCTCTTGCTGCAATTTCCGTAATTTATTTTTCAAATTCTTAACCGCCGTCGTTTCTTCCTCCATATAATCATTTTCCATTCGATCATATTCCTGCAGCCTCAAATCCAGAGCCAACTCCCTCTTCTTCGTCTGCAAGGACGTGATTTCCATTTGGTCAACACGGTTTTGTTCTTCCATGGTCCTCAATGCGGTACGCTTTTCCTGATTTTTTTCTTCAACGGCATTAACTTCCAGTTGCAGTTGATGCAATTCATCTTCCCTAGATTCCATTGATTCTATTTGTGTAAGCTGAAAATTGCGTAACCGGCCATTCTCCGCTTCAATCTTCCGGGTATCTTCTTTAAGGGAATCTATAGACTCATGCAATTTTGACAACTTTTCTTTCAGATAAGCATGTTCCGTTTTGAGGCTTTCATTTTCATCCAAAAGCGTTCGCGTCTGCCCTTTAACGTCCGCGACGGTCTGTTTCCATTCTCTATAGCCCTGAGAACGGATGGCTCCGGTGAGGGAATCAACATCCAGCTCCTGAGCCTTCAGAGGCGCGACAAAGAGAATACTGATAACAACCGCGATTCCATAAACTTTCAATGATTTCATGAATTTCATTATATCTATAACTTATCAGCAGGGCAAATAGAAACTGATAAATTTATCTTAAATATGTTACGGCAAAAATCCCGCCCGGAAAGGCTGCCGGATCTTTTCACGCGTTCGCCTGTAATACTTTTTTATGGTAGCTGTTTCGCGTCAAAATGGTCACCGGGCCCGGAACTCCCGCGCCTATGCTTTGATCATCAATCCGTGTTAAAGGCATAACACCCATTAGGGACAGGTATATTGCCATGCCCATCCCCAAAACGCGCCTCGCGCTTTTTTTCGCCCTTATTCATCCCCTATCCTTTAGCCTCTTCTTCTTTCAGTCTGTTTAACAGATCTTCAGCGTCTTTAATAATATCATAGGCAACAAGCTTTGTCGTCTGCATCTCGGCATGAAATGTGGTAAGGCTATTCATCAAGCTCTTTATAAGCGACTTTTTGCGTTTTGCCTTCTGGGCAACAACGTCCACGGGCTTGCGCTCCTTCATCAGAGAAACGAGATCCCGCTTTAATTCTTGTCCGACTTTTCCTTTTTCAAACACCTGCTTCTTAAGG
>JAGLNJ010000204.1 GCA_023139575.1 Candidatus Omnitrophota bacterium | reverse complement strand
GATGAAGAAAAATGTACCGGATGTGGCGCTTGTGTCATCGCTTGCCCTAAAGATATTATTGAATTACGCAAGAAGGGTAAAAGAGGCAGGCGTGTCTATGTTTCCTGCGTCAATCAAGATAAGGGTGGAGTCGCAAAGAAGAATTGCGCCGTCGCTTGTATTGCCTGCAAACGCTGTTTTAAAGTTTGTGACAAATTCAACGCCATAACGGTTGAAAATTTTTGCGCTTATGTTGATGATGACAAATGCCGTCTGTGCGGTAAATGCATAGCCGTGTGCCCGACAGGGGCTATGGTCGGCACAAATTTCCCGGCGAAGCGGAAAAAAGAAGAAATGCCCTGTGGTAGCCAATGTGATTGTAATAACCCAGAGAATCAAACACAAGCATGATTAATAAGACCAAGACATTCCCCTTAGGCGGTGTTCATCCCCCGGATAATAAATTATCAGCCGATCAGGCGATAAAAGAGTTACCGTTACCCAAAACAGTGTCAATACCTGTTTCCCAGCATATTGGCGCACCTGCAAGCCCGGTTGTTAAAGTCGGTGATGAGGTGAAAACCGGCCAACTTATTGCAGCCGGCCAAGGTTTCATCTCGGCTAACATTCATTCTTCCGTAACAGGAAAAGTTACAAAAATCGATGATATTATGGATCATACCGGTTATAAACGTCAGGCGATTGTCATTGAGGCGGCAGATGATGTTTGGATGGATGATGTGGATACTTCAAGCGAAATAAAATCAGAAATTTCTTTAAGCCCTGAAGATATTATCAACAAGACGCGTGAATCAGGCATTGTCGGTTTAGGTGGCGCAATGTTTCCGTCCTGTGTAAAGCTTAAAATCCCGGAGGGCAAAAAGGCGGAGTTCTTGTTGATCAACGGTGTTGAATGCGAGCCGTATTTAACGTCTGACCATCGGTTGATGTTAGAGAAGGGCGAGGAGATTTTAATCGGGACAAAAATTATGCTTAAGGCCTTAAATATTGATAAGGCCATGATCGGTATTGAAGATAATAAATTAGACGCTATTCAGCATTTGACTGATTTGGCCAATAAATATTCCGGTATAGAAATATTTCCCCTTAAAGTGCAATATCCTCAGGGGGGAGAGCGCCAGCTTGTCAAAGCGTTAACGAATCGTGAAATCGCGCCGCCTCCAAAGGGATTGCCGATCGATGCAGGATGTGTTGTCTTCAATGTGGCCACAACTTTTGCGGTTTATGAAGCGATTCAGAAGAATAAACCGCTTATTGAACGAACGGTAACCGTAACCGGAAAAAAAATACCCAATCCTGCGAATTTTAAAGCACGAATCGGTACTTCATTGACTGAACTCATTGAAGCTGCCGGCGGTTTACCTGAAAATACGGGAAAGGTTATTAACGGCGGGCCCATGATGGGGAAGGCATTAGCATCAGTTGATATTCCATTAGTTAAAGGGATATCGGGTATTATTACCGTTTCTGATGAAGAAGCTAAGCGGAAAGAGGTTATAGATTGCGTACGCTGTGGAAAATGTGTTTTTGTTTGTCCGCTGGGATTGGAGCCATATTTAGTGGCACGATTGGCAGAAAAAGGAAATTATGATCAGGCGGAACTCGAAAAGATCACCAATTGTTGCGAATGCGCCTGCTGCAGCTATATATGCCCATCAAACAGGCCTTTGTTGGATTATATCCGATTAGGAAAAACCACTGTTCTACAAAAGATGAGGGAACGCGGTAAAAAATGAACGAAAAACTATTAACAGTTTCTTTGTCTCCGCACACTTATAACGGCAACTCCGTAAAAAGCATTATGCATGGAGTGATCATCGCTCTTATGCCGGCCCTGGTTGTTTCGATATTCAGTTTTGGTATGGATGCTGCGCGCGTGATACTTTTAGCAGTTGTTTCAGCTGTCCTTTTTGAATATTTGATCCAGAAATTTTTATTGAAGGTACCCATAACTATTGCTGACGGTTCGGCGATTATCACCGGGGTGTTATTAGCCTTCAATGTTCCGAGTAGTCTGCCCGGCTGGATGGTTGTCTTGGGGAGCTTTGTAGCGATTGCGATAGCCAAGATGTCATTTGGCGGATTAGGGAATAATCCTTTCAATCCTGCCTTGGTTGGGCGCGTGTTTCTTATGGTTTCTTTTCCAGTGTCGATGACAACGTGGCCTAAACCTTCATGGAGTAATTTTGCCCATATTGATGGCACGACAGCTGCCACACCGCTTGCCATAATCAAGGAAGGGCTGAAGAACAATCAGAATTTCTCCGAAATAATTAGTGAAGTACCATCGTATTTAGAGCTCTTCCTGGGTAAAATGGGAGGGAGTTTAGGTGAAATTTCTGCCCTGGCTTTAATCATCGGGGGCCTTTA
>JAGLNJ010000203.1 GCA_023139575.1 Candidatus Omnitrophota bacterium | reverse complement strand
TCATGGCCTGAGCGTCCGGATCGCCTGCAAAAAGGGATTGAAAATACATTTCCGCAGCCTGTTTACGGTCATCTTCCGTTTCATACAATCTTCTTATACCCATCAATTCGCCCGGATCCAGCCAAATCCCCGCGCATTGCGGACAGACATCGATCTCCACCTTTTGTTTTACACTGAAAAAATGCCGCTGCATGGTCACATCCTGACATTTCGGGCATTTCAGCCTTTGCTCCAAATCAATGTCATCTTTACGATGATTTTCAAGCATGCCAACCAGCTCATCACCGGCAGGTTCCTGCACCTCATCAAATTTCTCTAACTCAAAATTGTCAAACCACACCCCGCCGCAACCTTCAGAGATGTCAATCTTAATACCATTTATATCGACTTCCTTTAAAGTTTTCTTTGTTCTTGGACATTGCATCTCATTCTCCTTTCATTAACAAATGTTATTATATATAACCTCAAAATTTTAGTGATGAGTAAAATTCTACGTGGCAGACACCTCTGTCACTTTGTTTATAGTGATACTATAATTACCCATATTATGATGATTACAAGTCATACCATGCT
Source organism: Candidatus Omnitrophota bacterium (assembly GCA_023139575.1). GTDB lineage: Bacteria > Omnitrophota > Gorgyraeia > Zapsychrales > JANLHA01 > JAGLNJ01. The sequence continues at coordinate 2,144 of JAGLNJ010000203.1, read as the reverse complement.
TAGGCAAGAAACTGAGCGTGAACACAATAATTTTGACAATTAATTTCTTTTCCATTATTTCCCCATACCCAGTCTTTCCGCCAACATTTTCGGCAAACCTGCGTCTAGAATCTTTTTCTGCGTGGCATGAAAATCATATTCCTGGCGTTTTATTTGAACGCTCTTTTTCGCAGAATCATAAACAGCAAAGGAAGCCTTAGGGTTGCCGTCGCGCGGCTGGCCTACACTGCCGATGTTGATAATATACTTAACCCCCTCCTCAATGAGAAAGTCATCTTGAATAAACCAATCAATACCCTCTTGGGCATAAAATGTTATAGGCCGGTGAGAATGCCCGATAAAACAAATTTGATTCTTTAAGCGCTGAAAATTAGGATGCACATCATCTATATCGAGAATATAGTTCCACTTCTCCGGGGCTTCTAAATTCGCATGAGCGATGGTAAAATCCTCAACTTGCTGAACAAGCGGCATGGCTGCTAAAAATTGAAGATCATCATCATCAAGAATGCCCCTTGTCCATTCCAACGACTCGATCGCATAGCGAACATAACGGTCAGTTTTGGCCTTGCCGCAGGCCGCATAATCGTGATTCCCGGCGACATATAAACATCCATTCTTCGCTAAACCCTTTAAAAGCTGCAGGCACTCTTTCGGCTGCGCGCCGTAACCTATAATATCTCCTAAGAAAACATATTGATCTACGCGCTCTTCCTCCAAAGCCTTCAAGACAGCCTCAAAGGCCTCAAAATTACTATGCACATCAGAAAAAATCCCGTATTTCACACTGCCCCTCTCATCAGTTGACCTTTATTTTCCAGCGACCTTCTTTTCCGTCAAATGAATACGCGCTTCCAGATCGCGGATATATCTATTCATTTCATTGATCTTCTTCTCATAATCCATGGCCATTTTCACGCAGTCTTCCAGATCATCGACTTTTTCAGTCAGGGCCTGATTGGCTGTCTCCACTTTGCGCGAAAGCCTTTTATTTTCTATAAATAGGGCCGCCTTTTCCGCCGCCCTTTGGATACACATTCTTAACTCATCGGGGCTTGATAATATATTCATAAACCCCGTCTGAATTGATCTGGTCTTTCCGGATAAAAGGAAGTCAAATTATTCAATAAAAAAAAGGATGTTTTGTAAAATGATCGATTAATTCTAAACAATATTTGGATCGTAATCGTAATTCTTCCGGAGCAACCTTAGTATAATAATAATGTGCAACATCATTTCTCGCCTTTATAACCCGGTTAAGCTTTTGAATTAAGGGAATCCCCATCAAGCAATCTTCATACCCATCAAAAGCATTACTATAAGAAGCCTCAATAAGATATAATGCTTTTATTTTTGGAGAATTGGAAGGATCAGCTTTCTTTAGGCTATTACCCAATTCAATCATGAATTTTTCCCAATCCTCTGTCATATGTTTTTCTTGGTCAATTTCAAACATCTCAAATATGTAGTTAGCAATCATTTCAATCACTTGGACGCCAAGTATTAAAACTTCAACATATCGTTTATCATTAAAATATTCTTGAATGATTTCGCAGTTTTTTTTCGTTTGTTCATAATCGACCATAAAATTCTTCTCCAGTGTAAGAATAAGGGGCATCCCCATCTGGGAACAGTTCAATTGCCTTATTTATCTACCCCTCTTTAGTGACTTCCTTCATTTCTTCTGACAGATTTGTGAAAAGCCTGTCTGACAGATCGAAGAAAATAGCCCATTTAGAATTATTGAATGCAGTTAAATTCAAAAACTTCATTAGTTATTGGCTCCCTCCGTAAATTAAGATATCAGGCGCTGAATTAGTGACAAAATATGACTATATTTACATGGGCAAATATAGATCCTATTTTTCTTTTCTTCAACTCAATATTTTAGTAAATGTTGGGAAAGCCCCTTTGAGGGAATCTTTTATTACACTGCCAATTGTTGAACTAATTAAAAATTCTCTTAATAACCTACCCTTAATTGGATCTATTTTTTCTTCAAATCTTTTCTTTATGGATTCTTTAGTTTTTCCCCAATTCTCTGGGCTTGAACCCCAAGATAACTGTGCGACAATCAATGATTCTCCTTGAAGTGCATTTACAAATTGCAACCTTTCACCTTCTCCATATGTTAACGCAACTAG
>JAGLNJ010000202.1 GCA_023139575.1 Candidatus Omnitrophota bacterium | reverse complement strand
GTTTGTCATTGTCAATCAAAAGTGGGCTTGTAAACTCTATCTGTGTACCACCGGGAAGTTCTCTTACCTGCGTTTTTTTGTTTGCGGGGAAATCCTTATAGTCTAAGGATGATAAATCGGCAATAAAGCGGGCTTTGTTTTGTCCCCCGGAAATGACGACGCCTAAGTCTTTAAGGTGAAGTTGAACATCATCAATATCATTGTCACCAGCCATATTGTTGAACAATTTCTCCAAATAATTAAAATTTCTCTGAGCTTCTTTAATAAACTCATTGAGCTTTGATGAAAGTTGCTCGGCATACTGGGCAGCTTCTTCACGAAAATAGGCGCGCGCATTAGCCCGTAAATTTGACATGATCTGTCCCTGTTGCGAAGGAAAAAGGACATCGACAATTAATACACCATTAATTTTGTCTTTGTCGTTATAGTCTGGAATAGGCAGAAAATGGAGAACAAATTCTTTACCGGCATCGTTATGGACAATAGATTTAGATGTTTTTGTGGTAATTATTTCAGTAACAATAGGTTGATATTGTTCATCGGCAGGTTTCCAAATATCCTGTTCTTCGCTTTGGGCCAGGATGATCATGTCTTTGCCCACAACGGTTATTGACGTCACGGCAGAATTTATTTCTTCTAATGTTTCAACGGCTTTTTGAAGATTATTGCAGGCCTTAAGATTGTCTTCAAGAATTTTTGACAGATTGGCTCCCAGAATGGATGTGAATAAATTGGCTTTTTCGTAAAGTTTCGTTGTCGTTTGCGCCGTCTGCATATTTATGACGAGATAAAAAACAACTGCTATGATAATAATGACAGATATGATGGGGATAAGAAGCTTGAATGCAAGTTTTTGGGTAATTCTTTTTATCATAAGGTGGGTGATATCATGTGTGTTTTCTGGTTATTTCAGCAATTTGACAAGCAATTCTTGAAGGGCCGAACATATCCCCTTCCTCAAGGTACGCCAATCCCGGGCAGCGGGTACAGGCATCAATAAGTTCGCATTGAGAACATTCTTTAAAATCGCAATTTCTTGCTTCCCGAATATTCTTGAGAATTGTCGCCTCTCTCCAAATATCGCGAAACTGCTGATCAAATACATTTCCCAATTTTACAGGCATTTGTATACAGGGAAAGACATCGCCACTGGCTGAAATCGACCCGAAATTTTTTCCTGCGTCACAAGGAAAGCCGTCATTTTTCGGCGCATCAAATTCAAATTGTGAATATTGTTCCTCATAGAATTTTCGAAAATCGTCTTTATTAATCCTGCTTTCTAAAATATCTTTGCTGCCATCATCACCTGGTGAGACGACAGGATCTAAAAGATAAGGCACCCCAAGTTGTTCAGCCAAATTTATAACATCTTTATATTCTCCAAAATTATATTTTGTGATGGTGCATTTGATATGAATTGGAAGGCCGTGATGTTTTAGGCTCTTTATGTTTTCTATAGATAAATCAAATGATCCTCTGACTCCGGTTGCGTCATCATGGGTATCGGCGGTCGCTCCATGCAAACTTATGCCAATTTCACTAATGCCCCATTTTATGAAGGCGTGAATGATGTCATCTGTAATTAATGTGCCGTTGGTAATTAGTTTTATATCGAAGCCTTCTTGCCTGAAAAGGGTGAATATTTTAATAAAATCAGGATGAAAAGTTGGCTCCCCTCCCGTAAGGGTAACGAAAAGACAGCCCGAAGCGCGCAGCTGTTTTGTAATTTTCTGTAATTGGTCTAACGATAAGAAGGTGTTATCTTTAATATTATAACAATGGCGGCAATGCAGATTACAACGACGGGTTATCTCAACGATAACATGAATAGGTATGTTGTCCGTATTTAGAAATGATTGTGTTTCCTGCCAGATTGATTGCTGCATGGAAGAATCGCTATATGATTATTTTAAAACGTCCTTATCTAAAATCTTAGCAACTTCAGAAAGAAACTCAGCGTGGTCGATAGGTTGATGATATGGCCTTCATTATATTTTGATGTTTCAGCAGCATTTGCGCTGACCATAAGTACAGATATGGCCATCGTTTTTGTCTCATTTTTTGCCTTTTCTAAAGCGGTAATCCGTCCATAACGGGCATGTTAATATCAAGGAGGACGAGGTCAGGTTTTATTTTTGATGCCTTTCTTATTCTTTCTTTTTCATTCTGGGCTAATTCGATTTTACAATCATGATTGTGGGTTTTCAATTCAATTTTTCAGCAATCGGGTAAAGTCAAGTTCGCTATCCCCTATTAATATACTTCTTTTCATGATCTGTGATTCCTTGGTCACGAATTATTTTCAAAAATATTTTCGATAGATTTCATGACATGCGATAAGTCGGCTGTTTTTACAGCAAAGTCATCAGCACCTGCTTGCCGGGCCTTTGGAACATTAACGCCATCCGGCTTGCCTGTATAAATAAGGACTTTAGTTTGCGGATTGGCTTTTTTAAGTTTGGCGCACACGGAAAAACCATCCATATCTTGGAGGACAACATCCAGCAGAACTAAATCAGGCTTCGCCAAAGCCGCCTTTTCGATGGCTTCTTCTCCGCTGAAGGCCGTAATAGTATCAAAACCTTTGTCAATGAGGTTAAGCTCTATCAACTTCACCATTTCATTCTCATCATCAACAATCAATATTTTTTTAGCCATAAAATAGCTCCCTTAAATTTGTTATTTTACATCTGGTTCATTAAAAAGATTTTTTATAGCGGCGATGATATATTCCAGATCATGCGTTTTTAAAACAAAATCATCACTGCCGGCACTGCGTGCCCTGATCGCATTAACCCCCTCCATTTTACCGGTGTAAATGATCACCTTGATGGCAGGATTAGTTTTTTTGATCCCTTCACAAACAGTATATCCATCCATATCATCAAGAACGATGTCCAGCAGGACGAGATCAGGATGTTCTTGTTTGACTACATTTAAGGCCTCTGTCCCGTTAAGGCATTTAAGAACTTTGTAGCCATGGTCGATCAGATTCAATTCAATAAGTGTCAGCATATCTTGCTCATCATCAACAATTAGAATCTTTTTTTTCATGACACTCTCCCCAAAAATAAGAATTTTTAGGTAAAAAGCTGGGTTAAAGCAATCTCTCGATAGTATTTATTAAATGTACCATATCTTCAGTTTTGACGGTGAAATCATCCGCTCCTGATTGTTTCGCTTTTGGGACGTCAACCCCATCCAGTTTTCCCGTGTAGATAACAACTTTACATTGGGGCGCGAAGTCTTTTATTTTACGACAAACACCAAATCCGTCCGAATCCTCCCCCATAATAACATCTAGTAGAACAAGATCTGGTTGTTCGGATTCGACCTTTTGGAGGGCTTCCTCTCCACTGTAAGCCGAAACAACATTATATCCTTTATCTTTGAGGTTAAGTTCAATGACTCGTACCATATCTTTTTCATCATCAACTATTAATATTTT
>JAGLNJ010000201.1 GCA_023139575.1 Candidatus Omnitrophota bacterium | reverse complement strand
ATTTGAGGACGGCATCAAAGAAACCATCCAATGGTATGTCGACCATCATGAGTGGGTCCGGCGCATTCAGTCGGGAGAATATAGTAAATAATTCAATTATAAATGGGAGTTTAATATGAATCATACATTTTTAGGGCATTTGATGGAGGCGCGCGCCCGGCAAAGCGGGCCGGTTAAGATTGCCGTTATGGGAGCAGGCTGGTACGGCAGCGGCACCATAAGGGACATAGCCAAATGGCCGGGCATGGAGACGCGTGTGATTTTTGAAAAAAACACAGAAAAGGCCGGGGACTTATTTGTATCGACGGGGGTTCCCCGGGAAGATGTTGTTTTCACTGAAGACCTGCAGGAATTAAAAGAAGCGCTCGAAAATAATAAATATATTGTTTCTTCTAATATTGATCTCATTGGAAATCTTAGCGGCATGGATCTGTTTTTTGACGCGACAGGAAATGTTTTAGCCGGAACGAAAGCGGCCCTGGCCTGTATCGCAAACAAGCTTCATTTCATAACAGCCAGCGCTGAATTGGACGTGACAATTGGTTATACGCTTTGTCAAAGAGCGAAAGATGCCGGTATTATCTATTCTAATGCTGATGGTGACCAACCGGGATGTCTCGCGCGTCTGTATGATGAAGTCAAGATGTTCGGGCTCAAGCCGGTTGCGGCCTTAAACGGTAAAGGGTTCTTGCGTTGTCATCAGACTCCGGACGATGTGCGGGAATATTGCGTTGGGGATCTCAACGCGAATAAGATCACGTCGTTTGCGGATGGGACCAAGCAGGGCATTGAGTTGGCTGTTGTGTCGAATGCTTTGGATTTTGAACCGGCCCGGAGGGGCATGTATGGTATTTCTACTCGAGCTAAAACACTGCTGGCGGATATTATGAAAACGGTTAACAAGGAAGGTTTTGTTGATTATTATTTCGGCAATAAAGAAGAAGGGTTGGGTATGACGGTTTGTATTATTGCCAGATGTGATGACGAGCATCTTAAAAGAGATCTCAAATATCTCAGTATGGGTGAAGGGCCTTATTATAAATTTTATCGGGAATATCATCTTTGCTATTTTGAGACGGCCCGTGGTATGGCCGAGGCTATCCTTTTGAATAAACCGCTGATACAGCCGAACTGTTTAAAGGCGGATGTGATCACGGCAGCTAAAAAGGATTTAAAGAAAGGGGAGTCTTTAGGGCATATTGGCGGATACAACTATTACGGTTTGATCGATACCTATGAGACGATGATTAATGGTAACTTTCTTCCCGTCGGCCTGGCTGAATATGCTGTTTTAAAAGATCAAGCCGCTATTGATACACCTATTACTTACGATATGGTCACCTTCCCGGAGGATAATATTGTCTTGCAGTTAAGAAAGGAGCAGGACGAAGTATTTAAAATAAATATGTTAAGTAGCGAGAAATGATGAAAAAGATACCCATCCCCTTCAGGCTGGGTCACATAAGTGGCAGATTTTTCAAAGTAGATTCCCGCCTGCGCGGGAATGACAATATCGACGGTGTCATCCCCGCGAAAGCGGGGATCCAGAGTCAAAATGGAGCAGAATTTTCTGAGATTTTTTAAAACTTTCTTTATGGCCCAGTCTGTGGGGGGAGGGAAGCATAATGTTGGGAGAACAGAATGAGTTTAAAAGTAAGTGTGGTTATGCCGGCCTATAATGGGGCCAAGTTTATTGCCAAGTCTATTGATAGTGCCTTGGGGCAGAATTATCAACCTCACGAAATTATTGTTATTGACGACGGTTCGAAAGATGAGACGCCGCGGATCCTTGCCCGGTACGCTGACAAAATACAAGTGCATCGCATTCCTAACGGCGGTGTGGCAAATGCCATGAATACCGGTTTTAAAAAGGCAAGCGGTGATGTGATCGCGATTCTGGAACAGGATGACCTGTGGTTTCACCAGAAGCTCGCCCGTCAAGTAGCCTTTATGGAAAAGTATCCGGAAGTGGGGATCTGTGTCTGCAATATGATCACCCGTAAGAATGCCAAGAGCCGATTGTTGCGGCATTATTCCCGGCTTTTTCACAAAAAACAAATTAATTTTGATGCGCCGCTTAAAGGCGACAGCTTTCTGGCTGTTTACCGGGAGAATTTCGTCTGCACTTTTTCGTCTATGATGCTGCGCAGAGATCTTTTTGATTCCGTTGGGTATCTTAATTCCCGGTACCGTATTTGTCTGGACCTGGACTTTCTTTTGCGGTGCGCTCAATACACACGTTTTGGTCTGATCGAAGACGTGCTGCTTTTTAAGAAGGCTCATGAGAATAATCTTTCCGGGGATAAGGTCCGTATGTATGAAGAGCACAGGGAAGCGCTGCTGGATCATTTTAATGATCCTTATGTGGGTGAGAAGAAATTGCAAAAAGCCTGCCGCTACGAATTAGCGCAGAATAATTACCATTTGGGAAGCATTTACTTTGAAGGGGGCGATACGGTCAAGGCCTTTGCCACATATTGGCAGGGATTGAAATTTTCGCTCACGGTAAAGAACTTCATAAATTTTTCAGCAGTTGTTTCGCGTAAGCTTGTAAGGATTTTATCATTTGGAAAGATCAGCCGTAAAGCGCTGAGGAGCGGGAGAATATGAAACATAGTATGCGCAAGCAAATTTTTAAGAATTTATTCAGCAACTATTTTGTAAGTTTTTTGCAAATGGTTTTGGGCGTTATACTGGTCCCGTTCCTGATAGGCAAGATCGGCAAACAGGCCTTTGGTGTTATTGTCCTGGCGGAGTCAACTATTGCCTTTTTTGATCTGGCGATGATCAGCATACGTATTGCCCTGTCACGTCATGTGACTTTTTCATTGGGAGAGAAAAAATACGAAGAATTTGAGAAGTATTTGTCATCCGGTCTGGGGATCCTTTTTCTGGTGGCTGTAGTCGTATTCACGGGTGGTTCCGTGATGAGTTATTTTTTTGACCGGATTTTTACGATCCCGCCGCAGTTTGCCGGGCAGAGCCGCTTTTTGTTTTTTATCATCACTATCGCGATAACAGCCACTATTCCCAATGTAGTGTATTGGTCGGTTTTATATTCCAAACAGCGTTTTGATCTTATCAATGGGTCATTATCGACAGGGATCATATTGCGCGCGGTGAGTATTTTTGTTTTATTTTCTATTCTTCCGGCGCAGTATGTTTCTTTGGTGACGTATGGTTTTGTTTACCTGGCCATGAAATTAACGCAGAATCTTATGGTGTATTATTTCCACTTTCGTGTTATGCCGGACATTTCTATGCGGGTACGAAATTTTTGCTGGAAGCATGCCCGTGATATTTTATCGTTCGGGGCGCATTCGTCGATCGCGCGCATCAGCGGTTTGCTTTATAATAATGTTTCACAAATTCTTATTAATGTGTTTTTAGGTGCCGGATTTAATGCGGTTTACGCGGTGAGCTTAAAGTTTCCCAGCCTGTTGCGCAACCTTTTTCTGCAGGGGACGTTCACGTTAACACCGACGTTCACGGATTTAGCGGCCAAAAAGGATAGAGAACGCTTTGAGTCCCTGTTCTACACATATTCAAAAATCATCACGATCGTGACGGCTCCGGTATGCCTTGTCTTAATTTTTATGTCGCATACCATTATTAATCTGTGGGTGGGGCGTGATTTTGCCATGGCGGGCTATCTGCTGCAGATCCAGGTTTTTCCGTTGATGTTTTCTTTTCCGACTTCAGTGTTTGGGTGCATCATTAATGCCTATGCCAGGGTCAAGGTTCCCAGCTATGTCACCTTCTGCTTAGGAGTGCTAAGTGTTGTTTTGTCATTGCTTTTTCTGAAAGTTTTTAAATGGGGGCTATTCTCTTTTGCCTTGTCAGCGGCTTTATCGAATATTTTGTATACGATAGTCTTTTTCCCTTGGTACAGCACCCGCATATCAGGCCTGCATTTAAAGCGATTTTGGCAGGAATCTCTCTTGCGTCCGATAGGTTGGGCCATGGCCGTCTTTTGTGTGATCTTCGGCCTTATCTATCATATTCAGTCGGGATTTCAACTGTCGTGGATGTTAGCCGCATTTTTATCAGGGGCTTGTTTAATTTATATGTACGGGGCTTTTCATTTGCTGTTGGTGGATAAGGAAAAAGATTTTGTGAATGAATTGCTCTTTAAGAAGATTCGTGTGATGTGGGAAAAGGCGGGTAAAGAATGGGAGCAGGAGAAATGAATGCCGTGACGGTCAGTGTCATAATGCCGAATTATAATTATGG
>JAGLNJ010000200.1 GCA_023139575.1 Candidatus Omnitrophota bacterium | reverse complement strand
AGGCTATTTGTTGATTTCACGGGAATAAAGGTCAGGAATGGGGACCATCTCATTAAATTATATAGTCCGGAGTTATTAGCAACACAAGAGGAGTATTTGCAGGCGATAAAAAATTTAGAAGAGACAAAGAATAGTCAGTTGAGTGTCATCCGGGATACGGCCAAGGCAACATTAGAAAGTGCCAAAGAGAAATTGAGGCTGTATGGTATCAAAGAAGAACAGGTTGATGAAATTGTCAAGAGAGGAGCTCCCGATGAACATATGACCATATATTCCCCTGTTACAGGAACGGTTATCCATAAGAATGGTTTTGAAGGGATGTATGTAAAAACGGGAGATAAAATTTATACAATCGCGGATTTGAGCCGGGTTTGGTTATATTTAGACGCTTATGAAAGTGACATCCAATGGTTGCGTTATGGGCAAGACGTGAAAGTAGTGACGGAAAGCTATCCCGGAGAAATATTTCACGGAAAAATTGCCTTTGTTGATCCTTTTGTTAATGAAAAAACAAGGACAATCAAACTGCGCGTCAATGTGGATAACAAGGGGGAGAAACTAAAGCCCGGTATGTTTGTAAGAGCAACCATACATTCTGTTTTAGGAGAAGGCGGAAAAGTTTATGAAGAGGATTTGGCCGGAAAATGGATCTGCCCGATGCATCCGGATATTATTAAGAGCAAACAAGAACCATGTGATATTTGCGGTATGGATTTAATTAAAACAAGCGAATTTGGTTTTGCTGATAACCCGCCAGCTCAAAAACAAGTCCTCATAATTCCCAAGACAGCTCCTTTGATTACAGGTAAGAGGGCGGTTGTCTATGTTGAGAATGAGACGAACAAAAGCAGTACCAAGCGCTATGAAGGCAGAGAAATCGTGCTTGGGCCGCGCGCGGGCGAAAATTATGTTGTGCTTTCGGGGTTAAGAGAAGGTGAACGTGTAGTCACCAAAGGTAATTTCAAAATCGACAGTGCGTTGCAGATTCAGGCTAAGCCGAGCATGATGAATCCCGCGGGATACTATAGCGAGATGGAAAATGTATTGACTCAAGGAGCAAGTGTTTCAAGTGAGAGCGCGGGAGTGTTGTCATCAGCCTTACCTTATTATTTAGCGGCCTCAAAGTCATTATCCGAAGACAATCTTCATGTTGCCGCTGGCAATCTTGAAAAGTTTAAGGATGAGATAGATAGGGTGATTGTCAGCAATCTGTTTGAGGGGAAAACAGAAGGATTAGCTGGCAAAATAAACTTACTAAGAGAGAAATTAGATAAAATTGATCATAAGTTGGATTCTTTAAGGCGACAATTCGGTGAAGTATCGAATATCTTAAAAGAAATTTTTGGAGAATATGAATATAAAGAAGATTCAAAAATCTATCTAACTTTTTGTCCGATGGCCTTTGATAATAAGGGGGGGTATTGGCTGCAGGATTCCGAAGAGATTAAGAATCCGTATTTTGGAGCAAAAATGTTGAAGTGCGGCGAAATTAAGGATGAATATGGCCGCAAAATTATTAAGATGGAACCCAGGGGAAGCATGGGACACCAACATTAAATAGTGAACTTAAATCAGGAGATCAAACATGCTTAATAACATTATCAAATTTTTCCTTGAGAATAAGTTGGTGACAGTTTTGTTTATCACAGGAATACTCCTTTGGGGATTTGCCGTCATGCCATTTGATGTTAAAGAAAGCGTTATTCCGAGGGACCCTGTTCCTGTTGATGCTTTTCCTGATATCGGCGAGAATCAGCAGATTGTTTTTACTGACTGGATGGGCCGTTCTCCGCAGGATGTGGAGGATCAGATTACCTATCCGTTGGCTGTTGCTTTACAAGGGATTCCCGGAGTTAAAAGTATTCGCAGTTATTCAGCTTTTGGCTTTTCAACGATTTACATTATTTTTAACGATGATGTCGATTTCTACTGGTCCCGGTCTCGTGTATTGGAAAGATTAAATAGCGCCCGGAAAGATATCCCGGATGGCCTTATTCCGGTCATTGGCCCTGACGCGACCGCTTTAGGGCAAATATTCTGGTATACCGTGGAAGGAAAGGGATTTGGACTGGATGAACTGCGCTCCGTGCAGGATTGGTATGTCAAGTATGCTTTGCAGTCAACCGAGGGGGTCAGTGAGGTCGCCTCTGTTGGCGGCTTTGTTAAAGAATATCAGATTGACGTCGATCCCGATGCCATGCGTGCTTATGGTGTGGGCTTAAAAGAAATTATTATGGCGGTCAAGAACGCGAATATTGATGTCGGGGCAAAAACAATAGAATCAAACCGCGTTGAATATGTTGTTCGCGGTATTGGATTTATAAAAAGTCTGGAAGACATTGAGAACATTGTTGTAAAAGTGAATGAAAATGTTCCGATCTATGTCAAGAATATTGCTGCTCAAGTGAGCTTGGGCCCTGCTCTGCGCCGTGGAGCCCTCAATAAAGAAGGATCTGAGGTTGTCGGGGGCGTTGTTGTCGCCCGTTATGGCGGGAACCCCATGGCTATCATTAAAAGAGTTAAGGAGAAGATAAAACAACTTGAGCCGGGGTTGCCTGCAAAAGTACTTGAAGACGGAACTGTTTCAAAAGTGAAAATTGTTCCGTTTTATGACCGGACCCAACTCATTAATGAAACATTAGGAACATTGAGTGAAGCTTTATCCCAGGAAATTTTAATCACTATTATTGTCATTCTTCTTTTTCTGATGCATTTCCGGAGTTCTTTGGTTGTGTCCATGACTTTGCCCATGGCTGTTTTAATCGCCTTTATTATGATGAAAACTTTTAAGGTTGATGCCAATATTATGTCTCTGGCTGGTATCGCGATTGCTATTGGAACGATTGTGGATATGGGGATTATTATGTGTGAGAACATCTTGAAGCATTTGGATGAAAACAGTAGTGGAGAGGACCCGTTAAAGGTAGTCTATAACGCCGCTACTGAGGTGGGAAG
>JAGLNJ010000020.1 GCA_023139575.1 Candidatus Omnitrophota bacterium | reverse complement strand
AGAAACGGGATAAAGTAGGGTTGATTGCATTTCGACGAGATAAGGCTGAATGTCTGGTTTTTCCTGCCAGTTCTATCGAATTGGCAGGTAAACAGCTTCAGAATCTTGCAACAGGAGGAAAAACACCCCTGACCTCAGCCTTGGAATTAACAGGCAATATGTTACAAACAGCATTTGCTAAAGATAAAACGGTTAGGCCGATAGTAATTTTTATAAGCGATGGAAAAACAAATATTTCTAATTATGGCAGTGATCCTTTGGAAGAAGCCTTTCGTTACGCTGTAAAATTGTCTGATGAATTTCCGGCAAAATATGTGGTCATTGATACAGAATCAAATAACGGCATTAAGTTGGGATTAGCAAAAAATATAGCTAGACGTTTAAACGCAGAATATTATCAAATAAATGATTTAAAAGCTGACTCTATCTTAAATATAAGCAGAGAAGTCATGCAATTGTGAAAGGACACTTTTAATGAAAACAGAGAGGGCTATATACCCGTTTACTGCCATTGTTGGGCAAGATTTAATGAAGTTCAGTCTTATTCTTAATGTTATTAATCCAACACTTTCAGGTGTGCTTATCCGTGGTGAAAAAGGAACAGCAAAATCAACAGCAGTCAGGGCATTAGCTGATATTTTACCGGAAATAGACGTGATGAAAGATTGTCCGTTTCAATGTGACCCCAAAGACATTTTAATAGATTGTCCGCACTGTCAATCCCCGCAGCAAAATGTATTAAAATGTAAAGTTAAGATCGTTGAACTCCCGGTAAGTTCAACTGAAGACAGAGTTATCGGCACAATTGATATTGAACAGGCGTTAAAATCCGGTGAGAAAAGAATTGAGCCAGGACTTCTGGCGCAAGCTCATAGAGGTATTTTGTATGTTGATGAAGTTAATTTGCTTGATGATCATATTGTTGATGTCCTTTTAGATTCAGCAGCTATGGGTGTTAATAAAATAGAACGTGAAGGCATATCATTCTCCCATCCTGCCTGCTTTGTTTTGATCGGAACAATGAATCCTGAAGAAGGTGAGTTAAGGCCGCAGCTTCTTGATCGTTTTGGTTTATGCGTGAATATCCAGGGGCTTAATGACGTCAATGACAGGGTGGAAATAATAAAGCGTAGGGAAGATTTTGAATCTGATCCAAAACAATTTAAAAAAAGGTGGCAAACAAAAGATGACGAGTTAAGCAAAAAAATAATACTGGCCAGAAAATTTTATCCGGAAGTTTTAATTCATGATGATGTTCTTCGAAAAATTGTCAGCCTTGCCGTTGAATTAAATATTGATGGGCACAGGGGTGAAATTATGATGATGAAAACAGCAAAAACAATTGCCGCATTTGAACAAAGAAAAGAAGTCGGATTGGAAGATGTTGAAACGGCAGCGGAATTATGCCTGCCCCACAGGATTAGACGCAAGCCTTTTGAAAGCGTTGGGTTAGATAAAAAAATTATTAAAGATCATATGGAAAGATATTTTAACGGAGGTGAGTAATGTTTGATTTACTTCAGCAGGGTGGCTGGATTATGTACGTCATATTAGGATGTTCAGTTATTGCAATGATGCTGGTTTTAGAAAGGTTGATCTATTTTGCATGGACGCAGGAGAGATATAAATTCTTCTTAAGAAAAATTAAACAGCATATTTCTCAGAAAGACATCAAAGGCGCCATAGCTTTCGCCAGGGAGAAACACAGCAGTTTAAGCCGTCTTGCGGTTGTTTATCTGCGCAATTTAAAACGAAATCCTGAAGTTTTATCCGATATTCTTCATCGAACAGGTTCCCAGGAAATAGAACGCGCGGAACAACGTTTAGCTGGATTAGCAGTTATTGGGCACGTAACACCGCTTCTGGGGCTTTTAGGAACGGTGATAGGAATGATTACTTGCTTTAAACAAATTCAAGCCATGGGTGGACAGGCAGATGTTAATGTTTTAGCCGGAGGAATTTGGGTAGCATTGCTCACTACCGCATTTGGCCTTACTGTAGCAATCCCTGTTAATGCTGCTTATCACTATTTTGAAAATCAGGCAAATAAGCGCTCGAACCAGTTGCAATATTTAGTATCCGAATTAAACCAGACATTTAATTTAAATATAATTGATAAAAACTCAGAAGAATTAAAAGGGGCGGAAACTAAAAATGTGGAATATGAAACCGTTTCTTAGAAAA
>JAGLNJ010000002.1 GCA_023139575.1 Candidatus Omnitrophota bacterium | reverse complement strand
GTATAAACTGTATCTGCTTTATAGCCATCGCCTGTTTCTTTCAGGCTCTGGTCGATCTTTGCCCAGAAATAACTTTCTACCGTTGTAGAAAGCTCATCACCGATGTTCCAATTAGCATTGATACCAAAAAGGTCAACGTCATCATCATGACTGTGACCAGCCCCAAGTACAGTGTTAGCATCAACTTTTGCGGCCACGACATCAATGGTAAGAGGATTGTAATCCAATACCATGCGGACGGCATCAAGAGCTGTTCTCTTGGTAAGGTCTTCAGCAACACCATTCAATCCGCCTGCGCTAACAGTATTATTTGTTCCGGCAGAATCAATGATGAAAGAATTGCCGTAAGCAAAGTTCTGACGACCGATGGTCACTGTCAAGGGAGAATAAAGCATTTCTCTCAATGTCACGTAAGCCAGGTTAAGATCGATGTCAGTGGTTGCGGAAGTTTCTGCATCCCAAGCTCTTTCGTTGATCAAACCGACAGTAGCTGCTACATTGTCTGTCAAGTCCGCGTCAACTCTTAAACGAGTCTGGGTGATCATAAGATTCTGATAAAACTGATCGACATTTCGGGTTGTTGAAGATGTGTCAACACCCAGGTCAAACTGGTCACGAACCAACAGAGTGGATTCAATGTCACCACTGACCTTGATGTTTTGGACACTGGCAGCTGCCGGCATAGCCATAACGGCGACCGCAAGCACTGCGAATAATAATTTTCTCATTGATAATTCCTCCAATTTAAGTCAGTAAACTGACTATCATCTATTAAAACTAGAATTATATGGTCTAGCTAATTGCATCGTAGACCAGTATCGACGATTTCTGACTTTAATATATACCATCCCTCCCTTCTTTGTCAGATTGAAATCATCACTGGGTTGTGGATATGTGAATCATTGTCACATATATCTTTTTTATAGTCAATATTTTTCACTAATATTTTATGACACTGTTTATCAAAGAACGCACTATTTATTTTTTTACTATTTAAATCGCAACACAAAAAATCTATTAAAAACGGCCCAAAACCAATGCGCCTGGGTGGACTCGAACCACCCACGCCGGCCTTAGGAGGGCCGCGCTCTATCCATCTGAGCTACAGGCGCGCAAGCCATTCCATTCATTATTCGCAAACAAAATAAAAATGCCCGGGTAATAGAAAAACTATCACCCTCGAAAAAAACTTTTTTTGGATTCAATTGTAAATTACCAGTTTACCCTTCTTACAAATCACGACACATTTAATCATTTTTTCCAAAAAAAGTCAATACGAACTACTACGTACATCGAAATCCACCGTATCACAGCCTACTGAAACAACTTGTGAAATTAGACGTCATATTTCATAAGTGATAAAATGGGCAACCCTTTTAATTGCTTTCTTCCTTTGAGAAACGTTAACTCAATCAAAAAGGCTAATCCGACAATTTCAGCATTGAATGTTTTTACTAATTTTACCACCGCCCGGACTGTTCCTCCCGTCGCTAAAAGATCGTCAGCAATTAAAACCCGCGATCCTGGCGGAAGGGCATCCGCATGAATTTCTAACGCGCCCTTTCCGTATTCAAGAGAATACGAGACGCTTCTTGTCTTATAGGGAAGCTTGCCCTTTTTACGCACAGGAACAAAACCTGCTCCCAATTTATATGCCAAAACAGAACCGAAAATAAACCCTCTCGATTCAATACCTATTACAAAATCGATTTTCTTATCTTTATATTCTTTTACAAATATATCCATAGACTTCTTCAAGGCCTTGTGATCGCTTAATAGCGTGGTTATGTCGTAAAAAAGGATTCCTTTCTTCGGAAAATCAGGAATCTCACGTATATATTTCATCAAACCTGCTTTTTTCTTCATGAATTATCCCCTTTTTGATATTTTTTTAAACTTTTTCAACGGAATGCCGATAAATGGGCTTTGCTTTTAACTTCCCTTTTAACGGAAGGGCCGCTTTCCCCATACTTATTTGATTCAAATGCTCGGCGCCTAACCTTCCCATCTCCACCAAAGGCTGTGCCACCGTCGAAAGACGTATTTCACTATGAACATTCAGCGGATTATCATCAAACCCTATAACGGACAATTCATCCGGAACAGATATTTTATATTGTTTTGCCACATCCATTAATTCCAGGGCCATGACATCCGAAGCGACAAAAACAGCTGAAGGACGATTTTTCAGTTTAAGCATCTTTTGTGCCGCTTTTCGGGCAGGTGTTCGCAGAAAATCTCCGTACATAACATGGGATTTGGAAGCCTTAATACCGGCATCACGCAAGGCTGCTAAATACCCATCCAGGCGCAACTGCCCGGCCTGAGTCGACAAATCTCCTGCTATCGTACCTATTTTAGTGTGGCCCAATTTAATAAGGTGATGTACCACCGTGTAAGCCGCCTCATAATTATCAATGGCTAAACAATTCACGGATTCTTCTAAATAGTTGTTTAAAACAATAACTGGAATTCCCCTTGAGACGGCCTTCTTGACAACTTGAACGTCATTATCAATATCGCCAAAAATGATACCGTCAATATACGTCTTGTCAAGAAGAGTCGAATCCAACCAGCCGCGGTGGTCAAACCTGTCCGTGATATGAATAAGGACGTCAATTTTCAAACGGCTTGCCGCTAAACTGACGCCCTTAATGATTTCACCCGCATAAAAGGAATGAAATATATCTTCAAAACCAGGAACAACCAGAACAAAGGTCTTTTTTCTTTTTTTAATCGGCATTGGCCTTGAACTTCTTTTTATCCTTCAATGTTTGCCTAATCTTTTTCAGCGTTGCCGCCTCAATCTGACGCACACGTTCGCGGGACACGCCCAAGACCTTGGCAATCTCAGCCAAAGTATGCGTATTGCCGTCGCTGAGACCAAAACGCATATCAAGAATTTTGCGTTCCCTTTCACTGAGCATTTCCAGATAACTATGAGCGCGTTCGCGGTTGAAAAACAATTCCAGCTGCTCATCGGGACTGATAAAACTGTCATCTTGCATGATATCTTTAACCTGCCCGTCACCATCTTCTCCAATGGGCGCGTCGATACTGGACATCTTGGCAATGGACTTCTCTAGGCCTTTAACTTTATCTACAGGGACTCCCAATTTCTTCGCTATTTCGCCAAGGCGAGGCTTGCGCCGCAATTTGTGTGTCAGATGTTCAATAACCTTCTTGTATTTCAGAATTTCTTCATTCATATATACAGGAACACGAATCATCTTTCCCTGATCAATGATGGCTCGTGAAATCCCCTGTTTAATCCACCACGCAGCATAAGTGGAAAACCGAAAACCCCTATCAGGATCGAATTTCTCCACACTTTTCATCAACCCAATATTCCCCTCTTCAATCAAGTCGCTTAAGGGAACACCTAAATTAACGTACCGTTTGGCAATACTGATGACCAAGCGCAGGTTGGAACGTATCATCTTATCCCGTGCCTGCCTATTTCCCTTTCTAACAAGCTGAGCTAACTTTTTCTCCTCAGCTGCGGTCAATAAAGGAATCACACGCACGTCTTTCAAATAGGCCTTAATAGGGTCCATTGAACCTCGCTTTCCTTTTTCCCGCACAGCTAACACCCGAAGAATTTATTCCTTAAAGATCATCTTCGTTTCGCACGGCTGGTCATTATTGACTTTTTTTCAACTCTTATTTCTTTTTCTTCTTTTTGCTCGCTTTGGCTTCAATTACTGCTTGCGCTGCCGCTAAACGGGCAATCGGCACCCGGTAAGGTGAGCAGCTTACATAGTTCAAACCAACTCCGACGAAAAATTTCACCGAAGCCGGATCCCCGCCATGTTCACCACAAACACCGCATTTAAGATCCTTGCGTTTTTTTCTACCACGCTCAACGCCTAATTTCACCAATTGGCCAACGCCTTCCTGATCAATTGAAGCAAAAGGATCTTCCCGGAAAATCTCTTTGTTAATATAATCCGGCAAAAAATTCCCCACATCATCACGGCTATAACCTAAGGTCATCTGTGTTAAGTCGTTGGTGCCGAAAGAAAAGAATTCCGCCTTTTCAGCAACCTGTTCGGCCACGAGAGTCGCGCGAGGGATTTCCATCATCGTACCGACGAGATATTTCACTTTTGCCTTCTTAGCCTTAATAATCGCGTCCGCTGTTTCGCGCACAATCTTCTCTAATATATCATACTCTTGCTTGGTTCCAATTAAAGGAATCATAATTTCCGGCAAGACTTCGACATTCTTCCTGGCCATATTACAAGCCGCCTCAATGATGGCCGTTACCTGCATTTTGCAGATCTCAGGATAAGTGATCGACAAACGGCATCCGCGATGACCTAACATCGGGTTCATCTC
>JAGLNJ010000199.1 GCA_023139575.1 Candidatus Omnitrophota bacterium | reverse complement strand
CAAGCTATTAATTTCAGGGGAAGAAGGCCAGTTTACCTCGATTTTTTGGGAAGTTACAGAAATTGCTTCAAAATAAAAAGAAAAAGCAAAAAAGGAGCGAAAGATGCCAACAGAAAAAGAAGAAATAAAGAAAGCGTTAATGGATGCGTATGAAAAAAAGGTGGATAATTTGTTAAAAGCGAAGAGGAATTGTCCAGTTCTTAGTTGAAATATTTTAGGACAGTCCATCGGTTAAGCACCCACAAGCCCGCTGCTTTAAGAGATTGTTGAAGCTTATTTTGGTTTTTAGAATCGTTTGATTTTTGTACGATTCTTATTTTTTGAATGACCCAAGGGATTTCGTTGAAGCCTTTCACAGTCCTGAAATTATCCTCAGCGTATAGCAAAACGGAGGCCAACCATCTTTGAGACATTTTTGAACTGCGGTAGCGCTTGATGTTTTTTTCACAGTGCCTGACCGTCGAAAACATTGATTCAATAGCATTAGTTGTGTGTAATGTCCTTCGCAACAGCTCCGGGACTTCAAGTCGGTGCAAAGTT
The DNA here is from genome assembly GCA_023139575.1 of Candidatus Omnitrophota bacterium. Lineage (GTDB taxonomy): Bacteria > Omnitrophota > Gorgyraeia > Zapsychrales > JANLHA01 > JAGLNJ01. Next base: position 1,656 of record JAGLNJ010000199.1, on the reverse strand, counting down.
AACAACTCTTCAAAAGCTTCTTCCAGCGATCGAGCACTGGATTCATTTATCCCTGCTAACCATTGTTTCAGATTCCCTAATTCTTCTTTGGCCTCAGAATATGCTTTCAAATCCAAAGCATTTCTAAAACGTCGATGTGCTGCTTTTCGATATTTCTTCGGCAAATGATTCTGAATATTCCTGTCTTTATGAACCGTGCATCGTTGGTGTAATAACTCTTTTCCAAAACGATCTTTTAAAGCTCTAATAATTCCGCCGCCACCGTCTGTTACAAAAATAATTTCTTTATTTAACTTTAATCCACGGCTTTCCAAATCTGACAGAAGACACTTTGCCACTTCTCGATTCTCCGTAGCCCCTTCCCATAGCCCTAAAGCCTTTTTCTTCCCTTTTTTATCGACCCCTAAGGCGACTGTGAATGCTGCTCCTCCTCGATGTACCGTATCTAAAAATATGGCAAATGTTTCAAACTCACTTAAATCACGCTCCTGAAATTCCTGCAACTTTTTTCTGCCTGCTTCTACATATCGATTTGAAATGCTTGAGGATGATAATCCAAATCCTTTGGCTAATTCTGATACCGTCTCTTTATACTTTCTTCCGGAGAGTCCGCGCAATGCCTTGGCTAACATCTCCTCTGAAAATTCATCTGACCGTTTCAGTCTCTCATACAATTTTAACGGGACTTCTTTTTGCTTGTTTCGTAACCGGGGATGATTAATCCGAGTCTTTTCATTCCCAACATACACCGACCCTTTTTGAAATCCCCACTTCATCAGCTCTTGATCCATTGGCTGATAATCACCCCCTGAGCTTTCGCATATTACAAAGTAGAAAAGGGAGGGAAAGATAGAGAGATGAGGGATGTGAGGTATTGCGCAACAAGTGAAAATCGAGAGACAATAGGTCAGCAGTTATATGAATTGGCAGGAACCAACAATGGAAGAAAATAAGGATATGGGATTTATAAGTGATGGAGCGCAATGGTTAGAAGATATCAGGAAAAATCAATTTCCAAAATCGACAGGGATATTAGATTTTTATCATGCAGCAGGATATGTAGGAAATGTAGGGAAAAGTTTTTATGATGAGAAAGAAGCGAAAGATTGGACGATCAAGAAATGCAGACAGTTAAAGAAAGGAAAAGTTAAACAGCTGGAAAAGGTTTTTGAGAAGATGATTCCAGGGACAGGTGAACAACGAGAGGCTTTAACAGAAACTCAAAGGTATTTCAAAAATCAGAAGCACAAGATGAAATACAATGTTTACAGAGCCATGGGATATCACATAGGATCAGGTGTCATAGAAGCCGGCTGTAAGCATGTGATTCAGAATCGATTCAAGCGCACGGGAATGAGATGGTCCCGCAGAGGATGCGAGAATTTACTAGCCCTAAGGAATTGTAATGAAATAACTTGACTGTTTCTCCTTTTTACCCGATGATATGAAGTATGAAAGTAGAGCGGACTATTCGGGCGAAATATCGGGCGCTTCAGCCAAGGATGAATGAGCGTACCAGACGATTGTGGGCTGGTACCGAAGCCAAAGCCCTTGGACGTGGCGGCATAGCTATTGTGACCCGAGCAACGAGTTTGGCACGCAATACGGTTGTTCGTGGAATTGCTGAACTTGCGAATAAACAGATTGCTGATACGG
>JAGLNJ010000198.1 GCA_023139575.1 Candidatus Omnitrophota bacterium | reverse complement strand
TCTTATAGCACCAGATAAGATAGCGTTTAATCAAATTTTTTTCATCTGCTGTAATCTTTTTAGTCCTGCTCATTCTTATTTCCTTATAAAAAATTATGAGCTGCGATTATAAATCGTTAGCTTCATCCGCGATAACATTAATACAACTTTGTAATATGCTTGTTATCTTATTGCGAAAGGTGTTGTTGCCATATAAAGCGGCCAAGAGCACAATAATAATAGCTGCCAAAAGCAATAGATATTCTACCATCTGTTGTCCTTTGCGGTTCCTATGCATAACAATCTCCTTAATGATCATTTTCGAATGGGATGTGATATTTAAAATATACCATATCACTTTTTGATTGTACATCGGAATTATGAATTAGGCACCTTACACCTTATAAACTTTATCCCCCACTTTAATGGGCTTGCGGACCTTTAAGCCTGCTAATTGCCCTTTTTCAGCCATGCGGACATCCAAACTTTCCACCTGCAAAGACAAAATTTTTTGTTTAAAAGAGGTCGTCTTCCCTTCGATCAAGATCATATCTTTGACCTTCATCGGGCCATAAGTCATCTTCACGACACCGACCATAATTTTATTGAAATAATGAGTGATCTCACCGATTAACACTTCATTCGTTTTCTTAGTCTTCGCAACAGTTCCTTTCAGCGGCTTTGCCGCAACCTTTTTTTTCTTTTTGGTTGTGGCAACTTTCTTTTTCGCCGGGGGCTTCTTTACTTTTCGTTTTGCCGTCCCGGCCTTCTTGCTGGCGACCTTTTTTGGGGTCTTTGGTTTTTGGGGAGAACTTTGGGAAGACGTCTTCTTTACCGGCTTTTTATTTTTGGCGGTTTTTTTAACAACCTTTTTCGTTTTTAGCTTGGCGGCAACTGTTTTCTTTTTTCGGAGGGGATTCCCTTTTGACGACCGTCGCCGTTTCTTCTTGGGAATACCCAGAATATTTCTAAGGGTTGAAATGATCTCGTCAATTATAGCCATAATGATCTAAAGCATGTATTGATAGGATACAGGATGTGTCCGGCGGAGGTTTAAAGAGTAATTTTATCGGCAATGCCTGCAATTACCGGAAGACTGATATAACGGCCGCGTAAAACTGCTATAATACCCACAAAAGATAAAACTCCCAAAACAAACAGACCCGGTTTAAGTATCCATGGAAAGATAATGTGAATAATAAACACACCAACCTGACCAACGAATAAAACCAGTCCTTGTTTACTGTGGGATAAAACGAAGGCATTGTCTTTTTTAAACAATAGCGGGATGATACATAATATGGAGAGGTAGGCGAGTATGGCAAAAACCTTGCCTTCTATGACTTTTTTTTCTTTTGTGCTATCACTCCTGGGCATCCAGAGCTACCTCAAGTAGAGAATTGATGTCTCCGAAAGAATTTCTTTCTTGTTTAGAATTTGATGGGTCCTCACGCCATCGACCGTCGACGATGAATTGATATTTATAAACGCCGGGTTTCAATTGCAGGTTCACTATCCACTTGCCGTTTTCCTGCTGCATTCTGCAGCTTTCATCCAAAGACCAGTCATTAAAACTACCGGTAACATAAACAGACCGCGCTTCAGGAGCACTGAGCGAAAACGAGGTGGCCAAAAGGGTATCGGCCTCGCTGCGAACGATCTCCTGCATCTTTTTCGTCATAGGACGCAGTTTTTCTATCGGCGCATCTTCTTCAACGACGAGAGCGGAAATGAGCTCCTTCGCTAAACTGAAATAATCTTTAGCGCCGCGGCAATACTTGTCGTAAGTGATAACAGATTGCCCCATAACAACCGACTCTTTAAGCTTAACATTGATATGGACGATGGTTCCAAAAAAGACATCAGAGAATCTTTCCCGTATTTGTGACAACATCGAGAAAGAATGGCGCAAGCGGGAATCAAACATGGTCAAAAGGATCTTGTATTCTACCGGATGATTTAACCGGTCGCGGATGAGATTGACAATATCCAACAAGTGGTCCACGCCATGCATCGAGAAACGGCTTGTTTCTACAGGTATGATGACCTCTTCCGAAGCTCGAATAGCATTGATCGTCA
>JAGLNJ010000197.1 GCA_023139575.1 Candidatus Omnitrophota bacterium | reverse complement strand
AAACACTTTCATTAGCATTTACGAAACTAATTTTCAAAGAACGGTAATTCTGAAAACCTGAAAACAGACTTTTTCAGGATCGACTATATAACTTGTTTGGTGCGCTCGGGTCATTATGGATCACGATTACCAGTTTTTTAAAAAAAAGTCAAAACAGAAACGATGAAATAATTGCATTTTGATAACTCTAAAAAATTTTTAGAAATTTTCTCCGGGGAAATATTTTCTCTTGACAAGCGGGGCCTTATCGGTGTTAGCAGACCGGTGAACCTGTTCAATTAAAATCCTTATCCTTTGTTCTTTTTCCGCTGTTCAAAACCAAACGTCTCTTTAATAATATAATTCGGACGGCCCTTGGCTTCTAAAAACACTGAACTGAGATACAATCCTAACAAGCCAATCGTAACTAACTGCACTCCTCCTAGAAGAAGGACAGTGACCATAATGACTGATATCCCGGGAGTGACATAAGGCAAAACAACTTTTTGGATCACAAAATAAACCAAAAATAAAAAGGCGAGTACTGAAACAATGCAGCCCACAAATAAAGCTATCTTTAGCGGTAAGTTTGAAAAAGAGATCAGGGCGGAATCTAAGAAATTCCAGATCACTTTACGGCCTAGGACCGGGAATTTCGCCTTGCCTGCGGCCCGCTTTTTGCGGTGATATTTCACATAGGCCTGGTTAAACCCGACCCAGCAGACCAATCCGCGCAGGAAAGGATTCCTTTCCCTCAACTGTACTAAATGGTCCACGACCCGGCGGGATAGGAGCTTAAAATCCCCGGCGTTTTGGGGCAAGGAAAATTCTGTGGTGCGGTTAAGTATCCAATAGCCAACACGGGTAATGAACATCTTGATACGGGATTCCCCCTCCCGGGACAAACGGATCGTGTGTACCACATCAATATCCTCACCCTTTTGCCAAGCGGAAATCAGCTCTGGAATCAATTCAGGTGGGTCCTGCAGGTCAGCGTCCATATATACAACCGCATCCCCACGGGCGCATTCCATACCTGCTATGGCACAAGGCGACACCCCAAACGGCCGCGACATCAGCAAAATACGGATATCCTGCTGAGCACTGGCCTGGTCAACCAGAATTTCATAGGAACGGTCTGTGGAACTGTCATCGACAAATATCAATTCATATTCAACAAGGGTCCCCTTATTTATCTCTTGCTGCAAAACTGTGCGCACCCGCTGGATCAGCTCGGCCAAGACATCTTCTTCATTACGAAAGGAAAAGACAATGGAAAGTATTGCTGGTTTTTGTGAACTCATGATTTCGCCTCCGCGGAAAAAATGCTGTCCTTATTAAAAGGATTCGTTTAAGAAAACTGATAGATGTCCCCCATCAAGACAATAGCTTATTTTAGACTATCAAAGCCAGCTTTTCAATACAACACGAGTATTTCTATTTTACCCGATCTCTAAACAAAGAAAAAATGGAATTAAGCCCTGTTTTGAAAACTGTCTTTATCCCAAAACGCTTGATTCCCAAACATTTGTTAATCTTCTCATGCATACCGATTATTTTTCAAACACGAAATCTATAATCCACATCCTTTCGGATAGGATGAAATTTTTTAATCCCCTCTCACTTCCCAAAGCATATAAAGTATTTTTTGAAAAAAGAATTCTCAATGAAAAAAAATAACACCATTGCGAGGATATTCCGGACAATAAAGCTCTCCGAGAATATCGGTTCATGGTTCCATAAGATGTTTAAGGGATGGATATCGTATTACAAAAAGAAACCAAAGGATGAAGGTGATTTTGATTAATGCCCTCTTCCCCGTAGCAAAGCCGCGGGGAAATCTTTTGATTATTTGGTAATAAAAAATTTAAAAGATAATTGGGGTAAATTTTGAGTGATTTAAAAAAATCAATTATTACGGACTTACGTCCGCAGTTTGAA
>JAGLNJ010000196.1 GCA_023139575.1 Candidatus Omnitrophota bacterium | reverse complement strand
CTGGAGAGATTTTTAAATTCATTTAAAGAATGGATATGTTTAGTTTCTTTAACAAAAGCCTTAATTTGGCCATGGGCAAACCAATGACATTAGAGTAGCAGCCTTCAATACGGTTAATAAACAATCCGCCCCGCCCCTCTATGTCAAAACCCCCGGCTTTATCCAGAGGTGTGGTTTTTCGGTGATACCGCTCTATTTCTTCTTTGGAAAGCTTATGCATGTACACCCTGGTCTTTTCGTAATCGACAAAAGTCCGCCCTGTCGCGGCATCGATCACAGCAACGCCGGTATAAACCCAATGAGGACGGAAAAAGAAAGATTCCAGAATTGAGCGCGCTTCTTTTAAGGTTTTCGGCTTACCGATCAACTGTTTACGCCCCCCATAGACTACCGTGTCAGCTCCTATCACAACACCTTTCTTCAGCCCTTTGGCCACGTCCCGGGCCTTTAAAAGGGCATTATGTTTTACCAGGGCGGAACAGGTCGTCTTGATCTTCTGCGTTTCACGGGCACGGCTTTTTATCACCTTAAAACGCGCCCCCGTTAGTTTAAGTAGTTTCTTTCGTTGAACAGATGCTGAAGCTAAAATTAAATCAGGCATAGAATTTATTACATGTTGCTTCGTAAAATCTAATCTTTTAAAAAATCTTCGGCCGTAAATATAGAAACAAGTTCGCACTTCTTTTCGGCCAACGCTTCTTTGGCCCCCTCTTGTCTGTCAACAATGCATAAAGCCTTCGCGACCTTAAAACCGCAACCCCTCAAGACATCCAAAGACAAAAGAAATGCTTTACCTGTTGTCGCCACATCATCGATGATCACGACCCCGGCGCCATCAGGCAATAAAGGGCCCTCTATCTGCTTCTGCTTGCCGTGCGCCTTGGGCTTTTTGCGGATAATAAAGGTCTTAAGTTCCTGGCCATCAAGATGGCTGATCGCGTTGATCGCGCCGATCATAGGATCCGCCCCTAACGTCGGCCCGCCGATCGCATCCCATTTATCATCTTTCACCATATCCAGCATGATCTTACCAATGAGATAAACCCCTTCGGACATAAGCGTCACCCGCCGGGCATCAATGTAATAATCGCTTTCTTTTCCGGAGGAGAGAATGATCTTCTCTTTAAAAAAGGCATGTTTTTTTAATATATCAAAAAGTGCCGCCTTATCCGTTTGAATATCAGTTTGCATGAACAATCCTTTCCTGAAAACAATCGTTTAAAAACCTATAAACCCAGATCAGGGACTTCCAACTCCCGTTTCTCAATTTCCCAAGCTAAATAGATCTTGTACCGCAGCAGTTTCTTAAACAGCCCATATTCCCTGGCCGTAAAACCGGCGGTTTCATTAAAGGTCTTGCTGGCCTCCAAATCAATGACCACTTCAATATAGGTGTCAATAAGCTTTTCATTGCTCAATTGCGCAATAGCGGCCTTCTCAAGAATCTCTGTTGTATACAAATCAAGCGCAAAAGCTCTTGTTCCCGTTACACTTAAAAACAACAGGCCGATAAGAGCAACTTTCAATATTCTGTCATGTATTTTCCGCATTTGGCTCCCCTTTTTTCAAATTTTATTAAGGGTTATTATACGTGGAAACATGGATATATTCAAGGGGGACATTTGAAAGCCAATTCCAATTATTCAACTAAATCATGCGCAGCAGAAGAGGCAGGTCATAAACTGGTTTTATCTGGATGATGACCGGGGTCAGCCCGATTATAGGCGCTTGTGGTATAATCTCAATGTCTTCCGGAAGGTTAATTTTAATGCCGCTCCCCCGCCTTTCGACCTTAAGTTTATTTGGATTAAGATCAATACCGCCCCGCACTTCTTCAGGATTACTCTTGCGCTCATCTTGAGCGGGTTTTGCCTTCGCGTCTATTTGTATCTGCTTTATTTTCCGGGTAAGCTTTACGTCTACGTCAGAATCTTTAAACATTTCATACTGTGCAGCCCGTAACCAATAATGCGTCTTAAATTGAGCGCCTTCTTTTATCCATTTACGTGCGATAACCAAGGACTTGCCCCCCAAAGTGAAAGTGAACGTCTTACCGTTCAGAATTATTGTCAATATTTTACTTTTGTCATCGAACGACAGTTTCAGGCTTCCTTTTATTTTATAATATTCTTCAATTTCATGATATACGGCCATATCGTTACTTAATAAATCCTCTGCGAGCGCTATTAAATTGTGAACATCCGAGGGTGTTCCAAATGAGTCCTCAATCGGATCACTAAATGTGTAAAAATCCGGAGGCGAGTGTTCCAACAATCCCAGGAACGCGTCGAGAATTTTTGAATATTGTGGATTAACAGCTGTTTTCAGTCTTTCTATCGCCGCGGATAATTTCTGCTGGCTCTTTTCAATTTTTCTAAGGTTCCTGGTTCCCAATAAATTGTGTTGCTTATCGTAGATATGTAACTCTTTTATATTTGTCGCGGTATCCGCGACTATCTCCATATTTACTTTTTTACCCATTAATCCGCTTAAAACCGGAAGCCGTTCATCGAGATAATTCTCGGTTGTTAGTGGACTATTAATCTCACCGAATGAAAAATATCTGGTCTTTCCCTCCTCTGAAGGCTCAACGCCTAAAATATTAAACAACTCTTTTTGCTGCTCTTTTGTTAAATTTACGAATATTGAGATATCTTGTGCCTCTACAACATATTTAAGTGTCTCTGCTTTAATAACGTGCTTTCCTTTGAACTCCCGCACACCCTGCGTGACCTCCTTAAGCCCTTTAAGCATGATGTTCTCTCGTGTAAAACCGTCAAGAGATAGTGAAAAAGAAAAGGTGCCTTTACTTGATGAGGCAACCATATCCGGAAGGTCTTTAATATCTCCTCTTTTAACCGCGTCTTCAAGAAAATTATAGACATCTCCAAGAGCATTATAAATATTGGTTATATTACTCCCGGAGAAACAACAATCAAAGAATATAGTAAGATCTGAAAGAATTCCCTTATTCTTTTTCGCGCGCGCAATGAGATCCAGCTTAAGCTCCTGGTAACTTATGCCATCAGGGTGTTCCAGATTATTAGATTTTCCCTCGCCCTCCTCACCACCATGCAACCAGAAATGATTAGGCCCTCCGTGCCCATACAGATAGGCAAAAGTTTTACCCAGCGTGTTTCTAAACTTTCCCCGGAGTGTGTTTTTTCGATCATTGAATGTTCCCACATAAGGGCCGTGGACTTGTTTATCATAGGACTCCTTATCAGAAGCATCAATAAATCGTTGAATAAACTCTTCAACATCTTGAGGTAAAAAGAGAGCCCTATCATCGTTTACCCCGATAATTACAGAAGAGTTTTTATCCAGAAAAACCTTTTCTAAAAAGTTGTCATTCAGTACCTTTCGCATAATAAATGCTGAGAGTAAAGTTATTTTTCCGTGAGTAACCGCTTTGCCAAATCGCTTTAAAGTCGTATCAATGACCCGCGCGACAGAGAATTGATTAACCGGATGCATATCTTTTGTGAAATGAAGAAACGCGTCATTTGAATAAATCTTGAAGAGATCATCCAAAGAAAGAATTCCTCTTTCCATTTCCTCTGGTTTATAGCCCGAGTCCGGATCTGCTGACCGATAATAAATATTAAGCATAAGTTTTTTGAAAGGATGTTTATCAGGCAATGCCTGACCTGTGGCCTTTAATGCCAGTACCGCCGGCATCCTTTTAGTTTTATATAATTCAGTTAACGGAAGAAAAATATGATTTTTGAAAATTCCCGCGCGGTCAATTCCTAAATTCGAGCATGTCTTTGCCAATGCATTCGATGCCGCCGCCTGAACATTGGACTTCCCCGAATTTGAAAGTTTACGAATAAGAAAAGGCAGGATGTCTCTTGAAAGAACAGGATCATTTATCAATTGAAGATCTGTTTCTCCTAGCAACATTAAAATAAACTGCTTCTCTGCTTCG
>JAGLNJ010000195.1 GCA_023139575.1 Candidatus Omnitrophota bacterium | reverse complement strand
GAGAATGGAAAAGCACAAGTAAAGGCTGGAGACACTGCATTGAGGATGTGAGTGGTTTGTTTATCCCCTTCAATGATGAAGTCCTGGACCAGCATCATTTCTTTTTTGTCAAGGAGTTGGGCGCGAATGCCGGGTGTGGTAAATTCAGTGAAGCCCTTTGGATCAATATTCTGGATCATGTCTTGCGCGAGTGAAATAAAATATTTTTTACTGTATTTACGCATTTCCTCAAAAGCGAGATCCCTGAAATGAAAGGAATTTTTGAAAAAAAGTTTGGCTTCGTAAAGCAAAATGGTCAACATTTCCCCCCCCTTACAATCCTTGAAGCCTTCATAGTTTTCCCTTGAAAACGCCGGGATAGCGGTGGGGCCGATTTTGATATAGTCATCTACCGTCTTTGTGAAATGGACACCCAGAAAAGGATTCTGTAAATTGGGAACAGGATAGATGTTTATTTTGACATCAGTTTTATTTTTGGTGTATTTCAGGTACAACCCTTTGAAAGGGATCATGGTGTACTGTCGACCGAAACCAAAGTCTTGAGCAATTTTATCTGCGTAAAGACCGGCGCAATTAATGAGTTTTTTTGCGGAATAATCGCCGGAAGTGGTATGTATGGTGCGGTCCGAGCGTTTTAAATATTCCGCTTGGAAAACAAATTCAATATCGAGATTCAGCAGGTCCTCTTTAAGTGAAAAACAGACTTGCTTAGGATCAATTGTTGCTGTGTCAGGAGAGAACAATGCCTTTTTAAAAGTTTTTACATTGGGTTCAATATCTCGCGCCTTAGCCTCATCTATAATCTTAACATTAGAGCCGTTACTTTTACCGCGTCTTTCTAATTCTGACAATTGGCCTAATTCGTATTCATTTTTTGCGACGACCAGCTTTCCACATTCATTGATGGGGATATTATTTTGTCGGCAATAAAGCCGCATGGATTCATTACCGACGACGGTGAAATTCGCCTTGAAGCTGTCTGCTGTATAGTAAAAACCGGCGTGCAACACACCGCTATTACGTCCTGAGGAATGTTGTGCGATATCGTCTTCTTTTTCGATAATAAGAATTTTTGCGCCAGGGTTTGATTTTTTTAAAGAACGCGCAATGGAAAGGCCGATAATGCCGGCGCCAATGATGAGGTAATCATAGTCGTGATGGGGCATAAGTTTATTGATTCCTTTTTGTGAGGATTAACCGAAAAGTTTGTCACCCTTCGCCCAATTTTCACCCGGGACTTCATCAATGACCAAATAAAGATGCTCGGGATCCTTGTTTGCAACTTTTTGCAGGGTTTCGGAGAACTGTTTAGCAATCTCTTCTTTTTGGTCTTTTGTTAATGAGCCGACAAGTTTTAAATTGATATATGGCATATTGTCCTCCCTTTGTAAAACAGTGTTATTGTTCAAGCAAATAAATGCCGAAATTGGCCAGCAGATTCTTAAAACCCGCAATCTCCTTGTTAAACCCTATCCCTCTTTCTTTTATGATAGTAATATTGTTCATACGGCAGAATTGGCGGAAGTCCTTTAAACTGAAAAAACGCACATTCGGTGTGTTATACCATTCGTAGGGCAGTTCTTTTGTCACCGGCACGCGTCCAAAAAAGAAAATCTGAAAACGGGAAATGATCTGGCAAAAATTGGGGATGCCGACAATAACCTTCTTGCCGACACGCAAGGCTTCGAGGATCGTCTCCCGAGGATTCATTACTTGCTGGAGGCTTTCATTCAAGATGACATAATCAAATCGCTTGTCAGAATAATCTTTCAAACTTGATTGAATATCTTCATGCAAAACGGTCAACCCTTTTTCCACACATTCATAAATAGCCTTTTCATCTATTTCAACGCCTGTTCCCTGGCATTGCTTGTTATCTTTAAGGAGATAGAGCAATTCCCCGTCCCCGCACCCTAAGTCCAAGACTCGTGACTGCGGTTTGATCATATCGACAATGACTTTATAATCAAGCCGTTGGTGTGTTTTATTTTGTTCGTTCACCAAGTTCGTTCCTTCTTGATACGGGCTAAAAAGGGTGATATAACCCGCGTCTGTTCCTTTTGCTCGATGAGAAAGGCATCGTGGCCGTAATTTGATTCAATGACGATATTGGTGACATCAATATCATTGGTTTTGAGGGCTTTGACCAGTTGTTTCAATTGATGCGGCGGATAAAGCCAATCTGATGTGAATGTCATTACAAGAAAGGCAGCCGATGTTTCGCTGAAAGTCTCAATAAGAGATTTCTTTTCTGTCATATCAAAATAATCAATGGCCTTGGTGATATAAAGATATGAGTTGGCGTCAAAGCGTTGGACAAAGCTGTCGCCCCGGTATTTGAGATAATTCTCTACCTGAAAATCGATAGAAAAATCATATCCCACTTTCTCTTTGTCTTTTAATTGGCGGCCGAATTTTTTCTCCATGGATTTATCACTCATATAGGTGATGTGCCCGATCATGCGGGCCAAGGCCAAACCCCGCGCCGGGATGCTCTTGCCGTAGTAATCCCCTTTTTGCCAGTCCGGGTCGGCCATAATGGCTTGTCGGCCGACTTCGTTAAGGGCGATCTGTTGGGCATTGTGTCGGTAATTGGTTGCGATCACTACCGCAGACTTAATGCTTTCCGGATAATGCACGCTCCATTTAAGAACCTGCAGGCCTCCCATGGAACCGCCGGCGACAGATAATAATTTCTTGATCCCTAAATGATCGATCAATAGTTTTTGCGCGTTGACCATGTCACGAATAGTAACGACGGGAAAACTTAAGCCATAGGGTTTACCCGTTTCAGGATTGATGGTGTTAGGGCCGGTACTCCCCTTGCATGAGCCGAGGACATTGGAACAGATAACGAAATATTTGTCCGTATCAAAGGCTTTTTCCGGTCCGATCATGATATCCCACCAACCAGGCTTGCTGTCCCCTTCATGAAGGCCTGCCGCATGAGCATCACCCGACAGGGCGTGGCATACAAGAATAGCGTTGGACTTATCCTCATTCAGTTGGCCATACGTTTCATAAGCCAAGGTAATGGGGCCAAACTTCTCCCCGCTTTTGAGAACGAGTTCATTTGGCGGTTCGCAACATGTAAAGAATTTTGATTCGACTTTAATCATATCCATTCAGGGTTAAGTTTACAAGAAAATAAGTAAAAAGTGCGCAACGGTATGTGTTTTAAATCGTTAATTTTATAAAAATTATACAAATATGTTGAATCTTAACATAGCCGTTAATTGATGTCAATTTGTAACAAAAGAGATTATTTAGTGTAGGCAAACATGGCCTCAAGGCTGGTCAGGGCCCTTTTGCGGATATTTTCATCCAAAAGGACACGGTCTTTATCCGTGGGGTTTTTAAGGACTCTCAGGATGTCGGAAAGTGTGTTCGATTTCATATATTTGCACAGTCTGCATGAGCCGACAAATTCTTTACCCGCGAATTCCACTTCCATCCGGCTGGATAATCCGCATTCGGTAAACATGAGAAAACGATCACCGTCGGCGGTGCGCATGTATTTGAGCATTTGCGATGTGCTGCCGACGTAATCGGAAATTTCGCAGACTTCCGGCTTACACTCGGGATGGCTGACGACCTTTACATCCGGGTATTCGCTGCGGATGTGTAAGACCTCTTCTTTAGTGAATTCTTCATGAACAACACAAGTGCCTTTATAGAAGGCGATTTCTTTATTAATACCGCGCTCCTTCATTTCATCAATGAGGTTCTGCCCCATTAATTTATCAGGGAGGAAATAAATTTTTTTATTCGGCATTTTCTCGATGATGTGATAGATATTGGCAGATGTCACGCAAACGTCGCATTCGGCCTTGACCTCAGCCGTTGTGTTGACATAGCAAACAAACGCATAATCCGGATATTCTTTTCTTAAGCGGCGGACTTCCTCATCCGTAATAGCATCCGCTAAAGTACACCCCGGGTCTGTTGCCGGAATGAGGACTTCTTTATGTGGATTAAGGATTTGCGCCGTTTCTCCCATGAAACGGACAGCCGCAAAAATGATCTTTTCAGCCGAGGTGCTTAAGGCGTCTTTACTTAGGCCATAAGAGTCCCCGACAAAATCAGCCACGCCATAGATAATATCCGGAGCCACATAAGAATGTGCCAGGATAATGGCATTTTGATTCTGCTTTAATTGATTGATCTCATTGATGATAGGGGTCAATTCCCCGCACTTTTTCAAAGAATAATGGCAAGCGGCTCCGCCGACCTTAATTTTGCTTAAGGTATCATGTAATTGCCGGGCTGTTATGGTTTTGGCCTTTGTACGCATTTGGTAATGTATTTTTTTTGGGTGGAATTAATAAATATTTTCAACACTATATACCAATCAGCCGGGAAAATCAAGAAAAGGAATTTGCCGAATTTACCAGATTGGTTTTCATTAGTTTTTCATTTTTTTTCAGTAAAGTGACAGGCGAAGGAGCAAGTCTTGAAGACAGGAGAAAGTAAATCTGACGGACTTTGCAGCTTACTACTTACGCGTAGATAACCATAAAAAGGCCAACAGGATCAAAGCACCAACAATTTGCATTGGTGTAAATTTTTTCGCGATACCGCTGAAAAAATTTGTTACTTGTTTTAAAACATTCGTCTGATCCACTATTTGAACGGATGGCGGCGTTTCATAAACTGGTTGCTCTGTAGCGGTACTTTGTTGCAGCCCTCCTTGAACTTGGCCTTGTAAACCCATATATTCCAAAGTTGATTGGGCGAAAATTAAGTGGGGAGAAATACTTAAAAAGGCCGTAACCATGACCAAAAAAACAATTCCGCGCGGTTTATCATAGATTCTGTAGTGTTGAACAAACATTTTGATTTCCTTTGTGGACATCTTAGGGGAATCGGGTGATAATTCATTTTATATATAATATTAC
>JAGLNJ010000194.1 GCA_023139575.1 Candidatus Omnitrophota bacterium | reverse complement strand
CCACTTTTGATTGACAATGACAAACGTCAAGAGGTTGCCGGGAACATTAGTATCGTTTTTTCATTAACGACGACCCGAACTGCAATAAAAGAGATGCATAAAAATATTTTTAAAATGGCTTTTGCTATTATTGTCTCGTTTTGCCTGTTAATTGGCCTTTTTTTTCGCCAAAAAATACTTCATCCTATCAAAAACCTCATTGATCTCACTGCAGACATAAAAAAAGGCGATTTCAACAGACGAATACCGGTCAACACGCAGGACGAATTGGGGGAATTGACATCATCATTCAATAATATGCTTGATGAGCTGGAGAAGTCCAAACGAGAAATTGAACTTTGGAATGTCCGTCTGCAGGATGAAATCGCGCGCGTTAGCGAGGAGTTGCAGGACAAACAGTCTCAATTACTAAAATCAGAGAAATTAGCGTCACTCGGCGTTCTCTCAAGTGGCATAGCCCACGAGATAAACAATCCTTTAGGAGTCATCTTGGGGCATTCCCAGCTTCTGCTTAAAGACCTCAAAGAGAAAAAGGGTCTTGATACCTCTAAAGAAACAAAGGATTTGTTAGAAACAATTGAGCGATATTCCAAGCGTTGCTCACATATTGTCAAAAGTCTTCTGCAATTCACACACAAGCGAGAGTTTCAGTTTGAAGAAATTGATGTACTTCTAGCTTTAGAAAATTCTCTTATGTTCACCGGTGAGCGCATTTCACAAAAGGGGATTGAAGTAACACGACACTTCTCGCCAAAGCTCCCCCGTTTGACGGCAGATGCAATTCAATTAGAACAGGTGTTTATCAACCTTCTTTTGAACGCGGAACAAAGTATTTCGAAAAAAGGGAAGATTATTATTACAACCAACCTTGATAAAAATATCCATAAAAAGAATATGGTTAAAATTGTATTTGAAGATAATGGGGAAGGGGTTACTGAAGAAGACCTTTCCAAGATATTTGATCCATTTTTTACTACCAAAGATCCCGGAGAAGGTGTAGGATTAGGGTTGTCAATTAGTTATGGAATTATCAAAGCTCACCATGGAGAGATTACCATCAGGAGTCAAAAGAACAGGGGCACAACTGTTACCATACAACTACCTATTAAAAAAGAGGCTGGATAACATGTCAAAAAAAATAATTTTAGTCGTAGATGATGAGCCGGGTATGCGGCAATATTTAAATAAATTATTATCTGATAATAAATATAAAGTTTTGTTGGCTGAGAATGGCAAAGAGGCCTTGGATGCTGTGCAGGTGCAGAAACCGGAACTTGTCTTAGCTGATTTAAAAATGCCCAAGATGGACGGCATCGAATTATTAGATAAGATCAAAAAAATTTCATCATCAACACCTGTGATTATGATGACGGCCTTTGGAACGATGGAGACGGCCGTCCAGGCTATGAAAATGGGCGCCGCCGATTTTGTTAATAAACCTTTTGATATTGATCAAATTCTTTTGGTCATCAAGAACGCTTTAGAAAGAGTTCAATTAAAGGAAGAAAACATTGTATTACGTCAACAACTGACGAAATCATATTCCTTTGAAGATGTCGTCTCACAAAATGAACAGATGCACAAAATTTTTGCGATTATTAAAAATATCGCCCCCACGCGCAGTCACGTCCTTATTCAAGGAGAAACCGGAACGGGAAAAGAGATGATAGCACGAGCCATTCACAATTTAAGCCCGCAATGTGACCACCCCTTTATACCCGTTGATTGCGGCGCTTTAACAGAGTCTATTTTGGAAAGTGAGCTCTTTGGCCATATAAAAGGAGCCTTTACCGGGGCTACTGAAGATAAAAAAGGATTATTTGAGATTGCCCACCGTGGCACGGCTTTCCTGGATGAAATAGGAAAAACATCGTTAAGAACACAATCAAAATTATTGCGTGTATTGCAAAATAGCGAAATAAAAAGAGTCGGCGAAGCTTCGTCCCGCCATATTGATGTGCGCCTTATTGCGGCCTCAAATGAAAACCTTCAAAAATCGATTGTATCGGGTAATTTCCGCGAAGATCTCTTTTATCGGTTGAATGTCATCCTCATTGAGCTGCCGCCCTTACGGGATAGAAAAGAGGACATTCCGCTACTTATTGAACATTTCTTAATGAAATACAATCGTTTAGAAAGGCGGAATTTAAAAAATATTTCCAAAGATTCTTTAAACATATTAATGAATTATGATTGGCCGGGCAATATCCGTGAATTAGAAAACATTATTCATCGCGCTGTTGTTATGAAAATTGATGATATTATCGAGCCCAATGATCTTCCTGCAACTTTGCATCATTTAACTTTTTCTGCTGAAAGGCGAAAAAGGCCAATTCGAGACAGGGATTTCTCAAAGGCACGTAAAACATTTATCGAATTATTTGAAAAGGATTTTATTGTCAGTTCGCTGAAAGAGCACAAAGGAAATGTCTCCCGAATGGCCAAAGCCATTCGCCTCGACCGTCGAAATCTTCAGCGGAAGTTTAAAATGTATGGGATAAATCCCGGCGATTACCATGCGTGAATTCCGTCTCACCGCGACATAAATGACGCACAAATTTAGCCACCCGCAGCTTTTCCCAAAAATAAAATATTCTCATATCTTATTGAAATCTAAGGATTTGCCTTTAAAATAATAATGTTAATAAATTCTGGCACACTATTTGCTCTCTCTTATATTTAGAGAAGAGGGCTCAAAAATGAAAAGAAAAAAAACATTTCAAAATCGAATACCCCGGAGCACAGACGGCATATTTTTAAAGTGTCTTATCTGTACAGCAATCATCTCGCTTCACCTTTTTATTTGGCAAGGACTATCATTCGCAGGGACAACAACCTATGATTTCACCTCTGGGGCCGGCAGCAACAAATGGGGATATGAATTAGAGGTTTCTGCCAGCCCACCTTCCACAAATGACACTCCCAGTTCCACTACCATGACCTATAGCAACATCAGTTCGGATAACAGTACTTACGAACAGGCTTATATCAAGAACGGCAATTATGCTGCCCAGCGATTTAAGTTTACGATATCGGAAAACAGGACCGGGGTCACTCAAATTGATGTTCTTTGGAATGGCATGGCAGACAGGAAACTTGGCACAGAAGGTGGCAGGCTTTACATTTGGAATTTTGATAGCGGATCGTATTCATTATTGAATAGTTCGAGTGTAGACACGGACGTAAACATTACAGGAACGATTACAAGCACTCCTACCAATTACATAGATACCGATGGGACCCTATATTTAATTTTGATCACAAACCAGTCTTCATCGACAAACAAGGAAGCAATGGTTGATACGGATTATGTTAAAGTAGACATTACCTCTAATTCTGAACCTTCGGCCACGATTAATTCTGCCGCCCAGCAGACCGATGGCTCTCAGACAGTCCTCATCAGTGTTGAAGCCGGTGACCCTGAGAATTCCGATAGTCGGCTAAGCGTTTATTATGGACTTTCTGCCGGGACTTGTACAAATAAGGCTACCATGACCGGTACGGCCACCGCGGATGTTACACCGGTTCCTGATGTCACCACAGCAAACGTTTATCAAGTCGGTGATGATACCCCTATCAAGACATCATCCACCAATACGGTAACCTTTTATTGGGATGCCGGAACAGATTTACCCAATACATCCGGAACATATTATATAAAAATCACTATTAATGATGGACAGTTGGATCAAAGCACTCCTCCTACAACGAGCCTTACTATTGATAACGTAAATCCGAGCAATCCAACGGCACCGGCCGGGGCTTGGCGTACTGCCTCTAAAACTGATGGCATCACCAATGACTCTTGGCAAAGTGATGATGATACGCCATATTTTGAATGGAGTGGGGCGTCCGATACAGGGTCATCTGTTGCCGGTTATTCCATATATTGGGGGAACTCGGCTTCCGGAGAACCGGGAACATCGCAAGAACAGGTTGGAACAAGTTATGGGGAAATCTCGTCAACTGGTGATGGGACATTTTATTTACGGGCGAGGACATTTGATTCTTATGGGAATTACACCAGTGCGCTTACTTTGTTTACCTTTAAATATGATAACACAGCGCCCAGCAACCCTACGGCACCAGCCAGTGCATGGCGCACAACAGGTAAAACGAATGCCATCACCAATGATACGTGGCAGAATGATGACAATGACCCTTATTTTGAATGGACTGGGTCATCCGACGGTTCCGGTTCGGGGATAGCCGGTTATTCATTATATTGGGGCATGGATTCCGGTGGAGAACCGGGGACCTCGCAAGAGCAGAGCGGAAGCAGTTATGAGATAAGCACTCCGGTATCTAGCGGAACCTATTATTTAAGAGTAAGGACGTTCGACACCGCAGGTGCTTACAGTTCTCCCAGCACCATTTTCACCTTTAAATATGATGCGGCAGCCCCTACAAATCCAACCGCACCCGCAAGTGCTTGGGATTCTTCCTCTAAGACTACTGTCATCTCAAATAATACAGCTCAGAATGATGATCAAACGCCATATTTCGAATGGAGTGGAGCTGCGGATAGCGGTTCGGGTGTTAGCGGATATTCAATTTACTGGGGCACAAGTTCATCAGGAGAGCCGGGTACATCGCAGGAACAGGTTGGCGCTAGTTATGATGTGGGCAGTGCAACGGGTGAGACCACCTACTATTTGCGGGTTCGCACCTTTGACACATTAGGGAATTATAGTGACCCAGTCACACTTTTTACCTTTATTTACGATAACACAAAACCGACCGTCACTATTACCATCACACCAAATCCAACTGGAGTCATCGTCATCGGGGCCTTAGAGTTTGAATTGGTTTTCTCAGAATCCATGAATACAGGAACATCTCCGACGGTCAGTTATGACCCTGCCGGAGCCACCGGTGCCCAAACAGTATCAACGAGCGGGGCATGGTCAACGACGACCTACACAAATGATATCTATACCGTCTATAACGACAGTGCCGTCACATCAGGAACCGGAGACGGGGAAGCCGCGATCAGCGTAAGTGTGGCACAGGATGTGGCCGGAAATACCATGGATGCTGACACCAATGACACGTTTGCTATCGACAGTGCGATTCACCATTTTCTAATCAGTCATGACGGTTCAGGTCTGATAAATATTGCAGAGACTGTAACTATTACAGCAAAAACACAGGGCGGCGACACGGTTCTAGATTACACGGACCAGATCACTTTAAACACCATTGGTGAAAGTGGGCAGATCACCTGGGCCCTGGATACAGGTAGCGGAACCTTCAATGATAACGGCACGGATGATGACTCCGCCACATATACATTTGTTTCGGGCGATAACGGAGTGGTTGTTTTGACCATGACATCCACCGATGCGGACACCCTGGACATGGAGGTCACTGATAGCACTTATATTGATGATGATACCGAAGGCAATATAATTATTTCCTCTTATGCCTTGGACCACTTTGTTATCTCACATGACAATGCCGGCGTAGCTGGAACCGGAGAAATCGTGACGGTGACCGCCATCAATACTGAAAGTGCGACCAAAACCGACTATGTCGGAACCATTACCCTGGACACCAGCGGGACAGCGACAACTATCGCTTGGGGATTGAGCAGCGGGCAAGGAATTTTTAATGACGGAGGGGGAAACGCGGACACTGCCACCTATACATTTAATATTAACGATCAGGGCCAGGTCTCATTTACCTTCACAGACACTAAAGTGGAAACTGTGGATATTGACTGCGCGGACGGAACCGACACGGATGACGATAGCGAAAGTAACATGGTGGTTGGCCCTGGTGTGCTGGATAATTTTGATGTCATACACGATAATGCGGCAACGGCTGGTGTGGCGGAGCAGGTCACGATCCAGGCTTATGACGCCTATAAGAATATCAAAGTTAATTATACAGGGACGATCACTTTGGATACGGATGGTTCCACGAATGATATTGCGTGGGCCCTAGATATGGGCAATGGCTTTTTTAATGATGGAGGCGCCGGCGTCGATACAGCAACCTATACTTTTAACGGTTCAGATGATGGGGAAGCTGT
>JAGLNJ010000193.1 GCA_023139575.1 Candidatus Omnitrophota bacterium | reverse complement strand
TTACTCTTTATAGGATGTCTTTCCTTTATAGAAATGTAAGGCGAATGTCCCGATTTATTATTAACGCATGTCCCTATTTTTTATTTATCAAGCGGTTTTCCTGTTATGGGACAAATTTTTCCACCGGCCAATTTAGCTTTTATTGACTTTTCTTTCCATTGAGCCCTTTGCTCTTTGGATAATACCTTCTGAATATCACTGAGCGCCTTGACATATGTTTTCGCGGCTTTAGTCTTGGCGGCATATTTAGCGTCAATCAATTTATTAACGGCGCCGACATCAATAGACTCATCCCACATGGCAGACTTCAAATCCACCTTAACGATGTCTTTATCCGCCTTAAGCCGGATCAACTCCTTGATAGCCGCGTGCTTGATATCTTTTATCTTTTCAAGCTGCTTTTCCGCTATTCCCAAAGCCTCTTTATTGAACCATAGTTGTTTAACTTTTTTCTTTAATCTGGAAATCTTGCATTTCTTTGTTTTGGCTTCACATTTCGCGCATGACGATCTTTGATGCGAATCAGCAAACACGCCTGCTGGGTTAGCCACGATAAGCCCCGTGATTAAAATACCTGACAGCAAAAGTTTTTTCATAGTTTGCCTCCATTTTTTTGATTAGCATAACACACTTTATTACTTAATCTCAACGCAATTTTTCTAATTCACTTTGAACTCGCGGATTATCGTCAATAGAAATAAGCTTGATCGCGTAATCAGGAGCCTTAGTCAAAATCCAAGCCTCAAATTTCCTGTCAAAACCCAAACCCAGCGCTATCGCAAGCAGGATCATTAAAACCCCAAAGCCTCTTTGGAGCAACACCCCCTTACTCTTAAACCAGGAAGCCTTCCGCATCAAAGTCCGCCCTCCCTGCATGACCGCGAACATCGGCAAGGCCGTTCCCGAAGCATACGCCAGAGTTATTCCTAAAGTCGCTATAGTAATCTTGTTGGCCGCCGCCAAAGTAATAACCGAGGCCAAGATCGGCCCCACACAGGGCGTCCATACAAGGCCCAGACTGGCCCCTACGATGACGCCGGAACTAAAACCCGTTTTCTGCTGATTTGATTTTGGTGAGGGCGGGAAGCGCGGCACAAATTTCTCAAAATAAAACTGCCATTGCGGTATCAGGAGGAATAAACCAAAAACAGCGATTAAGGCAATAGCCCCTCCCCTTAAGGCATCCGCTGACAGGCCGGTCAAAGCCACAATCGCTGAAAGAGCCAAAGTAAAAAACGTGAAGCTTAAAATAAACCCGGTGATAATACCCGAAGGCCTTCTTTTCCCCTGCCCTACCGACCCAGCCAAAAGGATCGGCAGAACAGGAAAAATGCATGGGGACAAGACCGTTACGATGCCGGCTATAAAAGCGAATAAAATTAAGATTATCATCTAACCCTCTTATTGTATGTTTTCGCTCAAAGAACCCGCCGTGCCGTACCAAAGGGCAATTTTCTCACCCTGATCGTCGACCTGAACAAAGGTATGCTGACGGACAACACCGTATTTACTCTTTAATTCAGTGGAAAAGTCATAATCAACCTTAAAAACAGCCACACCTTCCGGAATACTGACATTCTTCAATTTCTTATCACCGGCGATACATGAAGGGCACCAAGGCGCAAAAAAATATAAAACCCGCTTCACTCCCTTGGCCTGTTCAAATGACTCCTCTGAATAATCAGAGTAAGCACCGCCCTCCGGCCGCGCTACAACCTCACCACTTATGGCAACCAACAATGAAAAGACCAACAATGACACTATTAATAAAGCTCCTGTTTTTCTCATTTCCCCCTCCTTGCATAAAGTTAGGTTTATGTTCTACCCGTTTATCTGTCGTCCCGGCCACGCATTACTTACAACATAAAATCGGGGCATATAGTCACATAAACACAAAAAATCGCCACAAAGCCTTTTTGTGGCCTGGTGACGTTGTCCGTCTCGCTTGAAAGGCGGGCGAGATCTCGCCCGAAGGGCTTGTCCTGAGCTGGTCAAAAGACGGATGAATGTGTGACTTTTTGCCGTGCTGAATTATTTTAAGATTTTTTTGATCTTCCTTTTCCAGCGCTGCGGGTTTTTGACCTTGCGAAGAAATCGATGAAGCCGTTTGAATATACCGATCTTGTATCCATGAAATTCAAAGACAATATAACTAGCCACGACATCACCGGGATTACGGATGCCGTGCGGTTCTCCCGCCGCATAAAAGATCGCTCCATAAGGACCGACACGCTGCCCCAACGTTTCAACCTCTCCTTCTAAAACAACCATGATGACATCATAATCATCCTTATGCGGTTCATATCCTGCTCCGGGCGTGAGCGTTGAGGTATGACAATGAAATTTACGCAAATAAGCTGTCTGCCCTTCAAACATGAGCTTTGGCTGGAAGCCTTCTTTGACTTCTTTCGTATTGGAGCTACCGAAGATTTGAAAAGACTTATATTCGAGATGCGCTCCCGTTTTCATTTCGGGAGCATACCACTTGAACATCATATAATGCGCCGGCTCTTCGCTTGTTGTTTCTAAGGTATGCGCCCAGTCAGCTGGATAATAGACAAACTGCTTCTCTGCTTCGGTCAA
>JAGLNJ010000192.1 GCA_023139575.1 Candidatus Omnitrophota bacterium | reverse complement strand
ACCGAAGCAGAGAAGCAGTTTATATCATATCTCGGTTTATTGAAAATATTTATGTATTTGGTAGGTTCCAAATTGTCTACCAGCACCCAATTTTAAAAAAATTATCCTTTTTTTTGTAATTTTATTTAATGTGGTGCATAATAATACATGGGTAACGAGGTTATCTAGAATTGTATAAAGCAATGTGAGTAAATTGTTTAAGTTTATTTGTCGACAGTTATTACTTAGCAAATGCTTATAAAGGCTATTTCTTGAGAAAGCGCTTTCTTTGAATAGCTTGATTCAGTTGACTTTGATTTTCAGGTAATGCATACTTGAGATAATTCATTATCAATTAGAGGAATTTTTACACAAAATATTCGAATGAAAGAAGTTGTAAATACAAAAAGTTTGAAGTTAGGTGACACCTTAGTTGAAAGGGGACTTATTTCCAGGAAACAATTGGATGAAGCCCTTAAGGCGCAGAAAAAAGATTCCCGTAAGCTGGGACAGATCCTGGTTGATCGGGGGCTGGTCACAGAAGAAAAATTGACCCAAGCCCTTTCCAGTGTTTTTCAAATCTCTTTTTTAAAATTATCCGAGATCAAGATTGATGAAGCGGTTCTAGGCATGGTTTCAGATGATATGATGCATGAAAATAAGATGTTACCGATTGCCTTTGAAAATAATTGCTTAACAGTCGCGATCAGTGATCCTTTGAATGTCGCTTCACTTCAGCAGATCAGATTATCCTGTGATTATGAGATTAAACCGGTGTTGGCCTGTCTAAGCGATATCGAAGCTCACCTTCAGGAACATGCGGACTCTATTAAAACAATTCACGCCATAAAGACAGTAGATACCAAAACGACTGAAGGTTCCGATATTGTCCAGTTGGTTGAGTCAATTATTGGGAAGGCCATTAAGGAAAAAGCTTCGGATATTCATTTTGAGCCGCAAGGAGACCATATGCGCGTGCGTTACCGCATTGACGGGGTTCTGCATGAACGGACTGTAATGCCTAAAGAATTAGAGCGTAATTTGATTTCCAGGATCAAGATCATTTCCGGTATGGATGTCGCGGAGAATCGCCGCCCTCAAGATGGCCGTACCACGATGACATATGCTAAAGAGGAATATGATATTCGCATATCCTCGTTACCCGATATAAAGGGTGAGAATTTAGTTCTTCGTTTGTTGAGCAAGAAATTTGCCAAAAAGACCTTTGATGCATTGGGGATGGATGACAATGAGATCATTGTCACCAAAAAACTCATGCGCCGGCCCTACGGCATGATTCTTGTTACAGGGCCAACGGGTTCGGGAAAAACGACGACTTTGTACGCTGTTCTTAATATGCTAAATGATATTACAAAGAATATTATTACGATCGAAGATCCCGTTGAGTATGAATTAAAGGGGATCACCCAAACGGCAATTAATACTTTATCCGGATATTCTTTTGCCAAAGCCATGCGGCATATTCTGCGTCATGACCCTGATGTTATTATGGTCGGGGAAATCCGCGATGTTGAAACAGCCGAAATAGCTATACGGGCAGCCTTGACCGGCCATTTGGTTTTGTCCACGATGCATACCAACAATGCCGCTGGAGCTGTCACGCGCCTTCTCGAGATGGATATTGAGCCCTTTTTAATAAGTTCCGCGCTGAATGGGGTTATCGCCCAAAGATTGGTCAGACATATTTGTCCTGAATGCATGGCGGAATTTACCCCTAATGAGGAAATCATTCAAAATATTTCAAAATATACAGAAATTAAGAAAGATGTGAAGTTCGTTGAGCCAGTAGGTTGCGAGCGGTGTTTAAAAACCGGATTTTCCGGCCGCATAGGGATATATGAGCTATTGGAGGTCACGGATGATATCCGCACGATGATCTTGAAGGCGGCCAATGAACAAGAGATTGTCAATAAAGCATTAACGCAGGGCATGAGCATCTTAAAAGTGGCAGGGATTAAGAAGGCTATTGCCCAAAAGACAACCTTGGAAGAAGTCATTCGGGTGACCTCACTAGATTGAGAGAAATATTATGAAAAGTTTTATTTATAAAATTAAAGATGATTCCGGTAAGACCCTATGGGGGGTTCTTGAAGCAGCGGATAAAAAAGATTTAAAAAGGCAGCTCAGGCACGCCGATTTTTATTTCATTGCGGCGTATCCTTGTGACAAGAATAAAGTCTTTCAGAAAAAAGTCAAATTGGATGACTTATTAATGTTTACCCATAGATTGTCTTCTTTGATTGGCGCGGGATTACCCATATTAAATGCCATGCATATACTTTGGCGGCAGACAGAAAACAGGACGCTGCAGTTGGTTATTAGTCATGTCAGGTTGAAATTAGAAGAAGGTAAGAAGATATCCGAGTGTTTCGATGCTTTCCCTAATATATTCCCATCGATATATCGCGCGTTGATAAGGGTAGCCGAGAAGACAGGAACTTTGGTATCAACATTGGAAAAATTATATGCCTATTTAGTTTACCAAAAAAATATTATTACCCGTACGCGCAAGGCGACCATTTATCCTCTTTTTGTTATAGGTTTCGCATTTGTAGTGCTTATCGGGTTATTTGCCTGGGTGGTGCCTGTTTTTCAGAAAATTCTCCTCAGGTTAAATGTGGAATTGCCGATTATTACACGAATTATTCTTAATATATCCAGTGTTTTGAAGATCCCTTTTAAGAGCTTCTTAAGTTTTTCATTATTTTCTTTGTCCGCAATTATAGTAGGGTGCATTGTTTATATTATCGTGCATGCCTTAAAGAAAAATGAAACGTTTTTGAATGCATTTGATTTTTATAAATTGAAATTGCCTATTTTGGGAGGCATTCTGTATATGATATCAATCAGTAGATTTGTCAGGTCTTTAAGTATTCTTCTTGGGTCGGGTCTGCCGGTTGTGGAGAGTTTTGAAGTGGCCAAGGTGACGGCTGTCAATCGACGCATAGGGAATAATATAGAGGAAGTTAAAAAGAGCGTTGAACAGGGGTATTCTCTGTATGAATCATTCAGGGATATAAAGATATTTCCTGTCCTGTTAGTTGAAATGGTGGGGGTGGGAGAAACAACGGGATCCATTACTGCGACTTTTGATAACTTGGCTAACCATTTTGATGAGGAAGTTGAGTTTAAAATCAGTAGTTTATTGACATTAATGGAGCCGCTTCTGGTGATTTTTGTGGGAATTATTGTTATTGTGATTTTATTGGCGATTTATATGCCGATTTTCTCAATGTGGCGTTCTTTGGCAGGATAATCAGGATTTTAGAATGCTGGCTAATAGATTGGTAAAGGCATTATCAATAGTATATACTTATATACGTGATGATAACTGTTCTTTTTTGAGGGTCTTTCCAATTTATAAGCAGTTAAAATAGAATGCTTAACATAGCCTGAAAGGAGGGGTGCCAAGCTATAAGTTTATCTGTTTCTGTATTATCCACTTTTGGGTGATTGTGATATTTAACCCGGTTGTATCAAATGCAAGGAGGAAGAAGAAATGGACAAGAAAGGTTTTACACTAGTCGAAATTCTTATTGTGTTAGTTGTAGCAGGTATTTTGTTGGCTTTGATTCTCCCGAATACGTTGAAGGCTATTGACCGAGGGAATCAAACAGCCGATCAGTCAAATGTTAACACACTGCAGACAGCCGTATTCATGTGCTATACCGAAACAAGAAATTGGGGTGATTGCGGTGATCAGGAATCTTTACTGGCTGAAAATTATTTAGAAGAACTAGTTGTTTCACCATATGACGGTAAAGGTTATGTATTTACACCCATTAATGATGTTGACTCGGACCTTCAGATAGGCATTAAGGTTTCCAGCACGGCCTTTCCTGAGTAAGAATAACATGTT
>JAGLNJ010000191.1 GCA_023139575.1 Candidatus Omnitrophota bacterium | reverse complement strand
GGCAGCACTTTTTTTCACCCGGCACGACTGGGGCCCCACAGTCAAACCCGCGGCCTTCCGCGTGGACAGATAAAGGAAAAGCAAAAGCTCCATCGTTGTCAGTAAAAACCATAACGAATAGTGCCGCGCCTCCACCCAGAACTGCCAAAACACTGTTGTGGACAAGGAAAGAAATAGCGACAAGGCCCCGACCCAAAAGGAATAAAAACGGGCAAAATAATAAAAAACGGCCGCGATAGACAGTGTCATAGCTGATACCGGGACAATCCGCAAAATAATCTTATCCCCGGGCCCGTTGGTAGTCCAGAATTGTGTCCCCTCGCGCCAAAGCGCAGGAGTTCGATACCCGAAAACGGCAGAAACCCCTTTTTGCAGCAAATAAAAAAGAGGAGAATTGTTCCCCTCTTTGACTTGCCCGGATATGACGTCGCTAACCGAAGTATTCTCAACGCTACTCAACTGGCTGTAGGTCTCATCATTCCACAGCGTCTTATGATCGGCGAGAAAAAGCCCTCCGATAAAAAGGAGCGACATCAAAAAACAAGTTACAATATGCAGCTTTGATAAATGATTCATCAATTTGCGCTGTAACGCGCCTCACCCTTTAAAGGAAAAAACCACACTTTTATTAACGGAACTTAATCTTCCGCATGGCAAAAAAACACATGCGGAACAGCAATATGCCGTGACGGAACCGCTGGATCTGCGTTGACCCGTATTGGCGATCGCGGTAACGGATAGGCAGTTCAATCACTTTGAGGTTCTGTTTTACCGCCCCGAAAATTAAATCAAAATCTCCGAAAGGATCGAAATCCCCGAAGTAATGCCGGTTGGCGACAATCTCGTCATAATGTTTCTTAAACAAAACCTTCGTCCCGCACAGCGTGTCCTTGAAACGATGGCCTAACAGCCAGGAGAAAAATACCCCGAAGAATTTGTTGGCCAGAAGATTCAAAAACCGCATCGCCTCCCGCTCCATAGGATACACCAGGCGGCAGCCGTTAATAAATTCCCCGCGGTTATGACGTATGGCGTCATAAAATTTCGGCAGATCTTCCGGCGGAACAGTGAGGTCGGCGTCCAGTATCATCAGTATCTCACAGGAGGCCTTATCAAAACCCAATCGCACGGCATCGCCTTTACCTTTTCCTGCCTGCTTAAAGGCCTTGATATCTTTATCGGGATATTTCTTTATTACCCGTTCAATTTCTTCATATGTCCCGTCCTTTGATCCCCCCTCGACAAAGACAAATTCCTGATGGTGGCCGAAAGACGGGGTGCGCGTGACGGCATTCTCAATATTCCCCTTTTCATTGCGGCACGGAATAAGAATTGTCGTGGAAAATTCTCTTTTATAATTACCCCGGGGCCGGGCGACAATAAAATGGTTGAGCGTTAAGGCGTTAAAGACCGGCAGCCGCGCCAAAAACTTATTGATCAAAAAACTCAGTAAAGGGATATCCCTGGGAAACAGTATCGAGCGTTCTGTTTTAACCGCTTCAAAACCCGTTAAAGCCAGGAAATTATTGATATCTTGACAGGTGATCCAGTTCTGGATTCTTTGCGGAATTTTCAAACGCAGTTTCTCCGCCAGTTTGAGGATATACTGCCAGAAATAACTATAGTATTCGATAATGATGCGCGTGTGTGGATGGCAGAACTTTCTTAAATCCATAAAGAACTGCTGAATATCGTCGAGCTCACCCAAAAGGCCGGATAAAATAATATAATCAAACTTCTCATCGGTATCAATCCGCGCTATCTCCCCTTCCAGGAATTTCAGTTTGGGAAACTTCTTCTTTGCCTCCGCGACCATCCCGTCGCTGATATCAATCCCCACGCCGTGAGAAGGCGACAAGGCATTGAGCAACTCACCGGTGCCGCAGCCGACCTCCAGGACCCTTTTGCCTTCAGGTACCAGGTACCTGTATTCTTTATGCAGCAATTTGTAATAATACTTATTTTTAGCGCGATATTGGCCACGCTTCTGTGCCAAGGCATTATAATGTTCAATAATCTTTTTCATTTTCCCATCTATCCTCATTGTTGTGAAAAATTTCTCCCAGAACATTGCGCAGCGAGCGGGTCTGCTCCCAATGCGGGTAATGTGATTGAAATTTCTTCAGGCTGCTGATATACCATATATGATCGCCGCTGCGCGCCTGTTCATTATAAATCGTTTTCACCGGTTGACGGACTATATCATGGCAAAGTTCGAGCGCCTCAAGAATGGAGCAGTTATTGGTTCTGCCACCGCCGATATTATAGACTTCCCCGCGACGCGGCTCTTTATAAAATTGATAAAAGGCGTTCACCAAATCAAAGGAATGGATATTGTCCCTCACCTGTTTGCCTTGATAGCCGAATATCGTATAGGTCTTTCCTGTCACACAGCATTTCATCAAATAAGCCAGAAAGCCGTGCAGCATCGCGCCGGAATGATTTGGGCCGGTCAAACACCCGCCGCGAAAGCAAACCGTTTTTATATCAAAATAGCGGCCGTATTCCTGCACGAGAATATCCGCGGCCGCCTTGGAGGCGCCAAAGAGAGAATGTTTGGACTGATCGATGCTCATGCTCTCATCAATGCCCTCATGAAAGGGATGCTTATCATCGATCTCCCAACGCGAGGTCTTTTCCATGAGCGGCAAACTGTTTGGCAAGTCGCCATACACCTTGTTCGTACTGGTAAAAATAAAGACAGCATCCGGGCAATACCGGCGCGTCAGCTCCAATAAGTTCAATGTCCCGACGGCGTTGATCCCGAAATCGGTAAATGGTTCTTTGGCCGCCCAGTCATGCGACGGCTGCGCGGCAGTATGAATGATCAAAGAGATATCCTTCCCTTTCGCGGCAAAAATCTTTTCTAAATCTTCGACATTGCGGATATCAATAGCATGATGTTCGTAGCCTTTCACCGTGTGCTTCAAGTTATTCTTCATCCAGAACGTTGACGCGTCATCACCGAAAAAGTACCGGCGCATATCATTGTCAATGCCGACGACATCAAAGCCTTTCTCCGCGAAAAATTTTGCCGATTCCGACCCGATCAATCCTGCTGAACCTGTTATGAGGCAAATGGACATAATTTTTAAAAGAAATAACAAATTTCAAATCACAAAATCAGATTTCCTTGAATCAACATGGCCTTATTTTTGTTTGTTATTTTGAAAATCGGGTTTTGTAATTTGTTTGTTTTTCTGGTTTTTGTTATTTGTATTTTTAACTTTTTACTGCCAGAAAATCCCCGATCGCCAGCACATCAAACTCGGTGCGCAAAAAACAATTCACCGCGTGCTCCGGCGTGCAGACAATAGGTTCGTTTTCATTAAAAGAGGTGTTCAAAAGCACCGGCACCCCGGTTATCTTCTCAAATTCAGAAATCAGCTCCCAATAAAGCGGATTAACATCCTTATTGACCGTATGCACCCGCGCCGTCCCGTCAGCATGCGTCACCGCCGGAATAACGCTCTTTTTTTCTTCCCGGACATC
This sequence comes from Candidatus Omnitrophota bacterium, assembly GCA_023139575.1. Lineage (GTDB taxonomy): Bacteria > Omnitrophota > Gorgyraeia > Zapsychrales > JANLHA01 > JAGLNJ01. The sequence goes on along the minus strand of JAGLNJ010000191.1, from coordinate 5,190 downwards.
ACCGATCAAAATCATATAAGGCGAAAGTTGCTCCTTGGGCATAATGAAATATTCACTGCACTTTTCCTCCAGTACCGAAGGCGCGAATGGCCGGTAGAACTCGCGTTTTTTCACCCTGGCATTAAGCCGGTCTTTCATATCAGCGCGGGCAGGATTAACCGTTATGCTGCGGTTACCCAGGGCCCGCGGGCCGGCCTCCATCCTCCCCTGAAACCAGCCGACGATCTTGCCGTCCGCGATATGACAGGCCGTGTCTTTGGCGATATTCTCACTCCGCCTGTAAGTAACGCCTTTGGCCCTCAAGACCTTTTCAATTTCGTCATTCGCGTAAGTTATCCCCCAATAAGCCGTATCAAAAAGATAATCACGCGGCTGCTCCAACACGTGGTGATAATAATACAAAGCGCTGCCCAAAGTCGTGCCGGCATCATTGGCAATCGGCTGGATAAAATAATCTTTGAAGTCCGTCTCTTCGATAATACGCTTGTTCATCAGACAGTTCAAAACTACTCCACCGGTCATACACAAATTCGGCATGCCCGTCACCGATTCCAGGTATCGCGCTAAATAGACACCGGTCTTCTCTACTATCTTCTGCAAAGCATAGGCGATATCAAAATGTTTCTGCTCATATTCATCATGATAATCACGTTTCGGGCCGAATTTTTTTAAAAACAGATCGCTCACCCACGCCGCCTGGCCGTGCGTGTGGAATTTGAAATACTTTAAATTAAGACGGTATTCGCCCCTTTCGGTAAAACGCGTGATATCTTCGAAATCTTTAACATAAGTATCTTTGCCGTAGGCGGACAATCCCATAACCTTCCATTCATCAAAAAACGGGCGGAAACCTAAATAATCCGTTACCGACGCATAAAGATGGCCCAATGAATGAGGCGTTTTGATCTCTTTGACCTTGGTGATCTTTTTACCCTGGCCCACGGACATCATGGTGCTGGTCGACTCGCCCCTGCCGTCTATGGTCAGTATCGCCGCTTCTTTAAAAGGCGAAACATAAAAGGCGCTTGCCGCGTGACATAAATGATGTTCGACAAAATGCACCTTGGGCGCTTTAGCTAATTGAAATTCATCTTGAATCCTTGTCCCTGCGTTATTCATCAATTTTACGCGCGAAAAAAAAGACAGATCTTCACTGCCTGATGGCGCTTTCAAGAGATTAAGGCTGCGCGGGAAATATTTTAAGACATGGACCAGGTTGCCGTATACCTCGCGAAACGGCACCCAAAAGAAAGTGAAATGATCAATATCATTGATCGTGATGCCCTCATAATCCAGGCAGGCGGCAATGGCGTTCCGGGGAAATTTCCAAGTATGTTTTTCACGGTTAAACCGTTCTTCCTCCAGAATAACGCGTATTACGCCGTCTTTGACAAGGGCGCATCCCGCTTCATGCGAATAACTGCTCAATCCGAGAATATACACAAATTTCTCCTGAAGATTTTTTACCTTTTTTTACTTTTTAATATTTCATTTTTGATTTTATTTATAACATATGCCATGATACAATATTTCCGTTCATTAATCATTAATTTTTATAAATACTTATAACTATGTTCAAAGTGCCGGAAATTTTTAAAACAAAGAATAAAACCCTTTCATTTGAGCTGTTTCCGCCCAAAACGGACAAAGGTTACCAGAATCTGCTCAATACCATTGCGCGGCTATGTGAACTGAAACCCGATTTCTTCTCCTGCACCTATGGCGCGGGCGGCGGCAGCCGGGATAAGACCCTTGATATTGTCCAGATGATCCAGGAAAAGCATCAGACCTCTGCTGTAGCGCATTTGACCTGTGTGTGCCATACCAGAAATGAGATCAAATCTATCCTGGAAAACATCAAAGATCGGGGCATTTCCAATGTGCTGGCCCTGCGCGGCGATCCTCCGGTGGATAATCCGGATTGGACGCCCGGGGATGAGAATTTCGTTTTCAGTTATGAATTAGTAGCGTTTATCCGTGAACTTTTCGGTGAGCATTTCGGTATCGGGGTGGCGGGCTTTCCGGAAGGCCATATCCTCTGCCCTGACCTGAACCGGGACGCGCGATTTTTAAAAAATAAAATCAATCAGGGCGCCGATTATATTATCACGCAATTATTTTTTGATAATCAGGTCTATTTTGATTATTTAAACCGCTTACAGGAACTTAATGTTACTGCCCGCGTGATACCGGGCATCTTACCGATCACCAATTATCAGGGGCTCCTGAAGTTTATCCATACCTGCGGTACGGTTCTGCCCCAAAAAGTTATCGACATCTTTGAACCGATACAAGACGACCCGCAAAAGACTTTTCAAGCCGGGCTTGATTTTGCCGCGGCGCAATGCGAAGAGCTTTTGGCCGGCGGCGCCCCGGGACTGCACTTCTACACGCTCAATAAAATTGAACCGGTAAAATCTATCCTGGCTCAATTGCATTATTGAAATAAAATCCGAATGTTTATACGTTTATTTTTCTGCGATGCCGACTTCGCATACGCGCGGTATTTTCCAATTTCTTTATTCACATTTGGCACAAAACGCGAATCCCCTTTTTCATACCCATTCATCATCTCTTTTTCGTCTTTATTGGGTTTCATTTTTATCCCCCCTTCAAATGTTTCCTGGGTGCCTTTCGGCTGGTAATATTTGCTGGATATTTTTATTTGTATTCCTTTTTTATAGACTTTATACTTAACAAAACAATTATAAATATCGCATAAACTGCAGTACCTTGAAAAAACCAATGTTGACTTAAAAATGGCATTATAAAAATTAAAAATGAGAATCCTATGATTTTCAAGATAACAGTTTTGGACATTTATTGCCTATTTCCTTTTTCACAGTTCAGGAAAGTATAAAACTTTCCAAACTGCTGAAAACTCCTTTCCTGAGAACACAAGAAGTTATGACGATCGAAGGGATGAATTTTCTTGTCTAACATACTCTTCAGCAGTTGCGGATTTTGGCGGTCTGCCGGAAAAAATGGTTATGCTTTTCATTCTATTTTCTTTGCGTGTTTTCGGAACATAATCCCATAGAAAACCACAGCACCAAACACAGCCGTTAATACAAACACTACCACCTCGCTCGCCATGCTCCATATCGCGTTTGGTAAAAACAAAAGATAAAGCGCAGCGAAAAATGTCAGAAGGTTAACTGCTGGCCCAAGGCTTTTTTCTGCATTTTGTCCCGTAAGTGCTATTACCGCGCATACAGTTTGGCGAAGTAAAATGGAAGCAAAAAAGATACTGAACATTACCCCGGCAAAAGAAAAAATCACTATTTTTCCGTGATTCAGCGAAATGTTCAGGTTTGGCATTCTCATCTCGGTATTTAAAGTGGCTAGTAAAACACCGGATATAACCGCTACTGAAAAATGCACACGAAGCCGACTAAAAATACTTAAATTTAAATCTAAAGGAATACTCTCATTGAAGGGGAGCGTTTCCCATCGGCCTTTTCCTTCAAGTCTATTAACAAAACCATTTAAATAGCCGCGTAAATGTGATCCCGCCATCGATTTAAAAAGTTCATTTTCGTTGACTACTTTAATAGCCGCATGAGCATTATCAATCGCTCCGTTTATATCACCTTCTTTTGCATATAGTTGAGCTATATTTGACAGCGTTTTGGCTTTATCAAGAGGCAAAGAAATAGAAGCTATGATGTCCTCATAAAGCAATCGGGCACCACAATAATCCCCCTCTTTCCAAAGATCACCGGCTCTTTTGGCCTTTTTGCGAATTGAACCTGGGTCGGCCAAGCATTTTAATCCCGAAGGCGCCTCAGCCTCTTTAAGCACACGGCGTGCTTCCTCCGCGCAACCATACTTTAAGGCTTTGAGGATAGCTTGCTTCTGCGGATTATTAAACCGTTGAATGGCATCAGACGCCTCCTCAGCTGATGGAAAACTGAAAGTTGTTTTGAGTTTTTCAGCTGCCAATTTAGTTGTTTCGTCATTGGAATGCGCAATAGTGTAATGCACCCCGTCATGGACAGCTGAAATCTCAGTATCACCCGGTTTTTCCAGAACCACGACATTCGTCTCACGTCCAAGTTTACCACGGAAAACAACTGCCCCAGGTTCAGCCAGAAATTTTTCCCGTTTTTCTGGTTCCATATAAGGTTGTTGTATTGTTCCGATTTGCATTTGGATTAGCTCGAGGGCATGCCCGATACGGCCATTGGGGCCGAAGAAAGTCAATGTTAAATTATGTTCATCATGACGCCAACTTTCGGGTAATTCGAAAGAAAAGCCGAGGCTTTTGTCTATGTAGCGCATATGGTCTCCGTATTTTAATGGAGTGGTTTTCCTGAAATGTTTAATGCCCGTGACTGCAACAGGTTTTCAATCCGAGTATTTGCCCTGCCGCGGAAATAGTGACTCCGTAGAAGATAGCCGGTTTCGGCTGATTGATGAATCGCGCTATTGTTCCATTAACAATCGTTGATCCCGTCGCGAAAACCATGTCGCACCACTTCAATGCTTCATCTGTACCGGATTCAGCTTCAACAATAACACCATTAACATTTTTTCCAATGTTATCTTTATCTAAATCAATCACCCGTATATGGCGATTTTCCGATAATACATTGATAAACCTTGGTTGAAAACCGATCATTAAAATTTTTTCCGGCATTTGAACATCTTTTAATAAGTTGTCGGCGCATTGTTCCGGTTCAGTATCTCTACAGTGGATCGTTTTTTCGCATAGTCCGAGAGATCGATAAACAGCGTTTAAGCCGGCGATAAAACTTGCCCTTCGCGCGTTCGCGTTCAGATCAATGGATAATAAATCATTTAAACAATAGGTGATCTGTTCGAACGAATCTGAGAAAGCCTGGCCTTTGCTGCCTCTGAAGTCAGCTTCCACCATAACTTCCTTTCCCTTTATAATAGGATAATCATCATGTCTGGGTGTTCCTATTGCCTGCTTCGCGGTCAAGGCTTTACAGCTAATCCGGACAGATTCGTTTAATAATGAATTTTTTTCCGATTCAGCGCGAAGCGCCGATTTGAGTTTATCATAAATAACATTCATGATATTTACACCTCCGTTTAATTATTTATTCTCGAGACTGGATAATAAGCATACGGCAAGCCATGGTAAAAAGGAAAACTCCAAATATAATTTTTAGTGATTTCGCGGGTAATGCTTGTGAGATCAAAGCTCCCGCTATGGCACCC
>JAGLNJ010000190.1 GCA_023139575.1 Candidatus Omnitrophota bacterium | reverse complement strand
TTTTTCGTGCCCGGACAGCAGTGATCGAAACTATAAAACTGTTTTGGATATTTTCTCATTTCCAGATTTTTCCCTGACATTGTGGCGCAGCCGCTTACAATCAAGCAAAAAGCTAATAAATAGACTGCATTTTTCATGCTTCTCTCCCAGTAATCTTAAAAAAACGGAAAAACTTCAGCCCCCCCGTCAAGCTAGGAATCTGAATAACGTATTTTGTAACCTGTTAATATATTGAAATTTAAAATCTTTTAATTAAAAGTTTGCGCCGAATTTGTGACAAGTTAAAACTCATGAAAAATTCAAATATCATACCAAATATCTTGAAACCTGTTACAGACATCTAAACGTTCTAATTCCAAACTTCACTATCATTAAAGAAATCAATCATATCTTCAATTTTTAAGCCAATGGGGTTTGGCTCATCATCTTTTTGCAAACCAATTTTAGTGAATAAATCACTCAATACATCAACAATTTTATCTAACTCTTCTTCGTTAAGATGCAAGATATAAGTGTTTGTTTCATATTGACCTTTTGCCTTGTAGATGCCTTTACTTTTTGCTTCGGTCAATAAACTTTTAATTTCTGGATTATCTATATGTCTATCCAGAAAAGCAAGGTCTCTCTCATCAATCTTAAATTCAGGCATGAAAGAATTATACCATAGATGCCTGTTTTCTCAGGACTTTCCTAGACTCATTAAGTCACATTAACAGTAATCCTTTTTGTGATATTTGAACACCTCAAATCCCCACATAGATTCAAAATTTTTTTAGGCAGTTTAACGACATGTCCAGGTCGCCCCCATTAATATTTCCGGAAAACGTGAATCTTGTAGCTTTCTCCGTCAGCGGAAAAGTAGCAAACACATCCTCTCTTCCCCGGAATAAACTGCGGAATAAGGCAATTTTTTCATAGGGAGCTGAAAGGTTATTAACCCTTCGACTGTGCTCCCCGGCCCGCGGCTTAAGCCGCGAAGCGGCGGGGCGGGCAGGGTTAATGCTAAGCGTAGTCGAAGCATTAATCGAACTGATCGAAGAGCTTCTTGGGGGTTCTTGTTGATGCAGACGGGAAAGCAATTCTTTTTTCTTTTTCTTAAGTGAAGTAATTTGGGCATCAATATCATTGACCTAATCAAACAAATGTTGGTCTTCATTTTTCATCGCAGCATCAATTTCAATAATCCTTTGGATTTCTGGATCGCCGTATTCCGCGCTTCCTGTCAACACTTGAAGATTCGGGAGGATTTTATATTCCCCGGAACCGTGCGTGTGACCGCAAAGAACAGTCATCTCAGCGTCAGGATGTTCTTTCATGACGCTCTTTAAGACATCGCCCACACATTTGCAAGAAAAGAACGGCAGCCACTCCGATCCCGAAGGCTGGCCTCTACACCAACAGGCTTCCTTAAATGGCGGCACATGAGTCAATACAATAAGACTGCGATGCGTTTTTAACGCTTGGGGAAGCACCCTTTTAAAATGCGCTGCCGCCTCATCGGCTAATTTCTGCATGGCTTTTATGCGTTCATTCCGATCCCATAGCTTCAGTTCTTTAATTAATCGGAAATCATTCAATTCTACTGTGCTGCGGTGGAAGTCGCCCAACCGTCCATCGGCCCATGAATCATGACCGATCAAAGCCGTCTCTTCCGTTAAACCGATATATTTGACTTCATTTAACCAAATCAATTTATCAGATGTCTTTATAAAATCAGAAACACTTGAGCGAACAGCCTTGATGGAACCCTCATAAAAATCATGATTCCCAAAAACAAAATAAAAAGGCCGCCCCAAAATTGATTCGATCCGTTGCAAATAATCGACAATGCTATCCGCCTCACCAATATCACCTGATATAAAAAAACAATCCGCTGATTCCTTTGATAACGCCCGAAGAAAATCATCAATTTGATCATGCTCAAGAAAATTAAGATGAATATCCGTTAACCAGATCGCCTTCATTTTTTATTTAACTCCCTCTTTTATACAAACAAGGAGGCCCACCGATTTGAGCATTTCTAAGAGGCTTGGCGGGCATATACTTTAAAAAGCATTATATCAGTTGAGTAATCCGCTCAAAGGCATCCTGCCGGATGTTGCTGATGAAATAGTCTGTACCATTCTCCCGCTCAATAGCGACAGGCCCTTTATCGTCTTTATGAGCAAAAAATGTCTTGATGTTATGCAGAACCTTCTTGCCCTCCTTGCGAGACTGAATCAAATCTCTAACTGAATTGACCAGCTTTATTTTATCCGGGCAAAACCTCAACATAAAATACACATAATAAAGATCTTTTCTCTTTTTATCTTCATTCTCGCGCAAAACAAAAGTAAGCAATTTATGAAACACAAAAACTTCTTCCGTTGGGATTTGAAGTTCTTGGGAAAAGAATTGAATTTTTCTCGCGTTTTCGAGCAAAATCTCAAAATATTTGATATTGCTCATCTTGATCTCTTTGCCAACCAATTTCTCGTGAACGTGTTTAGGCGGATTGAGAATAGTAATAAACTCCACTTCCGCCTTTTCATTTTCTTCCTTGCCCTTCGCAATAGGCACAAAGGGAACCAGCCGGTCCATAGAGACATGCCGTTCGCTATAACCCAATTTTCTCACCCGATCAGCGATCGATTCCTCTCCGGGATAGGATACCAATGTTACGCCAAAATCCATATCGGTCGTGGTAAGCGGCGTTGAAGATTGCGCGGAACCTATTCCAGAATCTCTCCCCGTTAATTCTTGCGGCCAGACATGTTTTTGATATAAATACGGTATCCATCCGCCAACCAACACAAGATATGGCAAGAAATCACTTAAATCATCAATAACTTTACGCAACAGTTTTTCGGTCGGATAGCCTTTAGCCAAGCTCCACCCCTTTTTCTTTTAAAACTTTTAACAAATACTCGGCATGCTCCTTGCCTCGTTGCGGAAAATGATAAAGATCCAAATAGAGCTGAAGATTTGAGACAACCGATAAACCTTTAATCGTTTGCTTGTGAATAAAAACAGAATCCTTGTAATACGGCTTAATAAAACAAACATTGCCCCCGTTTTTCAATTCTTTAAGATCCAACGCTTGGCGGATCTCCAAAGACATTTCCTTAAAATGCCTGCTGTCCAGATAACAGTAAATCACCGGCGTATTGACATAATTGCTGATAAGGTTAGCACCGGCATGCAATGTCAATGCGTATTTATTTTTCCATCTTTTATTTTGCAGGAAAGTTTTCATCTTCTTTAGAATTTCCGTATCGCTGTAATAAAGATGGCTCTCATTTAGTTCGAATCGATAAACCCGGAGCCATTCATTAAGCAGTCCTTCTCTGTCCATAAGTTGGCTATACGCCTGTCTCCCTGCGGCAATGCCTCCCACGTAACCATTTTTTCGAAGTTCTGCTAATACCTGTGCCGCCCGACTCCGTCCAATGTTGAATTCCTTTTCAAAGTCTCTGACAGTCCATTTCCTATCAGGTTCTGAAAGGATCGCTCTGATGACCACTGTAGCCTTGTCACTAAAAATAGATTTCATTAAAATTCTTCCCTTAAGATAATTTGTCCATCGAATCTAAATGTCCATTATTTTATGGACATATCCTCATGATGGACATTATAACATTTATTAGCCGAAAATCAACCTCTCAAAAAAATTCTTTAAAATACATATTTATTGCTTATGCTTCGTCTCTGCTTGAGCCTCCTCTTCATTTGGCGTAAAACCCTTCTCATCCAATCGCACACCGACATCGGCATAGTGGCCTAGATGCATCATGTGGCCGTAGCGGTCGATGGTGGTCAATCTGCAATCCGGCAATCTGGCAATCTGGGGACACAAAACTCTTCAATCACATACCGTAACCTTATTTATTTTTCTTAGGTCCAGGTTTATTTGGCATTAATTGTCGACCCAATAATTGCTCAATCTTTTCTATAAAACTTTCATCCCCCAATGGCCTACCCGTCAATTCCCTTTTTCTGATTTCATGAAGAATTTCATCAGTACTACTTTCAGCCAAATAGCCCGACCAATCCCTAATCTCTCTTTCTAAATAACACTTACTAAGTACTTCATCCGTCACTCTCTTCACATGAGCTCCGGCACTCGAATACCGATATTCCTCTGCCTTTCTTACCATCTTTGCCCTCACAGGATTCATTTCGACATACCTAATCCCCTCTATCAAATATCTCTCATCCATCACAAAACTCTCAAATCGTCCCTGCCATAAATACCCCCGCCATCCCTCTCTAAAATTGATCATCCTGGTGTACATGCGATGTGTTTCCCCTATCGCTTTCGTCATATAGCCTGGTGCAAAAGTTTT
>JAGLNJ010000019.1 GCA_023139575.1 Candidatus Omnitrophota bacterium | reverse complement strand
TGCTGTTATTTTTTATGCTGACATCAAATTTTGTTAAGCCGAGTATCCCTTTAAAATTGCCGGAAGCCAGCAACAAAAAGAAGGTTGAAGATCAGGACATCATGATATCGGTAAATGATAAAGGCGAGATTTATTTTAATAAAGAATTAATTTTAATTGACTCTCTGGAAACAAAACTTAGGCAAGCCATAAAAAAAGATGAGAATCAAAGAGTTATTTTTCAGGGAGATGAAAAGATATTATACGAAAAATTTGTCATTATTTTAGACAAAATTAAAGCCTCCGGTGTGAAGGATATTAATATAGCTCATGATGCTAAAACGGTTAAGTAGGAATTTCTATAAAAATCCACAGAAATTACTCAGAAATACATTTATTTTTTCAATAGTTTTTCATGGAATATTTCTTTTTAAAATGCCCTGTTTTTCTAAAAGCAGCTTGCCCGCAGAAAAAGGAGACGTGACGTTTATTAACGTCAGCCTTTTTGAAGTTGAGTTAGAAAGCAAATCAAACATTGCTCCTGAAAAACCAAAAGAGATAAAGAAAGAAATTGTTAAGGCAGAAGAACCAAAAGATGTGATTCCTATGGTTAAAGAAAGAGAAGAACAACCAAAAGAAGAAAAAGAAGAAATAATTGAAGAGGAGAAGTTTGTTCCCCCGCCACCTTCAATTTCAAAAGAAGTGTTTGTTAAGTTGCGGGAGAGTTATGAGGATAAAATACTTAAAAAGATTCATTCAATGAAACACTATCCATTAACATCGCAGCGCAGAGGGCATGAAGGAGTAGTGAAAATAGCATTTACATTAAATAAAGATGGGTCGTTGAATGGTACTGCTGCTGTGGTAAAGCCGTGCCGTTACGCGAGGTTAAATGATTCCGCGGTAAAGACAATCGCGGCGTCAAATCCTTTCCCGCCTTTTCCTGAAAGGATCAGGAAGGGGCAAATGACGTTTTCTTTGGATATTGACTTTCATATGGAGATATGGTGAAAACACAATGATAAGAATAGAGAATCTTACAAAACAATTCAAAAAAAATAAAGCCGTAAACAATTTAAGCCTTCATGTGAAAAAACAGGAGATTTACGGATTCCTGGGGCCCAACGGAGCAGGGAAAACTACAACAATAAAAATACTTTCAACACTAACGTTTCCTACCTCGGGGATGGTTTTTATCGATAAATACAATGTGTTGGATAATCCTTTGCAAGCCAAAAAGCAAATCGGCGTTGTCCATCAGACGCTTAATCTTGATCCTGAGTTGACCGGTTATGAAAATTTATTGATTCACGGTTTGTTGTTTAACATGAAAATTAAGGATATTAAGAAAAATGCTGCTGAATTTTTCGAATTTGTTGAATTGAAAGATGTCATGGGTGCTGTAGTAAAGACATATTCCGGAGGCATGCGACGCAGGCTTACTATTGCCAGGGCGCTTATTCATCGTCCCAAAGTGTTAATTATGGATGAACCTACGGCCGGGCTGGATGCTTTTGCCCGCAGAAAAATATGGGGGTTAATGAAACGTATTCGTGACAGCGGCAGTACGATTTTTTTAACAACACATTATATTGAAGAAGCCCAGTATTTATCCGATAGAGTTGGAATATTGGATAAAGGCGGGCTTATTGCCGAAGATTCTCCTGAGAAATTAATAAACAATTTTGGCAAAATAGCTGTAGAGATAGAAGGAAGTGACGGCCTGGAGGTAGAGTTCTTTCAGAACAGAGCAGAAGCCGTAAAGTTTGTCTCAACGATTGACAAAAATGCTACTATTCGCGGCGCCAACCTTGAGGATGTTTTTATCAAGCTGACAGGAAGGAGGGTGAAATAAGGAATGGCTCAATTATTAGCAATTATTTTTAGAGAGGTTCTTATTTTTAAAAGGAAATTTGTAAAACAAATATTTAGTTTTATGGTTTCGCCACTTCTTTTTTTAATAACGTTTGGTTGGGGTTTTGGAAATGAAATGAATGTAGACGGTGTCCCGTATATTAATTTTATTCTCCCAGGAATCATTGCAATGGCAAGTATGCGCCAGAGTTTTGCCCTTTCTTCAGAAATAAACATATCCCGTTTTTATTGGAAAACATTTGATGAAATACAATCAGCTCCGATATCAAATATATCCTACACGGCAGGTGAGGTAATAAGCGGAATGTTGCGAGGATGTCTGGCTGCAGTGGTAGTAATGATTCTTGCTTTGATTTTCCAGATTGGTATCTCGATAAATGGCTTGTTTGTTGCCTCTCTTTTGCTTAATACTTTTATTTTTTCTTCAATGGCAGTTATTACTTCTATGGTCGTAAAAACACATGCCGAACAGGGAATGCTGAATAATTTTCTTATTACACCAATGGCTTTTTTATGCGGAACATTTTTCCCGATTCAGCATTATCCTTTGTGGGTTGGAAAATTAATTTTTTGCCTGCCTCTAACACATGTTTCAGCAACAGTACGAGCGGCGTTGTTAAATCAAAAATTTCCTTATTTTTCGTTGTTATATATGGCTGTCTTTGGTGCAGTTGTTTTCATCGTAGCCGTTAAGGTAATAAGGAATGCAAAAAATTGAAAGGAGGTGACTGCAAGCAGATTTTTAAAATTTCAAATATATAGTATAGCTGCGAGGTAAGACCTCGTCTTTATGGATTTTAACATGTCCCATACAGGTGTAGGAAGTAAAGGTGAGATTCCTTTCACTGTCCCGCAATGGTAATTTTGTTGTGGAGACAAGGCATGCCTTGTCTTTGCTGATCAACAAAGAGTCCGAATATCGCCTGTAATGGAAGTATTCCCGAGGAGGGAGAAAAGGAGCAGTAATGAAAAGTGTTTTGAGAAATATGTTTTTTAGTATTATTGGTTTTATTGTTAGTGTAAATTTTTCAAACAGCCTGGTATTTGCCCAGGAAAAGGATGGATTCACTTATCTGGATAAGGTCATTGTTTCCGCAGCAAAAAAAGAAGCAACACTTCTTAATATGCCCTCAACGGTTAACATTATTACCTCCGAAGATATTGAGCTAAGCGGGCAAAGAAAAGTATCGGCAATTATTGCAACCATTCCCGGGGTTAAAGATGACGGGTCAGGGTCTGGAACTTACTATAGTTTTAGAGGAACAAGAAGCTCCACCAGCGGCGGGCCGGTAATCTATATTGACGGTCGGCCGTTAAATTTTGGAAAGTACGGGTACAGTGCGATTGATAATATCCCTGTGGATAATATTGAGAGGATAGAAGTTATTAAGTCTCCTCCGGCTTCTCTGTACGGATCTGGTGCCGCAAGGGGAATAATTAATATCATCACAAAAAGAGGGAAATACTCAGAAAAACCATTTGAGGTAACTGCTTCCCAGAGCGTTGGAACATGGGATACTTACAAATCTTTTGCTTCTGTTTCAGGCAAAGAAAATCAATGGGATTATAATCTGGGTGCTGTTTATGAGCAGTCGCAAGGTTATCGTAATACAGACCCGACAAATACTGTTATTAACGGACAATTAGGATATGAATTTGTTGACGGCCCAAGGTTTGATTTGCATCTGGATTGGAATGATTCATGGAAGAAATCAGGCCTTGCCTTAAAACACTGGGCATTGGAAGACAGGCGGCAGAATGATCCGCTTAATTCCGAAAGTGGTACGTATCATTACAGGCCAAATGTGAGGGATCATGAAATCCTCTCAGGAGGGTTGGCAGTTAAGTATGATAAAAACGACTGGATTCTAAACAGTTCTGTATCTCTAAGCCATTTTGACGATATTTATACCAGTTTTAAATATTACAACAATGAAGGCAACGGAACTACCCAGAGGGGCCAAGGTGTATATAAAGAAGACCGAGATGAAGATAAAGTTGATTTCAAAATTTCTGCAGGACGAACAATTTTAGATAATGACATCTTAACAGATACTATAATTTTTGGGTATGATCAATCCTTTACTGACTGGAAGCAAACCAGAAGCTATCCGTATGCAACCAGTATAAGTAGCAGCACCCAGACCAAAATTGATAAAGCAAGCCTTGATTACGACAGGGATAGTTACGGTTTATTTGCTAATAATGAATTTCGTTATGATAAATGGGGACTTTCCTCAGGGTTGCGTTATGACATTACTAAGTATGATGTTACAAGTGATGTGCCCGATGGAGTGAAAAAGAAATTTAAGAAATTAAGCTGGGATGTCGCCCCATCATATAGTTTTACAGAAAACAGTAATCTGTATTTTTCAACAGGGCTGTCTTATTGGTATCCAAATGTGTATTATTTTACCTCAGCCATGGAAAAAGATTATGCTGGAAATTTGCCTGAAGATCTAAAACCTGAGGAGTATATGAATTACGAAATTGGATTTAAGCACAGGCTGGCAAAATGTTTCAATTACAGTATCAGTTTGTACCGTTCAAATGTAGATAATAAATATATGCCTTATTACAATGATTCAGGAAGTTTTAAGGGCTACAAACATATCGGTAACAGTATTCATCAGGGCGTTGAGCTAGAGGCTGATGGTAAGCCTTTAGGATGGTTTGGTTACCGGTTGGGCTTTGCTTGGATTGATGCTGAGTGGGACAGTGCGGAGACGAAACTATATGTTCATGGAGCAACTCCGGCAGCGGATTCCAGCGAGATGGTTGATATCTCGGGAAAGAAGGTTTATCGCGTACCTGAATATGAATATACAGTAGGGTTTGATTTTTATCCTGCTGAGCAGTTTATTCTTTCAGTAGATATTCACGGCTTTGGCAAGCAGTATATTGATGCACTTAACAGATATGAGAATAAAGCTGTTACATTAGTGGACGCGAAAGTTCAATATTCTGTTAATGAGAACTGGAAGCTTTATTTGCTTGGAAGCAATATTTTTAATATTGACCACGAAAGCATTTTTAATACAAAAGGCAAAAGAAATTCTGACGGTTCTGCAGATAACAGTTACTATCCCAAAGACGGCAGGTATCTTGAGCTGGGCGCGATACTTAAATTTTAACCAGTAAAAAGATATGGAAAAGTAATTGTGATTCATTTCAAAAATGTTTTTTATTCTTATCCCACACGAGATGCCCCGACAATAAACGGCATTACGCTGGATATTGAGCGGGGTGATTTCGTGCTTGTCAGTGGCCCTACCGGATGCGGGAAAACCACACTTGTCAAGATGCTAAATGGTATTATTCCGCATTTATCAAAAGGTAAATTTAGCGGAGAATTAACCATTCTGGGCAGGGATGTCTGTTCTTCGTCTATGGAAGAATTGACAGAGGAAGTAGGGCTTATTTTCCAGAGCCCTGATGATCAGATTATCTCTAATACTGTTGAAGAAGAGATCGCTTTTGGTTTGGAAAATTTAGGATTTAATTCGCAACAGATAACGCAACGGGTTGACTGGGCTTTAAAAAAAACAAACATAGTTAACCTAAAAGAAAGAGACACTAAGGAACTTTCAGGTGGGCAGAAACAGAGAGTTGTTATCGCCTCCCAGATTGCCATGCAGCCTAAAATACTTGTTTTTGATGAGCCTTTAAGCCAGCTTGATCCAAAAGGCGCTAAAGAGGTCATGGAATGTATTGTAGAGTTAAACAAAGAAGGCATTACGATCATTATTATTGAGCACAGGGTTTCTGACATCGCAAGATATGTCAATAAGGCATTATTGCTCAACAATGGCAGGATTGCTTATTATGGAGACACAAAACAATCTTTCAGGAGAGCCTTGTCGATTTATAAACGGCTTGGTATTCAAATACCGGAAGAAGTGGAGTTAAGTTTAGGGTTGGGAATAAAAGAGATTACTTTTTCTTATGAAAAATTAAAAAGTACGTTTGAGAATAAGAGACAAAAACAGCATCTGCGTCTTTGCGAGAAGCAGTTTCAAGCATCTACAACTCGTTCTGCCAGTCATAAAAAAATTGTTTCATTGCAGGAAGTTGATTTTGAATATGTTAAAGGGAAACCTGTTTTAGAGGGCCTAACACTCGATTTTTATGAAGGACAAAATGTCGCGTTAATGGGGGCTAACGGCTCAGGTAAATCAACTTTAATTTCTCTAATTGCCGGAATAAATAAGTTATCAAAAGGTATTGTTGAACTTGACGGACAGGAATTAAATTCCATTAAATATAAACAACGCACTTCACTCGTAGGGATGCTTATTCAGAATCCTGACCTCATGCTTTTTTGTGAAACCGTTGAAAAGGAATTGTTATTCGGACCTGAACACAAAAAAATAAAACGCAGTGAAGCTATTTCGCGAATGAAGGATGTTTTAGAGAATTTGGGTCTAAGTAAACACAAGGACGATGCACCATTTGCCCTTTCGGTGGGGCAGCGCCTGCGTACCGCACTTGGTGCTGTGTTGACATTGCAACCGTCGGTACTGCTTCTTGACGAGCCAACAACCGGACAAAATCAGGAAAATATAGTAAAGGTTATGAAAACGCTTAAAGAATTGTCATTTATTAAAAGCATTATTTTTTGCACACATGACATTTACACAGCCATGTATTACGCGGACAGGATTATTGTTTTAAATTCAGGTCAGGTAGTTTTTGACGGTGAATCAAAGAATATTTTTAATGATCCGGATCTTATGAAAAAAAACAGCTTGAGCGTGCCTGCACCTGTAAGGTTGTCAAAAGATTGCGGTTGTCAAAAAACATTTTTAACCGCTGAGGAATTGATAAAGTCATTTTAAAAGATGGGGAAAGCGTAATATGAAAAGTATGGCATTGTTTAGTCCTAGGCAAAAGATAGTGCTTATTTTAATATCGGCTTTTTATGCCATAAGCACGGATAATCCACATTTGATGGGCGGTTATTTTATTTTTATGGTTGCTTTGTTTTTGACAGCAGGGGTTGACAGCAGAAAAAAACGGGTTTGGCTGGCAGCGGTCGTTTTGACATTGTGGGGTACAATATTCTCACAGAGCCTTTTTTACGCGAAAATGCCGAGAACAATTTTGTTTTCCTTAATAAATAAAGACACCCCGTTTGTCGGAGCTTTTACTGGCGGGCTTAATTTTTATAAAGAAGGAATAGAGTACGGTTTTATTCAGGCAATGCGTTTTGGAATTACGCTTACCTGCGGGTTGCTTGTATGTTTTACAACAGAGTCGAAAGACATATTGCGCGCGGCAATAAGGTTGAAGTTGCCGTATAGTTTGAGTTTTATGGTATCGATAGGATTGCGTTTTATTCCGCTTATTGTGGCTGAGACAAAGACTGTTGTCTCAGCTCAGAGGATGAGGGGTTTTTCTCCAATGCGGTCAGGTTTAATAAAACCCATAAAAACTGCGCGCACTGTTCTTTTACCCATATTGGTAAATTCAATCCGCAGGTCGTCGATGCTTTCGCTTTCAGTGGAGAGCAGGCATTTTGGCCGCAAGCAGGCGTTTTATTTGCCGCGCGAAAAAAAAGAAAATATTTTTATTAATACTGCACTTTTTTGTTTGGGCTTACTGATAATTACAATGGGAATTATTAAAGCGTTTTATTTCCTTTATTTAAGCAGCTTTTTTTATTTACCGGAATTGCGCATCATTTATTCTTTGGCGGAGAAATATATATGAGAGTACCAAAAAGAAGAATTATTTTTATTTTATTGCTTTTTATAGTAGTGGCTGGATTCACGTTTTTACATTTTTATAGAGTTAGTCCGTTTAAGGTTACAGAGAGTGACGGAATTTACGTGTATTCCTTTAATAAAAAATTTTCTTTAAGTGACATATTAATTTTTAAAACAGAAGCAAAGATTGGCTTCCTTGAACTGCATTTTTCCAATAATCGCGTAATGCGCTATGTGCGTTCGGAATATGGCAATAATCTTTCTTCCCTTTCTGAGTGGAAAGATGTTGCGGGGCGCACAAGGGTTTCGCCGGTTGTTCGAATTCAATCTTTTTTCACTGGTGATGGAACCATCAATTTAGGAAAGGATTATTGCCGTTACTCGGGAACTATTAACAGAGATACTGTTTTAGAAAAGGTAGTGAGTAATGTTTTTTTTGATGAGATTTTTTTGACTAATTTTGTAATTAATAAACAGGCAGGGCAGACAGTTTCTTTTCTGGAAAAAATAGGTGAGTTTCCGTTGAGAAAAATAGATACTCCTGCAACAATCGAAAATTCCCACGTACAGATATGGGAGAATGTCTGCACTTCTAAGGATGGTAAATATTTTGCAGTATCTTCTTACGATAGTTACGTATATTTTTTGGACAGTAAAGACGGGCGGATGCTCTGGCATTACCATGTTCCTGACGGCAAGTTAACGTCTATTGTTATCAGTGACAACGGGAAATATGTTTTTGCCGGAGAGCAAAGCGCTGATGGGAACTTTTATTGCCTGAATGCTGATACTGGCAAATTAGTCTGGAAGTATTCGACATCTTCGGATTTAGGATCAATTAGTGACAGCCTGCCTGTGAGCGGAATATGGACAGGGATGGTAAAACCAAATGTGCGTGATGTAATAATCCGGGGTGATACTGTGTACATCAGGAGCAGACGGACAAGAATTATTGAAGTTGATGGAGAGAGACAAAAAATTAAGATTGGAAGAATTTATGCCTTTGATTATAAAACAGGCAGCCTCAAATGGGCATATCCTAAAGACGGCAAGATGGAAGGATATCGTTCTTCAACATTGCATGTTTCTGCGAATGGTAAATACGCGTCCTGGGTAATATTTGATTGGGATAAAGAGGTTAACCCCCGGGTTTTTGTTTTTGACGCCGGAACAGGGAATATATTGTGGCAGTATCAGTGTGATACTGTGGCGAAGTATTTTAAGACTTCCACTGCCTACAGCGGGGCAATTTTTTCTCCTGATGCAAAGTTTGTCTCAGTAGCGCTTAATGACGGAAGGCTCGTTATTTTTGACAATAACAAATCTTTGAAAAAAGGAAGAGGAGTTGTCCATAATATTATTTCTTTAACTACGCCTATTGAAGCGGGAACAGTCCCGGTAATGACCTACATGACCAGAAGTGTTTTTACCCGAAACAATCAACTTGTTGTTTTAACAGGACATACCTATACCACGCCGTTTGCCAGTACAAAACAGCCGCCTTTGTACCATCCTAATTCTACTTCGATTTTTTGTCTGGATATGGATGGGGAATTGCTTTGGCGGTTTACCGCAGGAAGTAATCCAAGTTCCTTTGATTTAAAATATGATCAGGATAATGAATATCTTCTGGTTTCTTTTGCGCATAATGTCAGGAGTCAGGATATTAATGAACATGGCTTTTATGTCTTTGACCTGACAAAGAAGGGCGGGAGTTTTTCTAAAATAAAGGCGTTTTATCACACCGATGGCATCTGTGTTGACGCTCAATTAACACATGATTTGAACAAGGTTTTTGCCATTGAGGCAGTTATTGATATGGATGATACCCCGAGAGTGGATTATCGAGGCAAGCATCGGGTATCTTTTTTTGAGATTAAAAATGATTAAAAGAACATCAATAATTTTTTTAGTTCTATTTTTATGCCTTTCAACAAAGGCTTTTCCTGATGCAGGCATTTCGGATGATTACTTGATCAGGTTTGAACTTCCCTTTGGAATTGGAAGTAATCAGACTGTTCTTGGTAAGGGGTCGTACGTTAACGCATTATTTAGCGTGGAGAGCTTTGTTCATAAAAAAGAAGACATAAAGGTAGATATTATTTTGCCCGAAGGCCTCAAGGCAATAGCCCCGCAGGAAGTTATTGCTGACTCAGGAGAAATACAGGCTGAGTTTACTTTAAGGACAGAGAACGACATCTGGTACCGGTTGGTTCAATTGTACGTGCAACCGGATACTTTGGAAGGAAAATATGATATTTCTTATCAATTAACCTTTGGAGGTAAAGTTTATAAAAAAACAGTTTCCTGCTGGATAGCGTCGCAGGATTACATAAAAGAGAGTATTCACTTGCTCAGGTTTTCTGTTCCAGCGGATAAAGAAGGTAATCCTGATTTAAAGCGCCAGGAAAACACCTTTGTGATTAAAGAAGCTAACAGCAGGCTTTTGAACTCATTTAATATTAAGAAGAGCGCTCATGATGCTGAGCTTATTGCTGTTGAGCTTGAAAATACAGGTAAGTTTCCTGTTACTCTTTCTCTGGATTACGTTATTTATGATAAAAATACAGGGCGGCCTATTGAGTGGCTGGCGAATTTGCGGGATGAGCAGGGTTTTGATGTGCCTGGAATTTATACGCAAATTTTTTTAAAGCCGAATCAGAAAGACGTAACAATGCTGCGAATAGCAAGCCAGGATATATCCATGATGCAGGGAGATTACAAACAGAAACTCTCAATAGGTGTTTTTGCTGCAGAAGGGGCGTTTATTACGGAAGAAAGGCCTTTGCGTGTTGAGGAATTAAATACAACAATTGCTTTGTCCGCGATCTTGTCTGTGGTTATCTCTCTTCTTGGGATTGTCGGGATGCTTGTGTTTCGCTCTGCCCTGTTTGGAGGTTTAACCAGCCGTGAGTATATTCTTATTGGACTCTACGCTGCAATTGCATTTTCTTTAGTGTCTATTCCAACAACAATTATTTACAATATTTTTCACGCCCTGTTAGGCCCTTTTAGTTTTCTTGTTACAGGCATATTCAGTGAAATGATTTTTTATCTTTTGTTAATCTCTTTAATAGTTCTGCTTCCACGCAGGGGAGTAATATTGTGTTTTATATTTGCTAAATTTTTGTTGGGAGCAGTAATACTCGGAAAAATTACAGCGCTTTCTATTATCTGGTATCCCATGCGCGCGGTTATGCTTGAGGCAGCTCTTTTTATCTCAGGTTTGTACGAGAAGGATTTTTTGCCTCTGGATGTTTCCGGGCACAGAAAAAAAACGCGTATTCCTAAATCCAAGATGTTGTGGGTGGCCTTTGTTTTTGGAATAACAGACGCCTTCCTGGCCTTTATTTCCCTGAATATAACAATGTTTTTTTACCGGTTATTTTATGCGGGGTGGTACATCTGGGCGTATGTCTTAATCTCGGGATTTCTTTATACTTTTATCGTTGTTCCGATGGGGATTCATCTGGGGCAGCGGTTGAAGAAAGTGGCGGTTGATTAATTAATATTTATTATTATGGACGAAATATTTCAGAAAAGTTTTCATATTGTAAAATTGATTTCAATGAGGGCGATCCCTGTCTTGTTTGTTGTTACCTATTTACAGGAGCGAGGCGCTTTTAAGTTTCTTGATAAGTTTGCCAAGGCAATAGTGGCTAAAACAGGTTTTAGTACGGTTACCGGCAAGGCGTTTGTTGCCAACACCGGTTCAATTTATGCCGGAGGAGGAATGCTTGTAAATATGTACAATCGCGGGGAAATATCCAGGGTTAATTTAATACTCTCTGCCTCATTTGCTGCGTTTCCGGCGCATGTAAAAATTTTATTAACAGCGACAGGGCCTGTTGTTTTCAGCCTGTTTACTTTTCCTGTCGCATTATTTTATGTTTGTTTTTCTTTGGCCTCAGCTTTTTTCAGGTTAATGGTTGCCGGATTTCTTTCGCATAAGGTTATTACGAAAGAGGAAGTAACGCGGGTCAACGGTTATTTGGCATTACAACCGCATAAGTCCAGGTCAACAAGAAAGCGGACAGCATTAAAAGCCGCATTAAAACGTACAATGCGTTATGCCGTAAAAATGGTTGTTTTTGTCACCTTAATTACAGGCCTTGTATTTTATCTTAACGAGCATGGCATTTTTCAAAAACTCCCTTTAAATGTAAGCCTCATCGGCCTGCCTGAAAAATTTAATGTTGCCTTGTTTTCATATTTAGGTAATGCCTACGCAGGGATGGGCGTTATCAGTGATTTTATTACTAAGGGAGAATTAACAACAATGGTTGCGATAAAACTCCTGATTTTTTGCATGCTTTGCTCAAGGCCCATTGTAGCCATCAAAGAGTCACCGACCTATTATTTAGGTTTATACGGAATGAAAAATGGAATATTGCTGATGCTGTTTAACCTGTCAATATTTTCGATATTGGCGGTTAGTGTGTTATTTGGGTTATCTATTTGGGGAATATGAAAGGAATAAAATAATGAGTTCTATTCGACAAAAAATTAAAATATGTTATTTTTCCGCGACGGCAACAGAGTTGTCGATGGTTAACAGTGCGTTTAAGAAATTGGTTGAGTCAAATAAAATATCCGTGGAGTTGATTGCGAGGGCTTCTTTTAATCTTTGTGAGGATAGGGATGTCGAAGAGTTTGCTGGGCATGTAGAAAGCGCGGATATTACTATTATTTCTTTGATGGGAGGTAAGAAATCCTGTCCGGGTTTTGACAGTTACGTTAAGGCAGCTAAGCGGCTTCATATTAAGTTTGGCACCTTGCAGGAAGATATTGAGCTTTCGCGAGAATGTTCTACGGACTTTGGGAGTGAAGAGTTTTCAACGAGGCTTAAATATATAAAAAATTCAGGAGTAGATAATTTTTATAATTTGTTTCTTTTCTGTTTTAAGCAGATAATCGGCAGCAAAGACTTATTGGTAGCTGAGCCTGTTTCTGTTGTGCATGAAGGCATTTATTATTCACAGGCGCAAAAGTGTTTTAATAATACGCAGGAATATTTAAGCTGGTATAAGGATAAATGTAATATCCGCGATGAACGGTCTGTCGTCGGTATTTGGATATACCAGATGCTTTGGTTAAGCGGGAACCTGACGCACATTGATGCCTTTATTAAAGAAATAGAAGCGCAGAGGTGTATCCCTTTATGTGTTTTTTCTCGCAGAGCTCAGGATGAATATCTGAAAAATATGCCCGCGGATAAGGTGATTGATAAATTTTTCAAAGAGTCCGGCAAGACACTTATTGATGTTTTGTTGAATCCCGGGGCAATGTCAGTTTCCATGCTGGGCAAGGGTTTTGACAAAATACAGCCTTCATTAGACGTGCCGGTATTACAGGTGATATGTACTCAAAATACGTATCAAAAATGGAATGATACTTTAAAGGCAGTAACGCCTACTGATGTTTCCTGTTCAGTCGCGCAACCGGAGTTTGATGGGAACTTAATAACTGTTGTAGCGGCTACAAGAGAGGTTGAAGCAAATGACCCCTTAACAGGAGCGGCCATAAAAAAATATATGCCGGTTGCCGAGCGAATTACAAAAATTGTTAATTTGGCTAAAAAATGGGCAATGCTGCGTTATGTTTCCAATAAAGAAAAGAAGGTCGCGATAATATTTCATCATAATCCTCCACGTAACGACCGTTTAGGATGTGCTGTCGGGCTTGATACTTTTCAAAGTGTGAAGTTATTGATTGACACTTTGAAAAATGAAGGTTACACGATTGATAAAGGGTATGAAACAGGAGAGGCGCTTGCCCATGAAATGCTTAATAATCTAACAAATGATTCCCGCTGGCTGCCGATTGAGGAGCTTGCCCGGCGTGCCGCAGGGATTGTTTTGCCGGATGAATATGAAAAATGGGAACACACGATCCCCGATGAAACAGCAACTCAACAGATAAAGCATTGGGGAAATCCTCCAGGTGAGGTCTTTACTCACGATAATCAGTACCTTATTAACGGTTTGATAAATGGTAATATTTATATCGGGTTGCAGCCGCCACGAGGTTTCATGGAAAATAGTGCTGAAAATTTACACAATCCCGAACTTCCTCCACCGCATCATTATCTTGCCTATTACCGCTGGATAAAATACGTGTTTAAAGCAGACGCAATTATTCACGTGGGAAAACACGGTTCTCTTGAGTGGCTTCCCGGAAAAAGTTTAGGTTTGTCCAATACCTGTTTTCCCGACGCGTCAATTCAGGATATTCCTAATATTTATCCCTACATTATTAATGATCCGGGAGAAGGTGTTCAGGCAAAGCGCAGGTCGTACTGCTGCATAATTGACCATCTCACGCCGCCGTTTGTGACTGCTGATAAATCGGAAAAACTGGCAATTCTGGATAATTTGTTGAGTGAATATTTATTGATTAACAGTCGGCAGGATGCCGGGAAGATACCTATTATTAAACAAAATATAAAGGAGGAAATTAAAAAACAAAAATTAGAAACAGACCTGCATCTTGATTTGAGTAGCGATGGTGACGAAATAGATGAGATAGTGCAGAAGTGCCATGCCTACATTGGAGAGGTGGCAGATACGATTATTAACGATGGATTGCATACTTTAGGATGCCTGCC
>JAGLNJ010000189.1 GCA_023139575.1 Candidatus Omnitrophota bacterium | reverse complement strand
TTCGTTTCTAACGGCATTCTGGCCGCGGCAACTCTTTCAGTAACACCTTTATCCTTCTCTCTTAACTTTGCCTGCAAATCAATAATCTTTCCTTTTAACGGAGCCTTGGCAGTCACTGCTTTTTGCTCTGCCGCTTCGTTACTCTCTTTAAGCTCCTGCTCCAGTGACGCAATTCTCTCTTCTAGCGGCTTCCTGGCCTGTGTCACTTTTTCATCAGCCCGTCTATCCTGTTCTTTCAAGCGCCCTTCCAATTCATCAATCTCTTCTAATAATGGCATTTTTGCCTCTTCAACCTGCGCTGGAATTGACTCCTCTTTACTATGCAACTGTTCTTTAAAACCGTCAATTTTTTCCTGCATCATTTTCTTTACAGCCGCGACCTTACCTGCGGACATCTTTTCTTTACTCTTCAATTCCTCCTCAAGAGCGCTAATTTTGTCCTTCAAGGGAAACTTGGCTGTTGCAATCTTTTCTGCCACAATTTTACTCTTTTCCTTAAGCTGTACTTCAAGAGAGCGTGCCTTTTCCTGCAAAGAAACTCTTACAGTGTCCAGCTCATCCCTGGAAGCAGCTCTAATATTGCCTAAGTCTTCTTCTAAATTACTTATCTTCTTTCGTAGCGAAGACTCTGCCTTTGCGATCTTCTCAGCCATACTTAGCTGAAGTGTTTTATTCTGTTCTTTTAAAGACTTCACCTTTTCTTTCAAGGAACCCTTGGCAGATTCAATTCTCCTGGAAACAGAATCATTAAGTGAAACAACCTTTTGCTTCAGCATCTCTTTATCCTGTTTGAGTGTCGCCCTTTCCTTTTCTGCCAAAGCTAAATCCTGATTAACGGCATCAATTTCTTTATTCAGTTGACTGGCAAAAACCTCTTTCTCCCGCAATTTATTTTCTGCTGCCGCAATGTCTTGTTCTAAAGAATCAATTCTCTTCCGCATTGATAATTTGGCCTGCTCAATTTCGAGAGAAGATACTGTTTTCTTATCCCTTAAAACCGCCTCCAGACTATTGATCTTCTCTTCCAAAGGAATTTTGGCATCAATAACCATATCACGCGCCATAGCCTGTTCTTTTTTTATTTCATCCTTAAGCAATGAGATCTCTTTGTTTAGATGCTCCTTGTCTTTCATGACCCTCGTCAGCTCTTGTTCCACGGCATTCTTTTCTTTCATCATCCCCTGCATATCGGCATTTTTATCACTTTTTGCTTTTTTAACTTCACGTAGTTGTTCTGATAGCAGACTTATTTTGTCCTTCCAAGTGTCCTGCGCTTTTTCAATTTTTTCAACAGCGCTTTTTTGCATTTTTTTCAGCTTATCTTTTAGGTCCTGAATTGTCTTGCTCTGGGCTCCCTTAGCTTGTGCTACCTCACCCTGTGCAGAGATCCTTTGATCTTTCAATTGCTTGTTTAAAGAATCGATCTTGGTATTCAGCACATCTTCTCTGTCTTCGGCATTTACAATATCCTGATTTAACATGCTGATCTTTTGGCTTAACGAAGATATGGATTCATCTCCGTCTTTAACAAAAGCGCCTTTAATATTCAGCTCATCCCTTAAACTCTTAATTTCAGCTTTTAATGGCGCCTCTGCCTGGCGCATTTTTTCCAACAAATCACTTTTAATTTTAAGCTGCTCTTTTTCCAATCTATTTATTTTTTCCAATAACGGCGCCTTCACTTTTTCTATCGCTTCATAATCCGGTTTAGCCAAATCTCTCACATCCGCTTTCAGGGCCGCAACCTTTGCAGCTAACGCCCTGTTTTCCCTGGTTAACGTTTCCGCTTCACCTTCCTTTTCCGTGGCGATTTTTTCTTTCAAAGAAACTTTCGTGCGCAATGTCGTAAGATTGTCCTGCGCCTGAAAAAACTTTTTTTCCATTTCTTTCTTGGCCTTTAACAATGTGTCATATTTCTCAAGAAGGGCATCGATCTTCTGGGTTAATGACAAATCCGCAATGGCAGAACCAGCGTCCCGCGCCGAACTTAAGGACCCGAAAGCCAGGGATCCAGCCATAACAACAACCACTGCGATAAAATAGTTTCTCTTTCTCATTATTAGACCTCTTTCTTTATAAATATAGAGATTGATATTTTAGACATGAATATAATATGCTTTTCATGGTACTATATTATGAAAAAATAGCCAGTTAAACAAATATAAAATGTATTAAATTTAGAAATTAATATTTATCAAAAAAAACTATTTCGTATTCGTCCTTAAATAAAATTGTGATATACTTAATGACACAATTTACAAATCAGACTAAAAATGGATTAATTAAGGCTTTTCTAAATGAAAGACAACCGCCTCTCCCAATTTATTGAGAAGGTTATACCCAAACCTAAACTGCAGACCTATATTTCCGATTTAATCGAGGTTGGCTACAACCAATACGGGCCAACATTGGGGTTGGAAGGCGTCCTCACCGCTTTAACCAAAGTCATTTTGATTGAAAACATCAAAATACAGCTTAAGTATGAAAAATCTGAGGACATCCACACATTTGGCTGGTTTGCGTTTCTCCCTCATGAGTTTATTCTAGACCAAATAAGGGAATACGAATTTAAAATGCCTTCTAAATTCATGGTCGCCCCCAAACACCCGCATAATTGCAACATCATTTTTTCTGACCATGAACACTACGCTGAAATGAACCCGAGCATCAAACGCATCAAAAACGGCTGGCGCAACATTTTTCAAAACGTCACCCCGGAGCAAAACATCAATTATCGTGAGTTGCTAGAAAAATTTAAAAATTCATCTGATATGCAGAGCAATATAGAAAAGCTTACCAAACTCTGCTATTGGTTAGAAGGAGAATATTTTTTGACAACGACCATCAACTCCAAAAACCCCAATCAAACCTTTGAGATCAAGAAAACTTTTTCTTTGTCACAAAATGATGTCGATCAACTGAAAAATAATGCTGAAATTATCATTGCCGATCTATGTAAACTCCCTGAAATCAACTATTTTTACGCGAAGTTAACATTATCAACCCCGCCCTCAAAAAAATAATTTTGTTGCCAATTATTAATAATTTGTTATATTTTTCAGAGTGTTTTGCTGGATCGAAACTATTTAAAAAATAGGCGTTAAAAACTATCCTTTGGGTAAAGGAGTCCGATTATGGGAGAAAACATCATTGATTTAAAAAAAGAACAAGCTGCCTCTTTAAGCAGGCCCCGATTAAAATATTCCCTGGCGGCAAAATTCTTTTTCCTGACCATGGATATTATAACTGGTCCGGGGGCTACCCTTGCCAAGACAAAGATCATTGAAACCCTGGCCAGCATTCCCTACCGAGCCTGGGAGATCCGTCAATACGGACGTTTGACCCTGAATTACAGAAACCGCGCACTGGTTTCTAAATCTCTGGCAATCATGGAATGGGGACGGGAAGCGCAAGACAATGAATATTGGCATCTGCGCGTGATCAATGAAAAAATGAAGGAAGACGGACTGAAAGATCCATGGTATCTCTTTCCTGTCATCCCTTTTCTTATGGTCCTGTTTTATGTCATTTTAACCCGTACCATGGCCGTTCTTAATATCCGCCGGGCATTCCACTTCAACGCGCAATTTGAAGATCATGCCGAACATGTATACGCCCAATTCGTTAAAGACCATCCTGAGTGGGAAGACCAGCCGGTCAAAAGCGATTTAGTGAAAGAATATGGGCAGTTTGACAACTGGGCGGATGTTTTTCGCCGCATCGGGCTGGATGAGAGAGACCACAGGAACAACAGCTTTATTTTCTGCGGGCAGCCGGAGAACGTCGTAAAATATGAGGGGATGCCGGAGGCTTCCGGGGCTGTTTGATATCAAATTGGTTTACCTTGTCAAACTAAAAAACTTAACTGATTCAACCAGTAGACAACAAAGAATCACAGTCAATACAATTTCCCCAAACATATTAGAACCATCAAAACTCAAGATATAAAGACAGCTAAATATTAAACTCGATATTCGGGGAAGGCGGTATTCACTTGACTGTGAATACCACCTATTATTTATTCTGCGGCTCCCATTTGCCGGATGCTTTTTCGGGAAACACGATGTACTTTCTTCCCAAAAAGTTTAGAATCATGCCGAATGCCGAAGCAAGGAGTTTTGACAAGGACGGAATCATCCCCACAACTAAAAATGTTTTGGTTGTGACTAGATCAAAAACCCCGATAATCGCCACGACACTAAAAAACATCAAGGCTTCTTTGACAGGATTCCACTTGGCCTTATGACGGAAGAGAAGGGAAACGCATAGCAGATAATTGACCAATGCGGCAATAAAATAGGCCGCAATAATCGCTATGGTTGTACTGACCGAAAGATGCATGAACGTCAAAAAAAGAAAAAGATTAACCACGGCCGCTAACCCGCCGATAAAAACATAGATCAAAAACTGAATTGGTAAGGGCGCCTTTGGGGCATTATAGTGGAAGATACAATACAGCGCTCTGAGGCCGTCTTTCATGCCGATTTTCTTTCCTTCTTCATACGTCCTTCCCCGGTAAGACACCCCCATCTCGAAAATGCGACAACGCTTCTGCGCCACTTTGGCAACAATCTCGGGTTCAAAACCAAAATGGTTCTCTTTGAGCTCGATTTGTTTTATAAGCTCGGTCCGGAACACCTTATAGCAAGTTTCCATATCGGAGAGGTTCAAATCTGTAAACATATTGGAAAGAAACGTCAGGAAGCGGTTACCCAGAGAATGCCAAAAATATAAAACACGGTGGTATTCGGTGGTCAGAAATCGAGAACCGAACACAACATCAGCCTCGCCTTCCAATAATGGCTCTAAAAGTCTCCTGAGATCCCGGGGATTATATTCAAGGTCCGCATCCTGGATGGCCAAGAACTCACCGGTCGCTATTTCAATCCCCCGCCTGACAGCAGCACCTTTGCCTTGATTCCGCTCTTGACTGACCGCGACAATTTGAGGATACTGCGTCTCCAGTCTTTTCGCGACAACCAAACTGTTATCAACTGAAGCATCATTAACAATAATAATCTCCAGGGAGATCTGATCATCTTCAATGGCCACCACTTTTTCGACGCATTTTTCCAAAGTCCGCTCTTCATTGTAACAGGGGATGATAATGCTGAATTTTCTTTTTTCCGTAGCCATCATATTTCTCTTAAGTTGTTAAAATACAACATAAACAAGCAATCCTTTCGTATCCTGTACAGGCGATATTTTCCTTAGAAATATACCATAAATAGTATTACATGGGTAAACGCTTCACTCAAGTTGCCCCAATATATCGAGGAGGAAAAGGCGTCTATTGCTTATCGAAACACAACATATAGTGGTCACTTGAGTTAACCGTGTAGCCATGTAGTATTATAGTGCCATTTTCAACGCCTTTTAATAAAAAGTCAAATATCAATCTCAAAATATTATTATGCCTAAATCCAGGGAAATTATTTTTATTTCGGCCCTGTTTCTGCTCCTGACAGTTTTTCTGACCTTTCCTCTGGCGACGCATTCTTCCACACATTTGGCTGGTGATCAAGGCGCTAGCTGGTGGAACGCCTGGAATATGTGGTGGATGAACAAATCGCTCACTGAACTGTTCAGCAATCCTTACCAGACAGATTACCTGCGCTATCCTGATGAAGTAACCCTTGCCTTTCAACCGAGGAGAACCTCTTTCTTGAAAAAGTCAGATTCCCTGTCGTCCATACAGACAGCGTCGTAACCGTCTATAAGCCATAACAAGAAAACTCCTCCCTTCGGTCGTCATAATTTCTTGCGTTCTCAGGAAAGGAATTTTCAGCAGTTTGGAAAGTTTTATATTTTCTAAACTGTAAAAAAGCGTTAGCATCTTATAATCATTAACACGAAAAATGCAATTGGCTAATAAAATCGACGAGGGGGGCAAGCGTGTAACTGTCTGATATACAATATGTTTATTTGGCGCATTATTTACGTTTTTCCAAAGAAACATACTGTTTATTAAACGGGCCAACATACATTGCGCGAGGACGAAAGATTCGGTTTTTTTGGAGATATTCCATGACTCGGGCAGTCCATCCGGATACCCGGCTTACAGTAAAAATAGGTGTAAACATCTCTGATGGCATACCCAGAGAGTGATATACAAGCCCCGAATAATAATCAACATTCGGAAATATATTTTTCTTTTTTCCAATAGTTGATACTACTTCTTTCTCCAAGCATTGGGCTGTTTTAAATAATGGCAACATTTCCTTATTTCCTTTGGCTAAATATTCGGCAAGAGGAGATAAAATTCGCGCCCGAGGATCATACGCTTTATAGACACGATGTCCAAATCCTGCAATTTTCTTTTTATTCTCAAGTGATTTCTTAAGCCATGATTTTACATTTTCAACATCCCCAATTTCTCGTAACATATGAATAACTTGTTCATTTGCGCCGCCATGGAGAGGGCCGCTTAATGCCGCGATTCCCGAGCCAACTGAAAAATAAATATCTGATAAAGTCGAAGCAACCACCATTGCCGCAAAGGTGCTGGCGTTCATACCATGATCAGCATGTAAAATAAGTGCAATATCCATAATACGTTCTTCTTCAGGTGTTGGTATTTTACCGGTCATCATATAGATTAAGTTAGCCGCATGACTCAATTTTAAATTTGCTTCAATTGGGAAATGCTTTTGGCGAATTCGATTAATAGCTGCCGCAATTGATGCGGTTCCTGATATTAATCTGTAACAGGAATTTAAACTTGCTGCTGATTCTAATTCATTACCAGTTAAATCTGACTTGGATTTAAATTTTTTCTCGCTAAATTCATAAACGGCATGGTTTTCACCCTGGGGAACAGTTTCCATGGCAATAGCATCTTCGTCTGTATTTATTGAACTTGTACTATCTGGTTTATGGTCTAATTGATCCTCATAAGTAAATTCCTGCCTCATAAGATTTATCCCAAGACGTAATGCCGCCATGGGATGCATATTTTCGACAGGGAAGTTCAACAGTAACCGTAATGTCCCCGGCACATTACGGCATTGAACGAGCGCTCTTTTATATTCTTTTAATTGAGACGCGTCTGGAAGTTGGCCATGTAGCAAAAGATAGCTAACCTCTTCATACGTGGAATTCGCGCAAAGATCAAAGACATCATACCCTCGATAAACAAGCCATCCCTTTGAGCCGTTCACATAACCTATTTTACTTTCACATGCAATAGCGCCCTCAAGACCAGGCCCGACAACACATTCAATGGGCCAATTAACGGACTGCGTTAGCTTTGGTTCAGGCTCGGCACTCGTTTCCTTCCTGGCTTTTGCTGCAGCTCTAAGAACAATTTTTGTTATTTCTTTTGTGTTTTTGTGCATAATATATTTCCCCTTATAATGTGATAAGCCGGACTAACGGAATCTGCTTTACTAATATAACACTATACCCGAAAATCGCTTATTTATCTGATATAATTTTTATAAATTCTTCAATTCTATCCAATCCTTCTTTAATATTATCCATGGAGCTCGCATATGAAAGCCGAAGATTATTATCCGAACCAAAAGCTGCCCCCGGAACAACAGCAACTTTGGCCTCATTTAGCAATAAACTTGTTAGAGACATCGAATCTTTAATCTCATTTCCATTAAAAGACTTCCCAAACAATTCTGACACATCAGGGAACACATAAAAGGCTCCTTGTGTTTTAAGACAACAAATTCCTTCGATTGAATTTAATCGTTCAACAATGTAATCACGCCTTCTTTTAAATTCAGCCACCATGGCGCCTATTGGTTCTTGTGTGCCCTCTAAAGCGGCTAAAGCAGCTTTCTGAGCGATAGATGTCGGATTAGAAGTGGAATGGCTTTGCAAATTTGACATTGCTTTTATGATTTCCTTTGGGCCTGCAGCATAGCCGATCCGCCATCCTGTCATAGCGTAGGCTTTAGAGACACCATTTATTACAATAGTCAACTCCTTAATCCTGTCACTCAACGCGGCAATACTTTTATGTTCTTGCCCATCATAGATAATCTTTTCGTAAATCTCATCGGAAATGCAATAGATTCCTTTCTTCTCCAGCGTCTGACCAATTCCCTGTAATTCATCTTTTGAATAAAGCATTCCCGTAGGATTTGAAGGAGAGTTTAAAATGAAAAGTTTTGTTTTAGATGTTATCGCTTCTATTAATTGAATTGGCAATACCTTAAAATTACTTTTCCTGGTTGTTTTTAGAATGACCGGCGTGGCTCCTGACGCTTTCACCATCTCTGGATAACTAACCCAATACGGAGATGGTATAATGACTTCGTCTCCTTCGCTGCAAATAGCAACAATTGTGTTGTAAAGAGAATGTTTTGCCCCGCAGGAAATTAAAATTTCTTCAGACTTATAATCTAAATTATTGTCAGCTTTGAATTTTCGACAAACCGTTTCTTTTAATTCTTTTGTTCCGGAAGCTGGGGTATATTTTGTAAAACCTTCATCCAGGGCTTTTTTAGCAGCATCTTTAATATGTTCTGGTGTATCGAAATCCGGCTCACCAGCGCCAAAACCGATAACATTTATTCCTTCTGCTTTCATTTGTTTAGCCTTTGCCGTAATCGCTAATGTTGCAGACGGACTGATAGAACTGATTCGTTCAGATAAAATCATTTTCACCCCTCCTTTTATTATTCATATAGCCTGGTGCAAAAGTTT
>JAGLNJ010000188.1 GCA_023139575.1 Candidatus Omnitrophota bacterium | reverse complement strand
TCGCGATCAGAAAAAACATCTTTGATGCCGTAGGAGGGTTTGATGAAAGTTATCGTTTCGCCAGCGGTGAAGACAATGATCTCAGTTATCGCATTCGGCAGAAAGGGTATGACATTTTTTTTAGCAAGAACGCTCTCGTCGATCATTTTCACACAGAAAGCCTTTTGAAGTATTTAAAAGAACAATGGCGTCACGGTTTTTGGCGCATGCGATTATATCGGCAACACCCGCGGATGGCGAAGGGGGATGATTATACTTTCTGGAAAGACATCATTGAGGTTCCTCTGTCGTTCGCCGGCCTGCTTGTTTTAGCATTAAGTTTTCTGCCTGGCATTCCATTCGTTATCAAATTTCTCGGGGGGTTAATAATATTCATACACATATCAATAGAACTTTTTTTTGGGATAAATATCGGAGGCCCCGAAAGAAAGGGATTTCTTTTGGCCCTGGTGATGTTTTTTCGATCCTATGCCCGCACATTTGGGCTGGTATTCGGGTTGAGTCATTTATTGTTATTTCAGAAAACAAAAACAAAATTCATCAGCATTAAATGATTTAAAAGCAATAGCCCGAAAATATGCCGGAGAAGGTGTTGTTGCTTTGCCAGTAAAGAAATCCTAACTATTATAGAAACCAATACTTTATATCTATAAAAAAGACATTCCTTTTCTGAAATTTTCCTATTTTTTAACTTTTTAACCCCTTTTAAAGGCGTTTTTCAAGCCGCTTTTTTTCTCCTCGAGAAAACCTCCGTTCCGCACCCGAAATTCCTTAAAAAAATATGATTAACTCCTTGATACAGCAATCACTTATGTTAAAATCAACATATTAAATAATTTTGCATTTCCAGGGGCCGATGTTTTATACTTTAAGGGAGCCCTTATTTATATATATAATTAAGTATTATCTTAATAATTAAAATATGGCTTACTATAAAATAATAGGATTTGATAAAGAACCTTTTTCAACCAGCCCGGATCCGAATTTCTTTTACCTCACCCGGGAGCACGACCTGGCTCTCACCAATATCTTAATTGAGCTGCATTTAAGACGCGGCCTTTCCGTTATTTTCGGCGATATAGGAACAGGCAAGACCAGCCTGTCCCGCCTGCTTGTCCAGGACTTAAAGAAACGGGGAAATATGATATTTCATATCGTCCTCAACCCCGTTTATGAAAACGAAAAACAATTCTTAACAGCGCTGTTGCGTAATTATAATGTCGATGCCCAGTTGAATATGGACCTCCAAAACGCCGACATCCTTGAGCTGCGTGACGCCTTTGAAAAATACCTTATCCAGAAATCTATTGAAGAAAAGCAGAATGTGATCCTTATCATTGATGAGGCGCAGAAACTGGATATGATCACACTGGAGACCTTGCGTGTTCTGCTTAATTTTGAAACCAATGAGTACAAACTTTTACAGCTGGTACTTTTGGGCCAGGTTGAGATGTATCCCAAGATCGTGAATATGCCCAATCTGATGGACCGTATCAGCTTTAAATATACATTGAATCCGCTGGATGTAAAAGAGACAAAGGAGTTAATAAACTTTCGTGTTAAAACTGCAGGTTATAACAGTAGGATGGAACTGTTCCTTGATGAAGCGATCAGTGAAATTTATAACTATTCGAGAGGTTACCCCAGGAAGATTACGAAGCTTTGCCATCAAGTGCTGAAGGAACTTATCATGCAGAACAAAAATGCGGTGGATCAGGCCTTGGTTCGGGACGTGATCCAAAAGCAAGAACAATTCAAGATCAGCGGTATCAATGTTACCGCGCAGCTAAACCGCATTTCGGGTCAAGGACAATTGTAGGATATAACCGGCGAAACCGGGGGTAGGGTCCCCGGGATAGTAGAACATTAATGGCAAAAGAAACCGCTGAACAAAAATTATTGAAGTTGATCGAAACCACGGATGCTACTGACTCCGGTGCTGATCAGGGCGCAGCTCCTGCTTCTGCCGGTGCAGAAGAGGCGCAGAAGGTTCTCGATTCAGTGAAGGGATCAGGGGCCGCCTCTCCCGGTGTATCCAACTTCTTTAATAATATCATCAACCTTTTCAAAGGTTCATCCACCCTTGGCCAATCCCCCCAGGCTTTCGGCCTGAAACAAATTAATACAATATTGATCATTTCCGTGATCCTCACGGCTATGTTTTTTGCGCAGGACTTTCGCAAACAGATGCAGTCCTCCAGGAGGGAGATTTTGTTCCCGATGCAGGAACAGATCGAATCGATGACAGAAGGGGTTTTGCCGCCGATGAAGGATGTCGCGGTTTACATAGAAAGGGTGGCGCGCCGCAATATTTTTCAGCCTTATGAACCGGTGGTGGAAGAGGTCATCGCGGAGCCCATCCCCCAGGAGCAGATTATCAACCAGGTGCAGAACCTGAAATTGGTCGGCATATCGTGGCAGACCTCCGAAGATTCCATCACGGCTATGATTGAAGACCAGAATACCTCCGTGACGCATTTTCTCACGAGAGGGGATGTCCTGGGCGGGGTTAGAGTGGAGAAGATTCTTGTTGATGGTGTCGTGCTCTCGTTTGAGGGCGAGACGTTAACTTTGGATATGTGATTAAGGTGGGTCCTCCGGCTGTCTTAACCGGGAGCCCCGAAAAACAGGAAAGGCAAGGTAATTTGAGAACAGAAAGTAAAAACATGAGGACGTTTTTCAACAAACATTGGTGGCAACTGCCGGTTGTATTCACCCTGTCTTTGTTGTGCCTGGTTTCCCGCCTGGAGGCGCAAAGGCCGCCGAAGGAATATGATTTTCCGGGTGGTGATGCAGGCCGTGAGATCATCATCGCGGCCGAGGAAGAGGCCTTTGCAGAGCGCATGCAAAGAAAGATAACCCTCGATGTTCGCGACATGGCGGTGATCGATGTCTTGAAATTCCTGGCCCTGAAAGGCGATTTTAATATGGTGACGAAAGCAGGTATCCAGGGGCGCGCTACTTTTTATTTAAAGAGTGTAATTATCAAGGATGCCCTGGATATTGCCGCCCTTTCCAATAAATTGGCTTATGTGATTGAAAAAAATATTGTCTTTGTTATGACGGAGGCCGAATATGAAGCGACCTACGGCAAGCGTTTCAATGATCGAAATGTGATTGAGATCGTCCGCTTAAATTATGCCAAGCCCAGCTATGTCTTATCGACTTTGGATAATATCAAAAGCAATATGGGGCGCATCATCATTGATGAGGACACCGGATCGGTCGTTCTTATCGACACGCCGGAAGCGGTGGAGGAGATGAAAGGCGCTATTGTCAGATTGGAAGCTCCGTTGGAACCGGCCACTTTTACGTTAATGTATGCTAAGGCCGATGTTGTGGCGGAGAAATTACGGGCGCGGGTCGAGGGCAATCAGGTGGGATCCATCACGGTTGACGAGCGTACGAATAAGATTATTGTCCGCGCCCTTCCGGAAAGAAGAGATGAAGTGGAGAAAATGATCAAAGCCCTTGACGCCCCGACGAAAGAAGTTTTAGTTGAGGCCAGGGTATTGCAAATCGTCTTTAAGCCCCAATCAGATTTCGGGATCGACTGGAATATAGCTTTTCGAAACAGTGATAGTCTGGCTTTGCGAAGGATGAGTTTTGCAAACATATTTCTTGACGCCGATAATTTAACGTCGAGCGATAGTTTGCACAGTAATTATTTCCAATATGCGGTAGGCAATATTGATGAGCATTCTTTTGATGCCACGATCCGCGCCCTTAAGCAGGTCAGCGATACAAGGATCCTGTCTAATCCGAAAATATTGGTCACCAACAATCAGGAAGCCAAGATTCATGTCGGAGACACGGTTCCCTACATTGTCTCGACCACGTCAGGAACGGGTGATAATGCCATAACCAGCGAGGACGTCCGCTTTGTGGATGTGGGGTTGATCCTGCAGGTATCGCCGACGATCAACGATGACGGGTTTATCACCATGATCTTAAAGCCGGAGATTTCCACGATCGTCGCCAGAATTGAATCGCAGGGGGGCGGCATCCCCCAGGTAAGCAAGACATCCGTTGAAACCACGGTTATGGTGAAAGACGGTATGACGGTTATCCTCGGGGGATTAAGAAAAGATAATAAGGTCCAGACAACCAAGGGCATTCCGTATTTAATGGATGTGCCTTTATTAGGAAAGTTATTTCGCGTGGATTCGCGCAGCATTGAGTCAACAGAGATCGTGATTCTGATAACCCCGCATATTATTACCGGGGATGAAGGTTATGATGAATACCGGGGGAGCGTAAAACCCTCTTTTGATTTTGATGCCATGAAGAAAAGTATGACGGGCTCAAAACCCGAGAACGAGAAGAAGGAATTGAAGCTCAAAGAATGATTTTTAAAGAAGTGAAAAATAAGAAGCAAAAAAAAAGGATCAAGATGTGAAAAAGAATCGCAGGCGGAAAAATATAACCGGAGGTGGGGAATTGAGAGAATATAAAAATTCAGGAAAGTTCAGGGGTGGAGAAAGGCTTCCTGTTTTTTCTTATTTCTTGCGCCTTGATTTTTGCTTCTTAATTCTTGCATGCGGATTATTGCTTCTTAATCAAAATGTGTCCTTCGCCCGGGAAGAAGATAAAAGAAAAGTAGAGGTGACCTTTGTCGAGACAGAGATCGGTTTCGACCAGGCTGTAGAGGAAGGGCCGTCTATCAAGCCTGATTTTATCTACGATAAAAAAGGGGGGAAGGATGCTGCCGGGACAAAAGAGGAAAAAGGCAATCCGGAAATTACCATCAGCAGGGAGCGCATTGTCCAGACCAGTACAACGCTGAAAAAACTTATTGAACAAAACCGCCGGTTGCGCGGGCAGATCGATGAGCTGGATTTGAAATTCCGCAATGTTAAAGGGCAGAGGGCCATTGAGGTGAACCGTTTGAACAATGTCGTTCAGGAGAGGGATAAATACCGCGAGGAATCCGAGCGGATCATTGAGCTCAACCGGCAATCGCAAATGGAAATGCGTGAATTGCGCCAGGCGTTGGAAGAAAAGGAACAGTTTTTGGCGGCCAGGCAAGTAGCGCGGGAGACGGGCAGGGATGTTGCCATTTTTGAGCAGCAGCAATCTGAAAGAGAAAAGATACTGGCGGAGCGTATCTCTGAATTGGAGGGAGAACTGCTCGCTAAGGAAAAAGAGCTCTTGGCTGTGCAGGAAAAAGAAATGGCATTAGCCAGTCAGCTCGCGGAAAAGGATTTGAACGTGAAGCAGCAGCTACGCACCGCTATAGAAAGCACCAGGGAGCAGCATGAGCGGCAGGCCGTAACTTTGCGGCAGCAAATTGTAAAAAAGGAAGAAGAACGCGAAAAGGAGAAGAACTCTTTACAGACGGAAATAAAGAAATTGGAAGAAAATATTGTCAAAACGTCTTATGAAAAAATACATGAAGTAAAGAATTTAAAGGCCCAAATAAAGGGGCTGCAAGACACATTAGCGCAAGAGAAAAATGAAAAGCAAACACAGGCGGGGGCTCTCAAGCAACAGATAGCAGACTTGCAGAATGATTTAAGGGATATGCGGGAACTGAAAGAAACACAAACAGCTTCCATGAAAAAGAATATCTTTCAAATGGAGAGCATGTTCGCTGAATTGAAAGAGAAGAAATCTCAAGAAGCCGGTGTTTTAAAAGAAGAGATCAATACGATACAAACACAATTAGCCGAGGCCCAAAAAGAAAAAGAGTCAGGGACAGAAGCCTTACAGGCGAAAATTGATGGCCTTCAGGCGCGGTTAACGAGCGTGACAGAACAAAAAATCGGGGAGATGCAGTTATTACAAAGCCAGATATCAAGGCTGCAGGGTAAACTGACCCGGAATTTATTGAGTCCGGTTCATGCCCGGGCAACGGGGGAGGGGTCGGTAATGTCACAGGAACAGTCACAAGCCATTGTAACCGAGGGGTTTGCCCCATCGGAAGGCGTTTTTTCCACCGACCTGGCCATCGAGGTCATTGCCTCTCAAAATAAGGGCCAGGGGGTTGTGGATATGATCGATCAGATGAACCTGGTGGCGGCGCAGATCAAATCGGATGAGGCGAAGATTCATTACAATATGGGCAATGTATTTTTTAACAGAGGGAAATATCATCGGGCCTTGAAGGAATACCGGGTGGCTGTGAAGTTGACCCCGGATGACCCCAACGCGCATTTTAATCTGGCCTTTGTCGCCAGTGAATATATTAATGAGCCTAAGGTCGCCCTGGACCATTACCGGCACTATCTGCACTTAAGTCCCAAGGCGGATGATGTGGATTTGGTGAAAGAAAAGATCCTGGAAGCAGAGTTGTTTTTAAAATCCGGGAAGGTGCCGCGCCTGGAAAAAGATTTTCAGAATATGCGCAATGAAGCCTGGAGGTAGTAAGGCGGTAGTAGATGGATGGAATGAAAAATAATACAAGAAAGGAAGTGGTAGTTGAAAATTCGCGTGACGGCACGTTGCATTCAAAAAAAGAACGATGAGACATCTGTGAGCTATTTTTAAAAAAGGAAGTAAAACGTACTTATAATTTATTTTAATGATTTTTAAGAAAAAAACTCACAATTTGACCTTTTTCGTCATGCTGCTATCAGGGCTGTGCGTCCTGACAGGGGGGGCGGGTGCGTTTACACAGCCTCATGACACACGTCACAAGTCACAGGTAAATGCAGCCGGTGGTCTTGCGCCCTCGGAGGATCCTGCCCCGTCCCCGGTTCACCCCTGCATCACCGGCCTGCCTCAAGATTCTGTTGAAATAGTGGAAGATCGAACCGAAACCGCCAAGACCTTTATCCGCCCTGACGGCCGGAGACAGGCGATTGTCAGTGCCGGCAGCCTGCACTATGAGAAAGACGGCGCGTGGAAGGATATTGATACGCGGTGGCAGCCGTATGACGGAGGGGCCGCCGCCGGCCCGATTTGGGCATATCAGATGGTCGACGCGAATTACCGGGCTTATGTGAGGAATGAGTTCGGTGAGCATAAAATTTTACGTTTAGAAAAAAATAGCCATTTTCTGGAAGCTGTTCCCGGCAGTCTTGCTGTTCAGTTTTCCCCGGATGAGACAGGGGATACGAAGTTCAGGATACTGGCACGCCCCCAATCAGTCACCGGTCAGGTCAGCAATGAACCATTTGATATCATCTCCGGAGGCGGCTTTATCGAATGGCCCGGCGCCTACGGGGAGGGCATGGATTTCCGCTATACACCTTCAAATACGCGGTTTATAAAGATATTGGAAATTGATAGTTACGCGCGCATCGCGCCGCGGGAGGCGCAAGGACTCCCCGCCGAGACGCGCGGGGCAGGCAATATCACAAGGCCGCAAGGCCGCAAAACTGCAGCCGGCGCGCTTGCCCCCCTGGATGATCTTGCCTCACCGGTGGGTGGCCCTGATTCGCCGGACGGGCTTGCCCCGATGGAGGGTGATTTCCTCCAACTCTCCCTGACCTTTTCCACCGATCTCAATATCTTCATCGACGGCCGAAAGTGGGACGGCGCGCCCG
Organism: Candidatus Omnitrophota bacterium; assembly: GCA_023139575.1. Classification (GTDB taxonomy): domain Bacteria; phylum Omnitrophota; class Gorgyraeia; order Zapsychrales; family JANLHA01; genus JAGLNJ01. Next base: position 428 of record JAGLNJ010000188.1, on the reverse strand, counting down.
TGACGACCGGCCGGCAAATCGATTTTAAGGACCGGGAAGGCGGCACCCAGTGGTGGTGGGAGGCGCCGGTGGCAACGGACGCGGCGGGGGGCACGGTTACGGGGCTATTTACCGTAGCCGGCGGGCCTGGCCCCTTGGCGGGTGAAACGCGGGAAAAGTCACCGGACAATAGGAGTGGCCCGGCGCCTGCGCCTGAAAAGTTCTTAACTTTCCAGGCGCATGTCCAATTTCCCCTATCCTGGCTCAAGACCGCCGTGTATCCCGTCCGGGTTGACCCGATAACCGCTGAATCTGAAACTACTGATTGTGATATAACAGGTACTTCAGGGACTTATAGTACCGCCCGGAGTACGAGTTCGGGTTATGATGCAACTAGTGGATCTATATATATAGGACAAAATACAGCATATAATATCTTTCGTAGTTTT
>JAGLNJ010000187.1 GCA_023139575.1 Candidatus Omnitrophota bacterium | reverse complement strand
TCACCAAGAAAGTCATTGGCTATCTTTGTGATCAACTTCACCGCAGTGTTGGCGTAAACAATCATTTAGAAATTGATCTGGGAATCGATTCCCTCTCACGTGTGGAAATGGGATTAGGATTAGAGAAATTGCTTTCTGTTTCTATCCCTGACGAAGATCTTGGGAGCATCTCCACCGTCAAAGAGTTGATTGCCATAATTTTTTCTTTGCGTGATTCGTCAGAAAAACCAGGGCGAGCGAAAAAACTCGATGATAAGACATGGGCGCATATCCTTCAACAACCTCCCAATGAGTCTATTCGTCAGAAAATACAGACAAAAATGAATTTTGGCTATTGGCTTTTCGCTGTTACCAGCAAAATTTTCATCCTGACCCTTTTTCGGATCATTTGGCTTTTGCGTATACGAAAAACTGCTCCGCTCCCTAACAATGGGCCCTGTATCGTTTGTGCTAATCATGCCAGTTACCTCGATGGTCCTGTTATCATGTGTAGTCTCCCCTTTCAAACAGTCCTCAATACATACTTCCTGGGATATACCCTGATATTTGAACATCCTTTAATCCGCTGGGTGATGAAACCGGCTCATCTTGTTTCCATCGATGCCTCTGTTCGTTTAATGGAGTCCATGCAAACCACGTCTTATATTCTTTCGAAGCAAAAGATCGTTTGTATTTTCCCTGAGGCGGAGCGAACGATCGATAATCAAGTAAAGAAATTTCGCAAAGGTGTCGGAGTTCTGGTTAAAGAACTCAACGTTCCGGTTATTCCCGCTTATATTAAAGGAAGTTATCACGCCTGGCGGCGAGGAAATCGCTTCCCACGCCCCTATCCGATGAAGGTCACGTTTGGAAGACCTTTTACAAAAGAGGAATTGCTGGAGGGAAAATCCTCAGATATCGCAGATGATTACGAGGCGATCGCCCAGCGCCTTCGGGAAGAGGTTATAAAACTGAAAGACCAATAAATCGTATCCGCTAAAATTTTAATGGTAAAGCGATAAAAATTGTTAAGGGCTAAAAGCAACAGAAAGGTTAAAAGAGCGCGAACGAATTGACAGTACTTTGTTAAAAAATAATTTATTTACACAGGAAGAATTTTATATGCTCGCCGTTATCATGCGCTGTGTATAGGATTCAAACAACGCTTAGTGTCATCAAGTCAAGTTGAAGCCTCCTGTTGAGAAAAAATAATTTTTAACAAACTACTGCATATTATTTAAGTATTAAGCTCAGAAAATCAAGCAAATTTTAATGCGAATTTGCTCTTCCAATTTTATTCTATTTTATCGTCTAGTCAGTAGGCCTATAGCGGAATTGCTGTGGGATTGGGGCATGCTGGAGGAATTATTGGGATTCAACCATCTCCTTTTTCAAAAACATCAGCAATCTTCTGAAAAAGGATCTCTGTGTCGATAGGCTTTAAAATATAGTCATCACAGCCTTTATTGTACGCCTCAAGAAATCGTTTTTCATAGGCCGTTACAATAATAATCGGGATACCATCACCGAGTGCTATTCCCGCGTCTTTTTCACTTCCCCGAATTTTCTCAAGTATCTCTAGTCCATTGACTTCCGGCAATTCAATATCTAATAAAATCAGGCTATACGGTTCCTCTCTGCGGACAGAAAGATTATAGGCATCCACGGCCTCAATACCGGTTGCCGCAAAATCGCACAAGGCCACCTCTCGAAGTATTTCAGCGAGTAATTGACGATTTTCAAAATTATCATCGACTATCAAAATTTTATACATGATCTACCCTATTCTCCTGAGCTGTCCACAAAATTTGCTGTCACATACTTTTGTAATTTTTCCACCTCTGTTTTCAAAACATCAAAATATAACGTCAATTTTCCTTGTGTTTCACCTATTTTTACCGCGTCATGAAGCATGGATTCCGGTGCGGCAATAGTTCTCAAACGCAGGTTGCCAGCTGTCCCCTTTATTTCATGCAGAATCATGCGCGCCTGGTCTCTGTCATCAATGGACAGGGCGTCATTCAATTTTTTTATTTTCTCACCTAGACTATTTGTAAAACTGGCGACCAATCTCTTATAAATTTCCGGCCTAATCCGCAACTCATTACTAATTTCTTCTGCGTTGATCTGAATTGAATCTATTAAAAAATCATCCATGATAGCTTTGTCCTTATTTTGTTTTTTCGAAAATAATTTTCTCTACCTCGCTAAATTTTATTTTGATTATTAAAAATAAATCTTCAATTTTATCTTTATCTTGATTTGTTTTGGCGATATCATTAATTTCCTTCGCCATGGCAGCTATCTCAGTTATTCGCAAATTATCATAATCACCTTTGAGCCTATGGGACACATACCTCATTTTTTCATAGTCTGACTCTTTTAACGCAGCATTCAACTCGAGGAAATCGTTGTGCGTCTGCTCAACAGCCTTATTCATAATGCGCAAATAAATATTGAGTGAAATACTCAACGACTGGCAATTCTTTTCAAAATCTATTGTAATATTTCCCATTCCTCAATCCCCTAACGTTTAGGCACAGCGCCCATTGTCATCTCAATAACCAGACGTTTTTTTTTGTCAATTTCAAAATCGATTATATATTTATCGTATTCGTTATAACAAAAATTTACGCCGCTGAATGCGCTATTACGGTAATTCATAAAGTGAGACATTTCTAATTCAATATATCCTGCCGATGATATCTCCGACTTAAAACGGCCGGAAACGATATTGCATAAAGTCCCGCAGGAATCCCGCATCGCATCATCACTCTCATCATCGATTGGTGGATAGCGTAGCATCTTCATCAATTTTGCGATGTAGGTTTGCTCGACATAAATAATAAGGGCGCCTAAAGTCTTACTTTTTTCCATATCCTTTTCATTGGCATAAAAGTTCACAGCCGAAACATATGTCGGCTCGTTTTCAAACTTCTCCATGCCATCTGCCCGCATGCGGCCATCAAATTCAATTAACCTTTTCCGCTCCATCACCGGATCCGAGGTGAACTTAATCTCACCTCTTTCCTTGAAAAGGGCAACGACGCCCTGATTCAACAATTCTGCAAATTTATCAAGTTCACTATTTTGTTTTTTAAAAAACATTCGTCTCACCTCATGTTGTAAGATATTTTATTAACTCAATAACACATACGGACGGATGATCTCAATCAAAGACTCCGGCGTATACGGCTTAACAATATAACCGGCTAAATTGGGGTTGACATCGCGAGCTTTCTTCTTGTTTTCATCTGTTCCGGATGCGGTAACCATAATAATTGGCGTTGCCGCAACAGCCGGCACTTTCATAACGGCCTCCATAAATTCCATACCAGACATTTGCGGCATCTGCCAATCCAGCAGGATGAGGCCGATCTCTTTATAGCGGGTCCCTAAAATTTGTATTGCCGCATCTCCTGTCTTTGCCTGAAGAAATTCATTCTTGACTCCGGCCCCCTTGAGCACCTCAATCAAGAGTTCTCGTTCAAGATCGGAGTCGTCAACAACAAGAATTTTCAGACTATTGTTTGATTCTGTCATAGTGGTCACCTTTATCAACTACTTGTTACATCTTAGAATGTTTAATGATTTTACGTTTTAGTTCCTCTATGCCAAACGGCTTTGACAGATAATCGTTCATTCCGGACTCAAGACACTTATCTTTTTCATCTTCTACTTCTGCAGCGGTCAGCGCGATAATCGGCAACCTGTTTCTCAGCTCTGAACGTATTGCCTTTGTTGCCTCAATGCCATTTAATACGGGCATTTGCAGATCCATGAAACATATATCATAATCATTTTCCCGTAGAAGTTCAATAGCTTCCTTACCATTTGAAGCAAATTCACAACTGCATCCCAGTGATTCCAAATGAATCCGCAGGAGCTCTTGATTCGGCATGCTATCTTCCACAACTAATATTTTAATTCCTTCACAGGATATCGCCCCCAATACATCCTTGGAAAAATCTCGTTCTTTGAAAACTTTTCCTTCTATTAATTTTACTAAAAGTTCCTTTACCTCACTTTGAATAACAGGCTTACCGAGCCAGGCATCAAACTTAGCCTCACGATAATCATCAGTGTTATCTATTTTAACATCCGATGTGACGGCGACAAGTTTAATTTCGTCAAAATCAGGCTGTTGTTTAACTTTAAGAGCTAGCATGAATCCTTCCTTATCCGGCAACAACGCATCAATGAAAATAATTTTGGGTACAGGGTTTTTAGATTCTTGGAGCTTTAGCAACGCCTCCGAAGCCTGTTTGGCGCTATTTGCAAAAATTACATTTATACCGTTTACCTCGCAAAAAGAAACCCAACTTGGCGAAGATGTCTCATGGCCTTCAACAATCATGAGATGAGTCCCGCCCATACTTTTCAATTTGCGAGGCTCTTCATTTATCATGAAATCTCCTTCTTCTAGGAGAATGCTAAATATGAATCGGCTACCTTTACCCAGTGTCGATTTCACACGCAATTTGCCGCCCATTTTCTCGACGAAATTCTTACAAAGGGTCAGACCTAACCCGGTACCGCCATATAAACGCGTGGTGGAACTTTCTGCCTGAGTAAATGATTCAAATATTTGATTCTGCCGATCTTCCGGAATGCCAATCCCTGTATCTTGTATAACAAAACGAATTTTAAATTTATTTTCTATAGTAGCCTCGCGGTCACCTTCCAACCGTATATCAAGGCCGATTTCTCCTCGATCCGTGAATTTAATCGCATTATCAAGGAGATTTATAAATATTTGCTTTAAGCGTGTAGGATCACCTACGAGATTTTTCGGAACCTTGCGGTCAATGTTGAAATACAAATTAATCGGCTTGCTATTAAGGCGCGTGCGCAC
>JAGLNJ010000186.1 GCA_023139575.1 Candidatus Omnitrophota bacterium | reverse complement strand
TCAACGTCTATTTGCCCCTCATTCAGATCGTTTAATGCATCGATCCTGTTTGTTGCGCAAACCCTGTTCAATTCTTTTTCTTTTTCAAGTACCGTGACTATTTTCAGGATGTCAAGCCCATTGACTTTATTATGGCCGGATTCGACTTCGTACGGGTCTTCAATGCGGGTGCCGAGCATCTGGTATCCCCCGCAGATACCAACAACACTGCACCCGCGAGCGGCTTTCTTTTTAATCATTTCACCTATTCCGTTACGACCGATAAATGCAAGGTCAGCTAATGTATTCTTACTCCCCGGGAGAATAACACAATCAGCTTTTGATAATTGCTTTTTTTCCAGAGTGTAGCAAACATTAATGCCCTGCTCTCTTTCTAAAATATCAAAATCAGTAAAATTTGCGATATGAGGAAGTTTAATAACTACAATGTTAAGCCTGCCTTTTTTAATCCTGTCCTTTTTACGAGTGTCAAAAAAAAGAGAATCCTCCTCAGGCAATTTAATATCCGTGTAATACGGCACAACTCCAAGCACTTTCTTCCCTGATCTTCTCTCAAGAAATCTTAGGCCTCCTGTAAGCAAATTCTTATCACCGCGGAATTTATTAATAATGAAACCTTTTATCAGCTTCTTTTCCGCATTAGGCATAAGACCCAACGTGCCTAAAAGCCAGGCAAATACGCCGCCGCAGTCAATGTCTCCAACAAGAATAACCGGGCATTTAAGGTGCCGGGCAATTTTCATGTTAACGATATCGTGTTTCTTCAAATTCACCTCGACAGGTGAACCCGCTCCTTCAATAACAACAATATCATTGGCAGCAAGTAGCCTGTTAAGTGACTGTTTTATCTTCCCCCATATTTGCGATTTGTACTTGTAATATTCTACCGCGCTCATGTTTCCAACAGGTTTACCATGTACAATCACCTGTGACCCAACATTGCTGGTAGGTTTAAGCAAAACCGGATTCATATCAACACAAGGCTCAATACCGCATGCCGCAGCCTGCATTGCCTGTGCCCTGCCAATCTCCAACCCGTCAGGAGTCACAGCAGAATTAAGCGCCATGTTTTGCGCCTTAAAAGGAGCAACCTTGTAACCTTCCTGTGTCAGCATACGGCAGATACCGGCAACAAGCACGCTCTTGCCAACACCTGAACCTGTTCCAACTATTTGAATTGCTTTTGCCTTTTCTCTCATTTTTCAATACCCAAACGGGCGTTAATGCCCTGATCGCGATAATGTTTTATCTTGCGCATTTCAGTAACAAGATCCGCGCAATCAATAATATTTTCCCTTGCATGCCTGCCGGTTAATACAACTTCTGTTTGTTCATTCCTGTTTTTAAGCATGTCAATCACGTCGCTCTCGTCTATCAGCCCATAATGCAATACAATATTTATTTCATCCAGAATAATCAAATCATACTTACCGCTGCGCATAATTTCGCGGACACATTTTAATCCATTCTGTGCCGCCTGCCTGTCCTCTTCTACTATCTTTTTTCCAACAAACCGTTTCCTTCCAAATTGTTCTACTGTAATATTCTGACTGAATTTTTCCAATGCCTTTAATTCACTAAATTTCCCTTCCTTAATAAACTGCCCAATGTAAACTTTCAACCCTGCACCAATAGCCCGCAAAGCCAAACCCAATGCCGCAGTAGTTTTACCTTTCCCATCGCCTGTGTAAACGTGAATAAACCCTTTCATTAATGAATCCTCCTCTTCCAATGAGAAGATGCGCTTGCGCGGCCTTCAGAAATCGAATGGACTTTGTTGTTGGCAAATTGTTTTGCCTTGATCCTGGGGTGGACTCCCAGAAGCAAAAAAAAGATGATGCCCAAAGCCACAGCTGTGCCAATTGACCAAAGGATTTTTTCTCGTCTTGACATGGGTCTGGGCATGATGTCGCGTCCCCATGCAACGGAGGCCCAGATGCGTTCATACGCGTAGTACATGACCATCCGCGTTGAGTGGTGATACACAACGATCAGAGTGGCAATGAGAGCCGCCGATTTGCGGGAAGGGGGCACGAATAAAAGGATGATATACGCACCAACCCAGGTCCAAACGACTCCGATAATCCGCCACAGGAATGATTTCACCAATGTGCGCCGCCGGAGTTCCGTAAATTTTAGATTCGTCATGCTGTTTCCTCTGTCAATAATTAACATGTAACTACTCAAAATTCCCAACTCATCCCGGCCAGCCATCTTCGCGGTGGGGCGGGGTAGCCGTCTCCGTAGTGGTATTTTTTGTCGGCAAAATTTTCGACCTTTAGAAATGCCCTTGCCGCACCTAAAGAATATTCCGTTCGTACATCAGCTATTACATATCCCGGAACACTCTTTGTATTATCCGAACGCGTGAATTGTTTAGAAACATATTTTACTGCTAAAACAATATTTAATTTATCCAACGGCTTAAAATATGTATCCATCTTAACCGTGTGCCTTGGCCTAGCAGGAAGCCAGTTACCGCTTTCATCATCTTTCGCGACAAGATAACTGTAAGAGGGTTTGAACTTCATCCAATTATTCACTTTCCAATCAACCGAACCTTCAAAGCCTTTGCGGGTTACCTCTCCAATGTTTTCATATTGACCAATGCCGTCATCTCCACGAACATAGGTTATTCTATCTTTCATCTGATTAAGAAAGGTACTTAAATTCACACTAAATGAATCCGAAAATTCCCGGCTTACGCCAAACGAATAATTATACGCCTTCTCTACTCCCAGATCAGGATTAGGCTGCGTGCTTGACGTCTCATAATATCGTTTAAGAAATGTCGGCACATTATTGGTCCGGCTTACAGCAAAAGATAAATCGGTTCCATAAAAATCATAGCCTAATTTCATCTCCGGATTCACTACGTTAGGAAAAGCTGAATAAAAATTACCACGAATGCCCAATCCTAATTTTAAAGGTATTGCTTCAAATTTAATATCCTTAGAAAACTTAAGGCCATAAGTCTGTTCATCCTTTGGTGAAATTTTATTTCCCTCGACATGGGCAAATTCAAAACTAAACCCTGCATTTATTTTTCCGATTCCCGGGAAGGAAAAAGAATTAGTAATGTTCTCGCCTACTGTCCAATGCCGTAATACTGTGTGCTGGCTTTTATCAGGATTGTTATCTTCTCTTCGGCATCGGCTAAAATAAGTCGAACTTTTTATTTTATCAATAACCCCCAGCAAACTGGCAGAAAAAATTTCAGACTCTGCCCGCGAATTAGGGGAAGGATATGCCTCAAGGCCAGGCTTACCCCTTTTTTCCGTAGAATAGTCCAGGGACAAGTCAAAATTTTTTCCTTCGTCCCGTTTGTAGCTTCCTCTTAATCCTATTTGATTTTTTTGTTTATCATAGTTCGTACGGTAACGCTCAGTTTCATACCAGTCAAAAAGAAGCCCAACGCCAAAAGGGGAAAAATCATGCTGATAATTTAAAATATACTGACGAGTATCCATGCTTCCAAAAAATACATCAACTTTACCTTGTGAACTATCAATCTTTTTCGTTGTAATGCATATTGCCCCGCCACTGGTACCATCTCCAAAATCAACAGCCCCTCCACCTTTATAAATTTCTATTTTTTCAATATTATTCAGGCAAACCATATTCCATTTAACTGCCCGATGAGAAGACAAAGGGTCATTAATCGGCCTTCCGTCAAGAAATACCTTCACTTCAGAAGAACTGCGCAATTTTACTGAAGTATCTCCCGCGCTTACTCCAGGAGTTTGATTCAATAACTCTGTTATGCTGTTTATATTCATAACGCGAATATCATCAGCGGTTATCGTTACAACATCTGAATCCAATTCGTCAGCGAACACCAGATTCACGTTTAGCATACTCAACAAAAAAAACACACCTGCTACTATTAATATTTTTACAACCCTTTGCATAAAGTTCCATTCTCTATTTTGCATTTATCTCTAACCCATAACGTTTTTTTACAAAATCAATAAATTCAACCGGAACCTTTTTCCCCTTCTTTTTATAATATGCTACTGTCTTGTTTGCAGACTCCTGTGTGATCGGTTTGGGAAAGGTAATTGCCACTTGTGGGCAGCGCCACTCACAACCATGGCAATTATTTACACAATTATCCCCCGCGACAACCTGCACCTCTCCGTCAGCATCAATGCCAAACACTTTTCTAAAACAAAACTCAACACATATCCGGCAATTGTTACATTCTGATTTATCTATTTCAGGCTTCCACAACTGCTCCTGAATCATCTAACGCCTCCTCAATATCGCCTTCGTTTTTTAAATATAAATTTTGTAGATTTTTTTTCATTTGCTCATCAGCATTCCACATGCCTCTTTGAATCGCTTCTAAAAGGCGTTCGGTAATATTGTTTAAGGCATAGGAATTATGTTCTTTGAACCATTCCTGCATCTCTTTATCTAAGGCGTATGTTTGAGCAAGATTTTCATACATCCAGTCATCAACAACATCACTGGTTGCGTCCCATTGAAAACAAATATCCACCTGGCGCGAGAGATCCCCTGCCCCTTTGTAACCATGCCTCTTCATCCCTTCAATCCATTTAGGATTAAGTACACGCACGCGAAAAACAAACTTTGCCTCCTCTTGACTGGAACGCGTTTGAACCTGCCGCGGGTCAGCGCTTAACCCTGTGTACGAACAGGCATCTTTACCGCTAAAATGAGTTACCGCGGCATTCATCCCGCCGTGAAAGGAATTAAAATCATCACCAGAGAGCATATCGTATTCACGCGAATCTTCATTTTTGACCGTCATATTCATTGCGCCAAGCCGCTTGCGAAAAACATCTTTGACTTCTTTACCATAAGATTTTTTCGCGTAGGCATAACCTCCCCAGCTTACATAAATTTCCGCTAGATCTCCTTTGTCTTTCCATTGCTTAGCATCAAGTGTTTTATTTACACCGGCGCCGTAACAACCGGGGCGAGTGGAAAACACCCTGAAGCTTGCCAGCCTCAAACTTTCCTCAATACTTTCGCCTTTCTTTTGAAACTCACTTGCCTCGCGCTCCACATTACGTTTAAGGAAATTAGTGTCGTAAGATTCCTCTAATGCCACAACCATCTTGACAGCTTCATCGACTAGATACATTAAATTGGGAAACGCGTCTCGAAATATTCCGCTGGTACGAAGAGTAACGTCTATGCGTGGGAATTTCAATTCCTCCTGAGGAATAATCTCCAATCCCTCAACCCTGTTGCTGTAAGTATTCCACCGCGGGCGTATTCCCATTAAATATAAAACCTCTGCAATATCATCGCCCTCTGTTCTCATCGTGGGAGACGCCCAGATAATAATCCCCAAAGT
>JAGLNJ010000185.1 GCA_023139575.1 Candidatus Omnitrophota bacterium | reverse complement strand
TGGCCAAAAGTTCAAGGGCATTATCCAGACACGCGGAATCGCTGCCGGCTTCATCAATAATCGGCAAAATCTTTTTAATATCTTCACCGAATAATGGAGATTCTAAAGACTTCTCCCTGGAATGCATTTGATTAAGATTACCCCTTAAAGTATTAATTTCTCCATTGTGGGCAAGATACCTGAACGGCTGGGCTAATTTCCATGAAGGGAAGGTATTTGTACTGTATCTTTGATGGATAACAGCTATTGCACTGATAAAATCCTGATCATTTATATCCAAATAGAATTCAGGAACCTGATTTCCCAGCATCATTCCTTTATAAACAATCGTGTTGCAAGACATACTGGGAATGTAAAAACGATCTCCCAAACGCAACTTTTCTTCAATGTAATTTTCTGTTTGCCTGCGCACAACATACAGCCTGCGTTCCAGGGCAGCACCTTCAAGCCCTTGTCCCGCAATAAAACATTGCATAATTTCAGGTTGAGCTTCGCGAGCCTTATCTCCAAGAGCATCACTATCAACCGGGACTTCCCGCCATCCCAATAATTGAAGCCCTTCTTGAACAATTATCTCTTCAATAATATTTCGGCACTGCTTACTGCTTCCCTTTTCCTGAGGAAAAAATATCATCCCTACGCCGTACTTTTTTAACTCAGGCAAAGAGAAACCTAAAGAATTGCATTTTATACGAAAAAATTTATCAGGTATTTGAATAAGAATACCTGCGCCGTCTCCGGTCAAGGCATCTTCTCCTGTCGCACCGCGATGAAGCAATTTTTCCAGAACTTCTATGCTTTTAACAACAATATCGTGAGATTGTTTTCCATTAATCTGTGCTAAAAAACCAACGCCACAGTTGCCGTGTTCATTTTCAGGGTCATATAAACCCTGTTTTTCAGGATAATAAACCTGTCGCATAATTTAATTTTCTCCAAAAAATCATAGTAACATTAAACAAAAAAGTTTTAGTTGTCAAACCGCTTTCACAGCATAAACAACATCTCAGCATATGAAGGCAGCGGCCAAATATCTGCAGGGACAAGGCCTTCTAATTTATCAACTGTTTTTCGAAGATTATCCATTGCCTCTTTTGTCTTAAGAGTATTCCCCTTAATAATTGCTGCCTCCAGCTTATCGATAAAATCCAATGACGCCTCTGCTTCTTTTGTAACATTTTTAAGCAACTTGCGTGTCAGAACAGACTTTGTCTTGTTAACAGCCTCTACAGATCTGATAGTATCTGCCAATTCCTCCTGATAATTCAAAACAACAGGAATAATTGATGTTTTTGCCATGTCTGCTGACAATTTCGCTTCGTAATCTATTATAATATTATATGCCTCCTGATATACGTCATGGCGGGACATTAGTTCTGTTTCAGTCAAAACACCGTGCTTTTCAAAAACTTTAATAACCTCCGGCTTTTTTAAAATTGCCAGAGCCTCCGGTGTTGTTTTAAGGTTTGGCAGCCCTCTTTTTGCTGCTTCCTTTACCCATTGTTCAGTGTAATTATCACCGTCAAACAACACTTTTCTGTGGTTCTTAATAATATTCTGCAGAAGTTTTTGAATTGACGCATTAAAATCCTTTTTTTCTTTTTTAACTTTTTCAAGTTCTGTACAAATTTCATCCAGTGCATCAGCAACAATTGTATTAAGGACAATATTTGGCCCTGCCAGACTTTGGTTAGAACCGACTGCCCTGAATTCAAACTTTGCTCCGGTAAATGCAAAAGGAGATGTTCTGTTTCTGTCTGTTGCATCACGAGGCAGGGCGGGAAGAGAATCAACGCCTATTTCAAGGACTCCTCCCTTTTTGGACATCTTGGCCCCGC
>JAGLNJ010000184.1 GCA_023139575.1 Candidatus Omnitrophota bacterium | reverse complement strand
GACCGAAGCAGAGAAGCAGTTAAGATTATATGCCCGCAATTTCATATTGGTTCTAAGAATATTGACAATAAATAAAATAAGGGATAGGCATTTTATGGCATAAAAAGGTGAGATTTCAGACAAATACAGACAAATGGCGCACAACGGAAAAGCCAGCCTCCTCGTCGGAAACGGGCTTTTTAAATGGTTGGCCTCGCCCATGGCGGGCTCAACCACTTCCTCGCCCCGACTTGCCGTCGGGACTCGGTCGCTGTTAGCTTTGCTACCCACCTCAGGCAACGACCCCCTCAACATCGCAAAAAGCCCAACCCCCTTTTGGGGGCTGGGCTTTTCGAAAGGTTGCGGGGACCAGATTTGAACTGGTGACCTTCATATATGCGATACTCCCCATCAGTTCTTTCCAAAACAACCTTTCTTATGATAGAAAGATGGAAAGAGCTTCTAAAGGAGTCAGCTCAAAGGGTAACGCTTTGACCTTCATGCGCTTCGAGCGCTTTAACCTGTTTGCCCCCTTTAAGCTGAACTACTGGAACAATTAATTAGAAAGCTGCACTACGAGTGCCTATATATGAACATTGCCGGTAATGCTCCCTTGGCTCCTTTAGATCAATCAATAACTAAGAAAGGAGATCATCGTGAATTCAATATTTATCGGCATCGACTGGGCAGATCAAAAACATGACATTTGTATTACTGATCACAACGGTAAAACAATCAAAGAATTTCAAATCACTCACAATGTCGAAGGCTTTACAAAATTTGATCATCAACTAAACATCTATGACAAAAATAATACACTCATCTGCATTGAAACCAACAGCGGTTTATTCTTTGATCATTTAATTCATTTTGAATATCGTGTTTATTCCGTTAATCCCGGAGCCTTGGTTGATTACCGAAAGTCTCATTCGTTATCGGGAAGTAAAAATGATAAACTCGATGCCAAACTATTATCCAATTATCTTCGCGAAAATGTTCTTCGACTCAAAGAATATCAACGCAACAGCGAACACACACGTATTCTTAAACTTCTCACCGAAGATCGACAACGTTTACTCAAAGAACGCATTCGTTTAGAAAATCAACTCATCAACACTCTTAAACTCTTCTACCCCGTCGCTCTTAAATTATTCTGTAACCTTACTGGAGAGATCTCTTTGAAATTTATTTCCAAATATTCCACTCCTCAAAAAGCCAACAAACTAACCCTCGATAAATTAAAAACTTTTCTTAAACAAAATGGTTATTCCAATCCCAAAAGAACTGATGATATTTTTTATTTACTCAAAGAAAAACAACCCTCTGCTCCAACCGTCTTTATCCAGGCCAAAGAACATTTTATTAAATCTATCATCCCTTTAATCAAAATAATTAATACCCAAATCAAAATCTACGACAAAGAAATTAAAAAACATCACGAACAACACCCCGACTTAAATATCTTTAACACCCTCCCCGGCGTTGGTAAGGTCATCGGCCCAAAACTTTTAGCTTGCTTCGGCGATCATCGTAATCAATTCCCGCACTTTAACAATATTCAATGCCTCGCCGGAACAGCCCCTGTCACCAAACGCAGTGGAAAATATTGTCACGTTTATTTTAGATTCGCCTGCAATAAATTCTTTCGAAACACTATGCGCGATCTCGCCTTCTGCAGCTTATCCAACTCCATCTGGGCACGAGCTTATTACGATAAACAAAAATGCAAAGGCCACACCCACTCCGAAGCCCTTCGATCTCTTGCCAATAAATGGTTAAAAATCATTCATTGCTTATGGACCAAAAAATTAACCTACAACGAAGACTACCACTTAGCTCAAATCACTAGACGAAAACTAGAGGCTGCCGTCATGATTAATTAAACAATTGACTCCATATTAAATTAGAGGTTGACATAGAAAGACAGGTTATGAAAAATTCAAGCGATGTCGACGGTGTTTGATGATTTTATCTATCTCTCAAGGGTGTTAGGGCTTAGGGAAGATTCGTTTATTTGATGATTAACCGCTTTTGCCCCACCTAAAGCTTATTCTGCTAGCACAGTGCTAGCATGGGGAGATCACAATTGGCGCCAATCTAAGTCATAATGAACATTTCGCCCTTTACTCTCTGGATCTTGAATTAAAACTTTCTTTTCAACAAGATCGGCAATTTCACGAAAAGCTGTCGCCCTGCTCGCTTTGGTCATCGAAGCATATTTCCTTGTAGTTAAACCACCTTTAAACTGACCCTGACCCGCGTCCAAAAGACGATTGATAACCTTACGTTGCCGCTCATTCATTTCAGTTTGGCTATGATGTTGCCAAAAGTCTGCCTTGGCTAAAACATTCCCAATAATGCGCTCTGATTTCTGCATGGCCCGATGAGAGCAATCCAGAAACCACGTCAACCATGTTGTGAAATCACTTTTTCCTTTAGAACATTTTTCCAAAACATCATAATAAGTATTTCTCTCTTCCATAATTTGAGAAGAAAGACTATAAAAACGCATTTGGAGTTTTTCATCCTGAGCCAATGCCATATCTGTTAAAGCACGAGCAATCCGTCCATTTCCATCATCAAAAGGGTGAATGGTGACAAACCAAAAATGAGCAATGCCTGCGCGCAAAAAACCTTCCATCGTCCCTTCACTCTTTTTCCACCAATTTAAGAAATTTTTCATTTCACTCTCAAGCCTGTCTGCAGAAGGAGCCTCATAATGAACTTTTTCTTTGCCAACCGATCCAGAAACAACCTGCATAGCTTGAGTTCTCCATTTCCCGACACGTATCTTATGCAAACCGGAATAACCTGTTGGAAACAATGCCCCATGCCAAGACTGTAGTCTCTTAACAGTAAGCGGCTTGTCATAATTTTGAGTTGCATCAAGCAGGATTTCCACCAACCCATCAATATGCCTATCGGACGCAGGCAGACCAGCCTCTGACAGCCCCAAATGTCGAACAACTGACGACCTCACCGAATCCCTCTTAAGAGTTTCACCTTCAATCGCTGAGGTTTGCATAGCCTCTTCTATTAGAATCTCTGTCTGTGCCTGACTGATTAAAGAAATCCCTAAGGCTTTTACACGAGCCAAAATTTTTCCTTGAGTTTGACGTGCCTGCCCCAAATGAGTCAGAAGCTTATCACTCGACCAAGAAAAGTCTGTCCAGCTCTTATCTTCCCAAATATATTTCAAATGATTAGCCATTATTTCCTACTCCATCCTGGTTCGATTGACACAATAATCGCTTCATATCCTGATACAATTATAACCTTTAATCGCTTCAAAAGCAAATAAAAATATCATAACCTGCTGAGAAATAACAATCTTCATTCTATTTGCTTTTGGGCCTGACAAATAAAACTCACCCATTTCAAGCATTTTAACACTCTAATCGCATCATTTTATGCATCGATTAAATGTCTTATTCTCCGCATAATTGATATAAAATCACTCATAATCGCTGTCCGCAAAAATCTTGGACATAAAGTCCTCTTTGTACGGCACAAAGTCCAACCCAAAGCGATCCTTAACCACACGTGCAAAGACATCAATGGCAAAGTCATGCTTCTTAATGCCCGGAAAGCCTCGCACCGGCATATAATGATTCAGACGATCCCTCAGTTCAGACGGCCTCCTATGATAAGCGAAGGAATCCTTGTGGCTTTTGACAAACTCATTCATAGACCCAATGGTGTGGCGATCCTGCGTTTTAGTGAAACGGATTTCGCCCCGGCAAGCATCCATTACAGATTTGACCAGCTCTCCTCCCGCACCCTCAACAAATAAGGCCTTGCCCAATCCCTTCTCAAATATCTCTGGAATCCGTCCTCGTAAATCCTTGCGTGTCACATCCGCACACACAAACGAAAACAACGTCTGCCGCTCAACAAAAATCAGCTGCTTCTTGCGATTGATCATAAACACATGAGCATACCACTCGGCAAATGGCATATCTGTCTCATCAATCTGCGGCAAATCCGCAAACTTTACGCCAATCTCTTTTTGAAGTTTTTGGGTAACACGAATAATGGGCATAATTCAGCTTTCCTCAAAGGACAAATCCCGTTCATCAACCATCCTGACCAGTGGTTCTTCCCAGCCCAAATTCAGGATCCAACAGCAAAAGATTAGCCAACAATTTCTTTTCCGTCGAAAAAAAGGTGCCAAGCACCATTTGGGGACAGGCATAGCAATATATAGCTACTTGTCTAGCTATTTGTCCCTTTTTGGTGCCTATCACCTTTTTATTATATTATATAAATGTTTAGCAAACAATACTATGCCCAAATTCTTGCTAAATTATTGTTTATCATCAGGTGATTTAAACACAGACCCTCATCCGCGATACGTTGCGCGTCAGTTTCTCCTTTTTTAAAGAATATATCAGCCAAATAACGGTCGTATTTATCGGATTTATAGGTCTTGATAATCACAAACGCGCAGGATGTGAGCTCTTCTTCTACCCGGCGCTTGGCCCTTTGACCCGTAATAGTGTTCCGCTCCGGAGCATCAATACCCCTCAACCGCAACCGTTGACGTGTCCATATTCCGAACCCGCAGTCAATGTTCGCCAGAAGTGTATCACCGTCGATCACGCGCTCGATGTGCGCTTTATATGTATAAAGGGATTCATGGGTGGCGTTGAAAAATTTAAGGCGGCAAACCCCGTCGGGGTTCACCGATTTGACGGTTCGTTTATTCGTGAGCGTCCCATCCGCCCTCGGAGGGATAACGCGGTTTTCAAATCCACAGTCCACCATAATACCATCGGAGCCCTGGTCTAGATAATTGACTTTAATCAAACGATAATGATACAAAAGCCCTCTTTGCGGCTCCGGCAATTTTACGCGTGGAACTATTTCCAAGTCGGCTTCAGCCCGGTTCAGGTTAAGCAAATTCAAAAATTCCTTTTGGCTTAAATTTTCTTTAACGATACGCCTCTCCCACCGCCTTCGCTCTTTGGTCGAATCGACGAGAAGCAGCAACCGGTAATGCGACCAACTGATCGGCAGGGACAGGTCAAGTTCGGGGTAACTCTGAGAAAACTGATGGCAATGCTGCAGCGTGCGCATGTGGATATCCAAATCTTGGGACAGCCGACGGGTAAGGTCGGTAAGCGTCTGGCCGGGGTTGCGGTGAAGAAAACTTTCAATCATCCGTCCCGCGTTCCAATAAGCAACAACCAATCTCTGTTCAATTTCTGCTTTGACTCGTTGGATTTCCGCTTTGAGGGAACGCACCAATTGCGCATATCGAGAAGTAGTGGTTAAAACGCGTTTAGACATGCGGATATTGTAGCATAACGGTGGGGATTGGGGGAAGATTCGGGCTTCAACTATATAAAAAGCCCTGTCCCTTCTGCTTGCTTAACAGAGATTATCTGGAAATCACCGAAATCTAATTTTTTCTCTGCAGTATTAAAATTAAAACTGCTTCTCTGCTTCGGT
>JAGLNJ010000183.1 GCA_023139575.1 Candidatus Omnitrophota bacterium | reverse complement strand
CTAGCTTCATCTAAATTATTTAAGGAAAGCTAACGCAATTTTCAAACTTCTTTGATGGAATCACGCTCTGCACGTATCACAACGGGAGGGACTTCTGCGGATCCCCTTTCTAAACATCAGGGCTTTAACACAACTTTTAAAGATTCTCTGGCCTCCGCCACGATCTTAAACCCCTCCTGAATATCATCAAAAGGTAATGTATGCGTAATGATCTCATTAACATTTATTTTGCCGTCTTTAATCAGCTCTAACGCCTGTTCTAAATCTATCGGAGCAGCCCCGTAAGACGAGGTTATGGTGATTTCATTGCGCCAAAAGTCAACCGTAGGGATGGGGATATCTTTATTAGGAATGGCAAAAAGGAGGATACTACCCTTTTTATCAATACAGAAAAATGCCTGCTTTACCGCGGCAAAAGCACCTGTGCAAATAATGATTTTATCCGCCTTAATATCCAATTCCTGATTGGCAAAAAAAACCTGATCAGCCCCAAATTCTTTTGCCCTTTTTAATCGATATTCATCTATGTCTGTTACAATAACCGTAGCACCCTTTAATTTTGCATATTGGATATTCAATAACCCGGAAACACCACTCCCAAGAATCAAAACCGTCTGGCCCTCCTTTACGTCAATCACTCCCTGCCCTCTTATCACACAGGCGACCGGCTCAATCAAGGTGCCATCCTCATAGGAAACATTGTCCGGTAAAACATAAATCCCATATTCAACATTAATCCGGGGAACCCGCACAAATTCACTGTACCCGCCAGGATCATAATTACCCTTATGCAAGGTCTCACAGGCGGTATGGTTATTGGCCAAGCAATATTTACATGTATTACAAGGGACATGATGGCTCACAAAAACTCTTTGCCCGACTTTATACTTTTGGGATTTGGATTCAACGATATCGCCGGTGATTTCATGCCCTAAAATCCTAGGGCCTTTTTTGACGCGATACCATTCCATCACATCCGTTCCACAAATCCCGCTTGCCTTAACCTTAACCAAGACCTCCCCATCATTAATCTCCGGTTTCGGGTAATCCTCTAAACGGACATCAGAATTATTATAATATCTAGCCACTTTCATGTTCTATTTGCCTGCACTTTCATTAAAAATCTTGTCTGCTTCATTTACAGAAACATTGTCGTGGACAATAGCACGCAATGCTTTTGCAATAGCAATAGAATTAGGATTTTGCCAAACGTTACGTCCGAGGTTGATCCCCACGGCCCCTTTTTGCATACCATCATGGACAAATTCCAGAACTTCTCGTTCTGTTTTACACTTTGGGCCACCGGCCATAATAACCGGGACAGGACACCCTTTAACAACCTTATCAAAATCCTTGTCGCACCAATATGTTTTTACAACTCGCGCGCCTAATTCAGCCGCAATACGACAACATAATGCAAGATAACGGGCCTCCCTCTTTTCTATCTCTTTTCCAACTGCGGTTACAGCCATCACAGGGATCCCATACGGTTCACATTGATTAACAAGCTGAGAAAGATTTTTTAACGTCTCTTTTTCATACTCGCTGCCAATAAAAACAGACACGCCAACAGCCGCAGCATTAAGCCGAATGACCTCATCAATAGATGTCGTCAATTCCTCATTAGCCAGATCTTTTCCCGCCATACTCGTACAGCCGGATACGCGCAAGACAATCGGCTTAGAGTTCAATGGATCGATAGCCGGGCGCAATACACCACGCGTACAAAAAAGCGCATCCACATAAGGCAAAAGAGGTTCAATGGTCTTTCCCGGCTCTTCCAGACCTGTCGTCGGCCCTTGGAAATATCCATGATCAATCGGCATAAAAAAACATTTACCACCTGGCATTAATTGATTTAATCTATTTTTCATTCCCCAATCCATTAAAACACCTCCGCCATTTATAGTTATTTTTGATTTTCTGATCGTATGATTAAATATCTCTTTTGAATAAGCCAATGATGAAATTGATAGGTTGTATATTTACAACTCTCTTTGCAAATCCGCCTTATTTTTTCGTATTCTTGGGAACCTTCTTGCTGGGCATCAAGATCCAGCTGAATAGAACATTTTATGTCTTTGCAGAACTCTCGTCGTTGATAATCTATATATCCGGAGATTGACATATGCACATCCTTTAAATGTAGACAGTTATTGTTAGTAATCAGAACTGTTACTTTAGACTTGTTATTATATATATTTATCAGGAAATGACAAGGACTGGATAATGATAATTTGAAGTGGAGTTCCCCCATCCTTTAACTCGAGATCCTTTGCTCTTAAAAATGAAATGCCCTGTTGGTTTTGCTTGGAATATGCAGGGGAGGGGATCAAAAATAGCACATATCATTCGGGAAGGCCAAAAGCACATCAATCCTCATCATCCGCAGCACCGCGAAAATCACAAGCACGTCCAACATAAGATTTCCGGCTTTTATCCGGATGTTTGAGCCATTTGCCATATTTCGCTTAAGAACGGCTAAGATATGCACAGAAAGAATAATAAGCATAGGTGTTGCCGCTAAGATATATCTGCATTGAAAAAAACCCCAGAATGTATAAAAAATTAAAATAAAGAATGCGCTAATTTTAAGCAATGCCATCCTGCGGTCTTCAGTTTGGCCTTTAATGAAGAATGACAGAAAAGCAAATAAATAGAGGATGGAATATTCCATGAGGCGATAAAGATAAAATAATCTCGGGGCATTATCAAAAAAACCCATTTTCCAACTAACCTCAGGCAAATGAAAAAGAAACAGGCTGCTCAAAAGAAAAGGCCACCCCTGCAGAATAACCAGACAACCGAAAACTATCAGGACTGATACCCGTAACCGTCCGCATTGATTTTTCACGAAACCTTTTAACGCCTCCCTTTGCGAATATTTTAAGAACCTTATCCAAGTGATTGCAAAAAACACAGATAAAATCCCCGAAATTAAAATCACCCCTCTCGTTCTCTCAAAGGTAATGAACATGCCATCGATTCTGCTGATAATATCAAAACCATAATAATGATAATTCCAGTACACCCAAGGAAGCATAACTAAAAAAGGCATTAATAGAGACAGGTAAAACCGGGGTTTTCGAAAAAGGTGCGTTTCCATTAAAAGGGCATAAAGGAAAAAGCCGCCGACAACAAGGATACCCGGATATTTAGTCAACGCGGCTAAACCGCAAACGAATCCACTCGTAAAAAAGAAAAAGACACTTTCATTCTTAAGCGCGCGGACAAATAGATAGATGCTGAAAAGCGTGAAAAATGAAAGCGTTGTGTCCATCCAGAGCTTTTGGGATGAAACGACATTGATGGGATCTAAAAATAACAAAAAAGCTGACACTAAACCGGCTTTAGGAGATATAAGCCGTGAGGCTAAAGCACAGGTCACCCAGATAGTTAAAATATTGAAAATGATCGGTACCGCAATGGCAGCCAGTGCCCTTTCCCCAAATATTTTAAAGACAGCGGCCAGCAACATTGAAAACAAAGGCGGGTGGAAATAAAGTTGGAAGGTCTGCGGATCGCGAAAATATTCTCTATCAATTCTTTCCTGATCAAAATTGTATATGGCTTCAAAGTCCTGTAATGTATAGTTTAGAATATTCCCTTTTAAACGAAGCCCTAATAAACAATACCTGTTCTCATCATGTGAAATGCCCCCTCTTTTATAATATTTTCTAAAATTGTCACTGCGAATATAAAAAGCACTTATAGATAAAGAGAGTAAACAGATAATAATAAGAATTTTATGGAAGGTCTTCTGCTTCTTATTATAAACAGAAATCATAAAAAACATTTTACCATAGAAAAAGCAAAAGCCCAGAATTGATTAACTAATTCTGGGCTTAAAATAAAAGCCAGCAACTTTCTACTCTCCCATAGCCTTGCGACTACAGTACCATCGACCTCAGAGGGCTTAACTACCGTATTCGGAATGGGAACGGGTGTATCCCCTCCAGCAATGTTACTGGCATATTTTTGAAAAATATTTGACAGCTAGATATATAGAGAAAACTGCGAAATCGAGCGCTTTTTTAATAAGTGATTAAATATTTGGCAGATTAGTACTGCTTAGCTAAAGGCTTTACAACCCTTACACACGCAGCCTATCAACCTCGTAGTCTACAAGGTGCCTTCACCCCCGAAGGGGATCGATAACTAATCTTGAGGGGGGCTTCGCACTTAGATGCTTTCAGCGCTTATCCCTTCCGAACGTAGCTACCCAGCCATTACCCTTGGCAGGATAACTGGAACACTAGAGGTTCGTCTCTTCCGGTCCTCTCGTACTAAGAAGAGCTCCCCTTCAATTATCATGCGCCCACACCAGATAGAGACCGA
>JAGLNJ010000182.1 GCA_023139575.1 Candidatus Omnitrophota bacterium | reverse complement strand
ACCGAAGCAGAGAAGCAGTTAAAATAATATTCAAATGAGGACTACTGTTATGACTTCTATCGCTTTAATCTTTCCCGGCCAGGGCGCGCAAACCGTCGGGATGGGAAAAGATCTATACGATAATTCCAAAGAAGCCAAAGATATCTTCGAGAAGGCTGAGCAGGTTATCGGCGAAGGCTTTTGTGATATTATCTTTAACGGCCCGCAGGAAAAATTAACGGAGACCGCTTACAGCCAGCCGGCGATCTTAACGGTAAGTATGGCCGCCTTGGCCGCGTTAAAGGCGCGGGAAAGTTTTAAGGAAATGGATGCGCGGTTTGCCGCGGGTTTAAGCTTGGGCGAATTATCCGCTTTAGCGGCGAGCGGCGCTTTATCTTTTGAAGAGACGCTAAAACTCGTCCAGCAGCGCGGCGCGTTTATGCAGGAGGCCTGCCGATTAAATGAAGGTAAGATGGCGGCCGTGATTGGTTTGGACAAATACAAGATCATTGAGATCTGCGCGTCATGCGGGGCAGAGGTGGCGAATTTTAATTCACCGCAGCAGATCGTTATCACCGGCCATGCGGATAAAGTGGAAGCAGCCGTGAAATTATTGACCGAAGCCGGCGCCAAAAATGTCGTTCCTTTGGATGTTGCCGGCGCGTTTCATTCCACTTTGATGCAAAGCGCTTGTGATAAATTTAAAGCCGTTTTAGACGCGGCGCCGATAGCAGGCGCAAAGACCCCCATTATTTCTAATGTCGACGCAAAACCGGCAAGTGCACCGGAAAAAATCAAATCCAATTTAGCCGCGCAGATCGTTTCATCCGTGCAATGGGTGGGTTCGGTTCAATATATGGCCGCCCAGGGCATCACCAACCTTATTGAATGCGGGCCCGGGAAAGTCCTTAAGGGGCTTATCCGCCGCACCGATAAATCCTTAAAGGTGCAGAATATCGAGACGTATGAGGATGTGGGCACAATAACGTTTTGAAAAAGTGCCGAATGCTCCGGAACTCCTTTTATGGCCCATTGTCTATAGTCTCCTGTATATTTTCAACTATTCCCTTGTCCTCTGTATTATGTATCTATATAATAATATATATGTAGTAGTATTATACAATGAAGGGTTTGTTTTTTTTGAGTATCTATATATGAGATGTAAGCGTTTCACCTGTAATCCTTTATGATAATTGACACGCAACAAATTCAAAAGATTCTTCCTCAGGCCTATCCTTTTGTCATGATTGATAGTGTGACGGATTATGAGAAGGGAAAAAGCCTGACCGCGATCAAAAATTTGACCGCTAATGAATGGCCCATTACAGGGTATTTGGGCGGCCAACAACAATTTCCGGAAAATCTGCTTATCGAAGCCGCCGCGCAGGCGGCTTTAATTTTATATCATGTGACAAAAGTGAAAGAGGGCGAAACCCCTTTGTTTTTTTTGAGGAAAGTGAATGCTGAATTTAAGCATCCGGTTTATGTCGGCGATCAGCTGGCCCTCAACGTTCAGGCTGGCAAGATCATGAAAACCGCCGGCTATGCGGAGGTTTCGGTTGATGTGGATAAGAAAAATGTAGCGGAAATAGGTGTTTTTTTCGGAATCGGAGATAGAAAGAACAAGAAAACTCCGCCCTTCGGTCG
>JAGLNJ010000181.1 GCA_023139575.1 Candidatus Omnitrophota bacterium | reverse complement strand
ACACAATATGCCGGCAACACGGTTGGCCTTAAGAAGTTGGCCTTGCGTCAGGCCATTAACAAGGCCTCAAAAGAGGGTTGGCTCGCTGAGCATATGATGGTCACAGGTATTCACGGACCAGATGGACGGAAATCCTATTTTTCCGGAGCTTTTCCCAGTGCCTGCGGCAAGACGTCAACCGCTATGCTTACCGGGGAGACGATCATCGGTGATGACATCGCTTATTTGAAAAAGATAAACGGCAAGGTTTGCGCTGCTAATGTGGAATGCGGCATATTCGGTATTATTCGCGACGTGAATTCTAAAGATGATCCTGTTATCTGGAATGTCCTTAACAATCCAGGCGAGGTCATTGTTTCCAATATCCTCATTGATGAAGATGAGGCACCACACTGGCTCGGAGATGGTCGTGAATTACCGCAAAAAGGTGTGAATTATGCGGGTAGTTGGGAAAAAGGGAATGAGCTTCCCTTTGCGCATAAAAACGCGAGATACACGGTCAGCCTATATGCTTTGGAAAATCTTGATCCGAAATTAGATGATCCGCAGGGTGTTGAGTTGAGCGGTATCATTTACGGTGGCCGGGATTCCAGCATTTGGCCTCCTGTGCAGCAGGCCTTTGATTGGACGCATGGGGTTATTAGCATGGGAGCGTCATTAGAGTCAGAAACAACGGCTGCGACACTAGGTCAAGAAGGCGTGCGGCAGTTCAGCCCGATGGCTAATCTTGATTTTGTTTCTATTCCTCTAGGACGATACATTATTAATTATATCGAGTTCGCCGAAGAGGTGAAGGAGCTGCCTTCTATTTTTGCTGTGAATTATTTTTTGAAAGATGAAGAGGGTAATTATCTCACGGGTATGGATGCCAAGCGCGTCTGGATCAAATGGATGGAATTGCGCGCTAATGGCGATGTGGATGCTATTGAGACACCTACGGGATTTATTCCCAAACACGAAGATTTGAAAAAATTATTCCAATCAGTGCTTGGCCAGGAGTATACAGAAGCAGAATATACTAGGCAATTTACGATAAAGATCCCTTATAATCTGGAAAAAATTGAGCGGATCAAAGAAATCTATAAAACCAAAGTTTCGGATACCCCGGACATTTTGTTCAGCGTATTAGATGCTCAGGCAGAGCGTTTAACCAAAGCTCAAGCTGAGCATGGGGATTATATTGCTCCGGAGAAACTGTTGGTTTCCGGAAAATCCTAATCGACAAGCAAACAAGGGGGATTTTATGCAAGGGGCTCCCAATCAAATGGACAGTATGCCGGATCTCAAATTTTTAAAAAGAGGGAAGGTAAGGGAAATTTATGAATTAGATGACGCCTTTCTTATGGTTGCGTCTGATAGAGTATCTTGTTTTGATGTTGTTTTGCCGACCAGTGTTCCCCGGAAGGGTGAGGTCCTGACGCAGATTTCAGCCTTTTGGTTTGATTTTATCAAGGATATTATCTCTAATCATTTGATCTCCGTTGACGCGGATTCTTTCCCTCCTGAGACGACAAAATATAAAGAAAATTTGCGCGGCAGAACCATGTTGGTAAAGAAGGTCAAGCCCATACCTGTTGAATGTGTTGTGCGGGGATATCTGTCGGGGTCTGGCTGGAAAGAATATCAGGAGAGCCAAACAGTCTGCGGCATTTCTTTGCCGGAAGGGCTTGCCGAGTCTGATAAACTTCCCCATCCGATTTTTACACCGGCCACCAAAGAAGACGTCGGCCATGATATGAATGTTTCTTTTGATTATATCGTCAAAGAAATCGGTGAAGAAACCGCGTCTTTTCTGCGCGATGTCAGTTTGGCCATCTACACAAAGGCACGTGACTATGCTGACTCTAAGAGCATCATCATTGCTGATACAAAGTTTGAGTTCGGCTGGCTGGATGATAAGATTATTTTGATTGACGAAGTTCTCACGCCGGATTCCTCCCGTTTTTGGCCCAGAGAATTATATAAACCGGGCAGCTCTCAACCCAGCTTCGACAAACAATATGTCCGCGATTACCTGCTGACCCTTGATTGGGATAAGACCTATCCCGGTCCGGAATTGCCCGATGAAGTTGTCGCCAATACTCAGGAAAAATATTTTCAAGTTCACAAATTTCTTACCGGAAAAAGTCTCTAAGTAAGCTTGTTAAAGTGTATAGCTTGTTTATGAGATGTCTTGGAATTGCAGAAAGGAAAAAGCGTGGATACATTAACAGCGATTTTAGAACGTCGCAGCATTCGTAAATTTACGGGCAAATCTATTGGTCGTGATGATCTCTTGACCCTGGCAAAAGCAGGGATGGCGGCTCCGAGTTCGCGAGATACGCGGCATTTTCATTTTATTATCGTAGATGATGAACAGCTTATTGAGAAACTGACGGAAGGCCTTCCATATTCGAAGATGCTTTTAACGGCCAAACATGCCATTATTGTGGCCAGTGATTTATCTGTCGCGCATGGCGGTGGCGATACCGATTATTGGGTTCAGGATTGCGCCGCGGCAGCGGAAAATGTGCTCCTTGCTGCTAAGGCATTGGGGCTAGGGGCCTGCTGGACGGCCGCCCACCCCCGGGAAGAGCGGGTGGAGCATGTTCGTGAAACGCTGTCTATCCCTGAAAATATCCGCCCCTTATGTGTGATCGCGGTGGGAGTTCCGACGGGAGATGATAAGCCGCGCGATAAATTTGATGAAGCGCATGTTGCCTGGAACGCATGGAGCGCGGAATAAGGGGGACAATAACATTTTTTGTTGGAAGTTACTGGTAATCAGGGGCAGAGAGTGAGAAATATCAGCAAATATTTTAGAAAAACAGATGATATTGGCGCAGTAAATTAATATATTGACAAATGACCGGAAATAGTGCATAATTTTTATGAAAA
>JAGLNJ010000180.1 GCA_023139575.1 Candidatus Omnitrophota bacterium | reverse complement strand
TGCAAGCTGGTAGACGAGGGGATCCGTTCTTCGGGAATATCAAATATCAATTCCTTATCTTGATTGATCGGTTCTTCACTCTTTAAAACATCGGCCCGCGCGATAAACTTCTCTATGCCGTGGGGAATGATTGTGTAGGATTTGACCATCGCGTCGGAATCGGTCCTAGCCTGCGCCATGACCGTTATCCGCGCTTGGCCTTCCTTTTCTGCTAAACAAGGCCAGTCGACCCTCTTCTCGCCGTTAGCCGGGACATCGACCCAAACCCCCGTCTTCTCTAATACTTTGAGACCTTCCGCCTTTATGCTTGCTTTGATTTTTTGATCGGTCTCGGTGTAATTATGGACATTGGCGGAAATAGTGACTTTATCCCGTTCCGTAAAAAATCGCGGGGCCTGCAAGCGGACAATGATATCTTTTTTGGTCCGCACCTCCTGGGTGATGTTGCCCACTTGCGTGTTCGTGGAAATCGCCCGCGCCGTCGAACGCCAGGTCGTTAAAGAATCAGGCATGGCCAAGGTCACCCTGGCTCTCCCGTTTTCATCAGTCGTAACGCTTGGCCCCCAGAAAACCGTGGAGCGAAAATCACTGCGCGCCTGTGGCTGGTCGAGATCCTCGCCTGCTTTTCCCGGCATCTCTTCAGTTAACTTTGACAGACTTCTTTTATTTAATGCCTCTAACTTTCCTTCCATCGGCGCAGAAGCCGGCATTAGTCCCGATTCTTCGCTTTCCAGCATTGGCTCTCCCCCTACCAAGCCAAAATCGCCATAACCAAACCGCTTTGTTTCCTCAGAAAATACGGCATGTACCTGATCGATAACCGTGACGTCCGATTGATCCTTTTTATCCCGTCGCAATTTTTCATCCATATTAATCAGCTGATCTTTTTCCGTACGGACCAATTGCATATAACGGCGTTGATTGAAACTCGTCTGAGTGTTCACGCTCAATGGCCGTTTTTGGCCGTAGAAAAATTCGCGGATATCTTTGGCATACTCGGATTGGATATAATAAACACTGGCATCGACCATACCCAGGGCCAATTCAGTCTGGACAGGCCTGGCTTGATGGTCGGTCACCTCCACCTCTACCCGGGCTTCCTCCCGCGGGGTGTAGACTTCTTTATCAGTGGTGATCTTAATATTTAAAAATCTTTTTTCCGGCGGGACAATGACCTCCTGCTTCGCCATCTTTAGTTGAAAATGATCCGCGGAGAGCCCGTTCACAAAAAGATTGGGTGTATAAAAATCCCTGATCGGCACTTCGATCAGTTTAACCGGCCCGTCCATTTGATAAAGATGATAATCAAGGATCTCATCCCTTTCCAATGTGATCAGCACCCAGCCGTCCGGTTTATTGTTGACCACCATAAACCTGGCGGTGTCGCCGGCATTAAAGGTATCTTTTTCGGCAATGATCTGCAGTCCGCCGTAATGATAACCGATATCACGGCTGGCCTTATCGCAGACATAGACACTCGTATTTGCCTCGATCTCTTCCCCTCCGGAATCAAAAGCGGTATATTTGACATAATAATAGCCGTCTTCATCGGGCTCAAATTCGAATTTGGCCTCCCCCTTGTCGTCTGTCTTGACAAAGCGGGTAAAAAGTTCCGCGTCGGCATAATGCGGGGCCGCTGATGTCTTCATATTCCGGCTGTCCGCTTCCCGGATAACCGGCGTATGCCAATTCTTGCGATAAACCGTCACTTTTCCATCAACACTGACCGGTTCATTATTCGCCGTTAATGTCTTAATATCAACACGGACTTTATCCCCCGGCCCGTAGAGCTGTTGCCTTGAATTTAAATAGGCAAAATAGGAACGCCGGGTGACCTTGATATCCGCCCGGCTTAAAATTTCCCGGCGGCTTTGGTCAACCACCCGCGCTTCAATGGTGTATCGCAAATCATTTTGCGCATTCTGTGGTGTCTCAATCTCAATCGTGGCCTTGCCGTGTTCGTCGGTTTTGATATTTTCTTTTTTAACCAGCTGGCCCGGCCCCCCGTCATAGTATCGGCCTCTGGTATCATGATAATACCAGGGATATTGTCTCAGTGGCTGATAAGTGTGGTAATAAGGTTTTTGATGTACCAGGAACTCCACCTCGGCAAGCGCTACCGGGCCGCCGAAATAATATTGCGCGTCCAGTTCGATGGCAATCGTATCACCTAATTTGCAGGTCGATATCGCCCCTTCCCCATCTTTAGGCGCTGGTTGGATCGAAACCTGAAACTCCGGTAATTTGTATTCTTCTAAACGGAAAATGGTCGCGCTGCTTAATTGATTGCGGTTATCCACCGTGCGAATATCGAGACGGTACGCGCCCAGAGGCGCCTTTTCATCTAAAGTAATAGAATCATGAAAAGAGCCGAACTGATTGAGAACCGGAAAAGTCTCTTTAATGGAATTACCCCGCGGGTCATAAAGGTTCACTTTCACTTTCATCCCCGCCGGCGTTTTATAATCCTCACCGGTATATTGGCGCAGGATGCCTTTATATGAAATTTTTTCGTTGGGGCGGTATGCCGGCCGGTCACTAAAGGCATACAACCACCAATTTTGTCCGGAATTGTAATGATGATAATAATTCCCTTGGGCAAAGGCCTGCTTTTCACCATTCGAGGCCACAACAAACAAATTATGCCGATTACTGTATTTCCGGTTAGAGGATGCTTTCAACTTCACCGATAATAACCCCTCCTCATTGGTAGTGCCGCTTCCCTCATCCCATATCCAGTTACCTTTGTCGTTGTAATATCGATACTGGTATTTCACGGGAATATCGGACTGGGGTTGTCCATTTTTGGCGTTAAAGGCATAAAAAAGAGCGGAACGTCCCGCCGTCTTGGCCACCAGGCCTAAATCCGTTACCAGAATCAATTCATAGGCCTTTTGTTTCCCGGACGTCACCAAAAGCAGATAGGCCCCGGGAGCCAATTTCCCTGATTGGGGATCAAGGTCTTCCTCTTTGCCCTTTTGCCGCCATGCCGCCAACCCTTTATTTTCCTGATGCCACATATGTTTTCCTTCATTCTTCAAATCCAGCGTCCAGGAAGCTTCGACGGGAAGAAGGCGGTACCGGTTTGATGTAACAATTCTTTCTAAATATTCGCGGTAATTATCAATACCATAATCAGAATCAGTTATCGCTTTCAACAAATCTTTTTGCAGATTCTTTACCAAATCCATTTTATAAATTGTGAACTGCGCCTGTTTGATATTCCGCCAGCTCAGATTGAATTGAATCTCGGATTCCGGTAAAAAGGTATAACCGATGCCGGTGTTAATTTTCGGTTCCGTAATGTCCTCTATCCTTCGTTTGGCGTCATCAAGCCATTTGGATTCCCCTTTTCTATAACGGCCCACCAAACCTTGATAGGCACGCAGGGCCTTTTTAAATTGCTGTCGCTGATTATAATATTCACCTAAATAGTAATAGGCATCGTCGCACCATTCGCTGTCACTGTACTGTTCGATCACTCCCTGGAAATATTCCTTAACGAGTTTCTTTTCCTTATCTGTATTAGCCCGCCGCGAAAGAACCATCCCCAGAGAATAATAGGCCTTGGCCTTATCCTCTTTTTTCCTGGCGACCTTAAGAATCTCATCAAATATAATATTGAGTCCGTATTTATTAGTGGTGCCGGGCAGAGGAACAGGAGATTCGCTTAAGGAGGTGGGCTTGATTTCAGAATAGTACCATCCCCAATTTTGGGAAAGGTAATCGGCCAAAGTAAAACTCACCTTAATGAAGCGCGGCCGGGCCAACTTGATATCGGTTTCACCGGCCCAATATTCTCGTGCCCGGGAAAGGCCTTCCTTGATCTTTTCCTGAGAACTCCAGCGGTCTCTATCCAAATAAAATTCGGCGAGGGATTCATCGGCTTCCGCCGACCAGCGGTGATGGCCCTTCAGTTCCGTCAGCGGTATTAAAATTTTCTTCGCTTCTTCATCGAACTTGCGGTTACCGGAGCGCCAAAGGCTGTCGGCGAGCTTGAATTGGATTTCCGCCAATTGTTTCGCCTTTATATCCTCTTCTTTAAGAACGCGGCGGTATCTCCCGATCGCTATTTGATAAGATTGTTCCTGCCAGGATTGATCCGCGTGTTGCAGGAGATCCTTGTCTAACGCGTATCCAACTGAATTAAAATAAGTTGCGATAATCATCCCGACAACTAATGAACATAGAAAACCGCATCGCCTGGACATAATCAACCTCCTTGATATCTTCTGATTTGGATATTTTTACCGGCAAGACAAGTGAATTGTAGATAATACAGGGGTTTCATCTATATATATAACGCAAAGATTCAAAAAAAGTTACAAAATGATTAGAAATAGCCCGACTATATATTCTTTCCGTAAATCGCGAAACGCGTGTTCGGAATGGAGTAAATGCGGTAATCCTTGACAAGACTGTTGAGGTATTTAAAGACATCGCGATGAATGATGTAATCATAGTCATGCCAGACAATCACTCCGTTCTCTGAGAGCATTTTGAACGCGTTCTCCGTGTCGGATTTAATATAGTCATAAGCGTGGCATCCGTCAATAAAAATAAAGTCCATCTTCCCCTTATACGGATTGAAATCATGCCTCATCGAATCACCATAGATCTCGATGATCTTTTTGCGCAAAGGATTCTTGTGAAAAACACGGTTATCAATGCCCCTCGTACTTAACTCCACAACGAGATGGTCATCATAAGAATACTTTTCCAGCTTGTCGTGAGTCAACTTCTCCTGCCCGTAATTGGGGGGCAGGTCCAGCGTGTAAATAACCGTATCCTCTTTAGAATTCTGAGCGAAATGAAGCGTGGTAAATCCGGTGTATGTTCCTATCTCAAATATGGTCTTCGGCTTGAAATATTGTACCAGCGTCGATAGTATCAATACCTCAAGGGAGCGGGCGACATTTTTATCCGAATAATAATAATTGCATTTGGCAAAAGAAAATTCGTTCTTTAACTTTTTATAGGTGTGTGTTTCTTTAAACGGATAAAGTTTGCCGTGTGTATATTGATAAAACTCATTAAGCGTGGAAAATAAAGAGAATCCCAGCCTGAAAAACAGTTTTGGATGAAAAATGCTGTGGATCAAAAGCCGCACGCTGACCACAAACAATTTGGCCGAATTTTGCAAATACCAGATAAGCCGGGATCGCAAGATCATTAAGATTCCTCAATATGAATAATTAATTTCTTCTGCCAGAATAAAGGTTTTCAGGCTGTTTTTCAATAGCGTTAATAAATTTATACGTTTATCAGAAAACTCCCTTGGCCAACATATAAGTGCGGTAAACACGCAATAATAACAGCCCCCCTAAAAAAGCAATGACCAGGGTTCTCTGCCGGGTATTCTTTCCCGGCATGCTCATAAACTCCAGGGCGATGATGACCGTCATCATAATACTGATCGGCGTCAAATAAATGAAGTATCGATTAGAAATCTGGAATCCCGCGTCTCCTGAGGTCGCCCGCGATTTTAAAAGCATCAATACCGCGACAGCCGAACATAGCGTCATCAAGGTCATATAAAAATAACCTTTGCTCTCCTTTTTCACCCTTATCTCAAGGAGGCGGTCTCCCAAGATATTTTTACGTTTATACATAGCGCCCAGGAATCCCGCGTAAAGTAAAATCATCAGCATACGTTCTTTCGGAAAACCCGCCGCTATCAAATCCACCGGATTATCGGCAAACCAGAACTGATAGCGCGGCGCTTGCGAATAATAAAACAAGCACACCACCGCCGGAAAAATAGTCATAAGAACATAGCGGCGCCAATCACGTTCCTTAAGCAGCCATAAGAGCAGCGAGGCAATAACGATTTGAATAAAGCTGAAGACAATCGTAAATGACATCAGAATATGAACAAAGACGCACAAACGCCAGGTGACCCTTAACGGTTTCTTTTGTTTAAAAAGTTCCAGCAAAAGCAGTGACTGCAGCGTTGTCAGAAAAAACCATAAGGCATACGGCCGCGCTTCTATCCAATAGGCCCAAACCATGTAAGATGACAGGGCTGTTAAAAAGGCGTACACCCCCGCCCTCCGGGAATAATTCCAGAAGAAATAAACAGCAATGATCGTCAGGGCCGCGGACATAAAAAAGTTTGAAAACAGTCTAATCAGGGCTTGGCTTCTAACATCTCTATACGTCCAGCTGCCCGTCCATTGGTCTGATAAATGTATATTCGCGAGAGACGTGATCCCTTTCTGCAAAAGATAAAAAAGCGGGCTATTGTTACCCTCCGCTATCTCCCCCTTCAGCATGGCAACCACTCCGGTTCTCTCTACTGATGAAGACTGCGTGTACAATTCATCATTCCAAAGATCCTTCATCGTTGATAGCCATATACCCAGACTAAAACAGACCGAAAAACAGGCGACAAAAAAAACAGTATATTTTTTCCTCCTTGGCGACAACATAAAAACCCTCCTTATTTATGGAACCCTGCAACCCGCGGGATTGGCCCTGATTTATGACCCGTCTTCGCTGAAAGACTTCCGCGTTCAGCTTCGCCGGGTTCATCCGCCGGTGGCGGATGAAAATAATAACGGAAAATGACCCTGAATATCAGGCAAAATCTTAAACACGCGATGAATGAATAAATAGCCCATCCCCGAGGCTAAAATGATTCGCGTCCAAAACATCCTGCCACATGATTTTATAACAAGCACGGCAAATAGCGTCGTGGCGATAATTCCGACGGGAGCTAAATTGATAAAATAACGCGTCGTCACCGGGAACCCCCGTGATGACGGACAAGCCATACATTGAAACGCGAAGATAATCAGACAAGTCGCCGCGATCATACCGCCGGTAAGCCATAAAAAAGGAATGCCCCGCTCTAAAACAT
Source organism: Candidatus Omnitrophota bacterium (assembly GCA_023139575.1). Taxonomy (GTDB): domain Bacteria; phylum Omnitrophota; class Gorgyraeia; order Zapsychrales; family JANLHA01; genus JAGLNJ01. The sequence continues at coordinate 1,006 of JAGLNJ010000180.1, read as the reverse complement.
CATGACGCAAAAACTGCCGCGCCTTCGCCTTAATCTGTATTCCGTAAAGGGCCAGAAAAACCGTAAAAAGGCAAATGATATACAGCCTGTCCCGTGATATGCCGGCCCGTATATACTGCTCATAACTGAACATGAGCCAGAAATCATATTTAGGCGCCAAGGCATAATAAATCAAACAAAAAGCGACGGGAAAGACCGTTAAAAGGACATATTTCTGCCATCGCCGCTCAACAAAAAAATAAAGCAGCGCGGAGACTATCACGATCTGCGCCAAACTGAAAATGACCGTCAGCGACAATAATAGATGAACAATAATAAGCCCGTTCCATATACCGGCAGCACTTTTTTTCACCCGGCACAAATGGAGACCTGTGGTCTTCCGCGTGGACAGATAAAGAAAAAGCAAAAGCTCCATCGTTGTCAGGAAAAACCATAGCGGATAGTGCCGCGCCTCCGCCCAAAACTGCCAAAACACTGTTGTGGACAAGGAAAGAAATAGCGACAACGCCCCGACCCAAAAGGAATAAAAACGGGCAAAATAATAAAAAATGGCCGCGATAGACAGCGTCATAGCTGATACCGGGACAATCCGCAGAATAATCTTATCCCCGGGCCAATTGGTAGTCCAAAACTGTGTCCCTTCATGCCAAAGCGACGGTGTTCGATACCCGAAAAAGGCAGAAACCCCTTTTTGCAGCAAATAAAAAAGAGGGGAATTATTCCCCTCTTTGACTTGCCCGGATATGACGTCGCTAACCGAAGTATTCTCAACGCTACTCAACTGGCTGTAGGTTTCATCATTCCACAACGTCTTATGATAGGCGAGAAAAAGCCCGCCGATAAAGAGGAACAAAATCAAAAAACGGGTTACCGTATGCAGCCTTGATAAATGATTCATCGATTTGCGCTGTAACGCGCCTCACCCTTGAAAGGAAAAAACCACATTTTTATTACCGGAACTTAATCTTCCGCATGGCAAAGAAACACATGCGGAACAGCAATATGC
>JAGLNJ010000018.1 GCA_023139575.1 Candidatus Omnitrophota bacterium | reverse complement strand
CCATGGAGAAAAAAATTGCTAAAATCCTTAAACTCGCTCATTCCGGGTAACATCTATTTTGAGGCAACGAATCCCTCTTCTCGTCCTGTTCGGTAACATTTACTTATGAGTCAACTGGGGGGGCAGTTACAGTATAAAGTAGTGGTTTATTTAGTAGGTAACTTCCCATAGGCAAAGCCCATGTGCAGGGGCTGTTTTTGCTGCACAATTGCGGTTTTTTTGCTGTAGAATGGATTTCATACTGCCATCAGGGAGCTTTTCGGTTCCCGCGGTTAATAAGGTGCCGACAATATTTCGGACCATTTTGTATAAAAAACCGTTGGCCTCAATATCAAAAAAGACATGCTCCTCTTTTTTAGTGATATCCAGGCGATACACATGCCGCACGGTATTTTTTTGGTCTTTTTTATCCCGCTGAGCAGAATCAGAAGCCATAAAGGAACGGAAATCTTTTTTGCCAATTAAGGCCCCTGCTTCCCGGCGCATTTTGCGAATATTCAGCTTTTGGGGATGATGCAGGGAGAAATTTTTTTCCAGCGCAGGTTTAGCGGCTCTGTTAAGCACCGTATATCGATATGTTTTCCGTTTCGTGCTGAAACGAGCATGGAATTTTAAGGGCATTTCTTGCGCATCAAGGATAGCTATGTCACGCGGTAAATTTCCGTTAACGGCATTGCGGATTGTTTCATGAGGCATATCGCTCGTTGTTAGAAAATGAGCGACTTGTCCTTTGGCATGCACGCCACTATCTGTGCGTCCCGATCCGGCAATCCCGATTTTCTGCTTAAAAATCTTTTTCAAGACTTTTTCGATTTCGCCCTGCACGGTACGGCTTTTCTGGGCCTGAATCTGCCAGCCATTAAATTTCGTCCCGTCGTATTCGATGATCAGTTTGATATTTCGTTTTGTCATTAAAATTTTTTGATAAGTTCTTCAGCTATCTGGACGGCGTTAAGGGCAGCACCTTTACGGATATTGTCCGCAACAACCCATAAATTCAAACCGTTAGCGATAGATTCGTCTTCGCGGATGCGGCCGACAAAAATTTCGTCTTTGCCCTCGGCCATAAGTGGCATGGGATATTGATTGTTGGTAATGTCATCAACAACTCTCACCCCGGGCGCGCCACTAAGGAGTTTGATGGCCTTTTCACGTGTGATTTTTTTTTCTGTCTCAATATTAACGGATTCAGAGTGTGCTCCAAAAATTGGAACCCGCACACAAGTGGCGGTTACTTTGATTGAATCATCACCCATAATTTTTGTTGTTTCATAGACCATCTTCATTTCTTCTTTAGTGTAAAAATTATCTTGCGGAACATCAATATGCGGTATGAGATTTTGCGCTATTTGATGTTGAAAGATTTTTACATCCATATTGCCTTTAAGCTGGGCATTCAATTCGTCTATAGCGGCGGAACCGGCACCGGAGACGGCTTGATAAGAAGAAACAACAACACGCTTTATTTTGGCATAATCATACAGAGGTTTTAAGGCGACAACCATTTGAATGGTTGAGCAATTAGGATTTGCGATAATGCCTTTATGTTTGAAGACATCATCCGGATTGACCTCCGGCACGACCAGTGGGACTTCCGGATCCATACGGAATTGACTGGTATTATCGATAACGACAGCCCCTGCATTGACAGCATGCGGCGCGTATTCTTTACTGATTTTTGCTCCAGGCGAGAATAATCCGATTTCGACCCCTTCAAAGGCTTGAGGGTCCAGTTTGCTTAATTTATATTCTTTTCCGTCAATTTCATAGGTGCGCAAGGCCTTATCCGGGTTAAAGGATAAAAGCCGCAGATCATTAATGGGAAACTGGCGTTCTTTAAGAATTTCAAACATGCTGTTTCCCACGACACCTCGAATACCAACGATAGCCACATTATATTTTTTCATTTTAGAAGCCCTCAATTTTCTAAATAAAAATTATTCACTTTATCAAAGGGAATTGACGACAAGGTCGCCTACTTCACTTGTCGAATAACCCATCTTTCCCGCGGCAACATCTTTCAGTTTATTTTTAACAATGTCTTTAACAGCCGTCTCAGTCATGTCGGCAGCCTTTTCCTCACCGAGTTGCCGCAGCAACATAGCCAAAGCGCAAATGGCTGCCAAAGGATTAATGACATTTTTTCCGGTGTATTTGGGAGCGGAACCTCCAATGGGTTCAAACATCGACACGCCATTGGGGTTAATGTTACCGCCGGCAGCCAATCCCATTCCTCCCTGGATCATGGCTCCTAAATCGGTGATGATATCTCCGAACATATTATCGGTAACAATAACATCAAACCACTCCGGATTCTTAACGAACCACATGGTTGTGGCATCGACGTGTGTATAATCCGTCTTGATTTCCGGATATTCTTTGGCGACTTCATAAAAGGTTCGTTCCCAAAGATCGAAGGCATAGGTCAAAACGTTTGTCTTACCGCAAAGGGTGAGTTTTTTTCTTTTGCCGTATTTTTGAGTGAAATCAAACGCATAACGCAAGCAGCGCTCGATGCCTTTACGTGTATTATGAGAAATTTGAATAGCTACTTCTTCCGGGGTCCCCTTATTCTGGAATTCACCCAGCCCCTTGTAGAGTCCTTCAGAATTTTCACGGACAACGACGAAATCAACGTCATCGGGTGTTTTGCCTTTGACTGGACAGTATCTTTCATCATAAAGTTGGACGGGTCTTAAATTGATGTATTGGTCCAGGTCAAAACG
>JAGLNJ010000179.1 GCA_023139575.1 Candidatus Omnitrophota bacterium | reverse complement strand
TATGCGCAAAGTCATCAGTAAATATTTTTTCTATTTCATCTTCAATATTTAAAGTGTTTTTTGCCGCATAATCAATGACATTACCCGCGATAGCAATTTCAACTGCCGTTAAAAACCTGTCCTCAGAAGATTGAACTTTCTCCTTAAGCCTCGGATATAAAGCCAGTGCTTTACGATTACTCTCTTTTTTAATGCTTCTGTAGATGTCTTTATCGCCGAATCTTTTTTCCATCACTTTATGGATCATTCGAGCCATTTCGGGAGGGGAACATCCTAATGAAAATTCGGAAACCATTCCGGCAACTTCATCCAGTATTTTTTTATGCATGATCTCATTGCCATCAACAAGCCTGGCCATTTCAAGGGCGCTTTTTATAAAACAAGGAATACAATCTAAATATGTTTTCATTTCAGTTCACAAAAATATGGAAAAGTTTTTTAGGGATACCCACAACTAAATTCTCTCTTCTCATATCGGCAAATTCACGTGAATCATCACAACCGAAAGAAAAGCTGATTTTTTCATCTAAAAATGTTCTTACAGCGACACCCCCGCAAACAGACATCATTGTTGACAATGAAACATCAAGATTTTTTCCTTCATGATTATTATATATTTTTATCAAGTTCATCACTTCTTCAGGCGGCAAATAAGATATTAAAATATCCGGCTCTCCTTCAGTATTTAATCCGATATATTCACATGTTTTTTTCAAAACCGGCGCTTTAGAAAGCATTGATTCAAAAATCCCGTCTTTGAATTCTCTCTTATCATTACATCCCTTTATGCTTTTATTTTCATACCCAAAGGCATGTCTTGCGCCGGGACAAGATATTGACGTTTTACTCAAAAGAACGGGACGTGTTATGGCTTCATTTGTTGCTTCACAAAATCTTGTTTTCTTTAGTTTTTCTACATCTTTTAATTTTGGCTGTTCTTCGTAAAATTTAATTTTTATCCAGTGGCTTCTGAATTGATCTGAAAACTTCCAGTTAATTCTATCCATTTAAATGTCTCCTTTTCGCATATTACTCCAAATATTTTTAATAATTTCTTTGATATTCCCGTTTGAATTTTCAATAACGGTCTTTCCTTCAACCATTGCTTCTACAATAGTCCTGTCAAAAGGTATTTTTCCCGCAACAGGTATGTTGATTTCTTTGCAATAGTCTTCGATTTGCTTTGTCATATCTAAACTTAAAGTGTACTTATTGATAATCAGCTGAACGGGAACTTTAAAATGTTGAGCGACCTCAATGACACGTTTCGCATCATGCAATCCGGATAAAGTTGGCTCAGTAACAACCAAAGCGCAATTTATTCCAGATAAGGAAGCAATGACCGGGCATCCGATTCCCGGTGGGCCATCGATAATGACATATTCACAATTTTGTTTTTCTGCTAATTCTTTGGCTTGTTGTCTGACAAGTGAAACTAATTTCCCGGAGTTTTCTTCCGCGATCCCTAATCTGGCATGCACAAGAGGGCCGAATCTTGTGTCTGAAATATACCATTCACCTGACTCATTTTCCCGCATCTTGATCGCTTCCGCAGGGCAAACATGACTGCAAAATGAGCACCCTTCACACGCGATGGAATCAACAATAAAATCATCAGAGATAGCTTCATATCGGCACAATTCTATACATTTCCTGCATTGAGCACATTTATTTTTATCAATAAACGCGGTTTTTCCACTTCGAAAATCTTTCCGCTCTTTAACTGTGGGGGACAATAACAGGTGTAAATCTGCCGCGTCAACATCGCAGTCAACCATTACCTTATTTTTTACCAGGGCGGCAAACGCACCGGTCAGGATAGTCTTTCCCGTCCCCCCTTTTCCACTAATAACCAAAATTTGCTTCATAAGTTATGACCTCATATTACTTCCCGCATTTTGCGCCGCGACAACAAGCGGATATACCGTTGGAGCACTCGTCAAATAAGGATGTGTCGCCATCTGCAATGTTTCAAGCTCTGTATAAGACATCCTTTTTTGAATAGCGACGCCTATAATATTAATAATTTGCGCGCAGGACATTCCACCGCTTACCTGCCCTCCCAGGATAATTCCGGATTGTTTTGAGAATATCAATTTCAATTTGCTTTTGCTTGCGCCCGGCAGAGAACCCGGATGCTTATCAACACCTTCAACATTTCCAATTGCGATTTCAAAACCTTCTGCTAAAGCTGTTGTTTCTGTTAAACCGGCTGATCCGAACACAAGACCATCAAGATAAGTTGAATAAATCGCGATGGTTCCTTTATTTTCACGTACTACTTTGATTTTATATAAATTCGCTCCCGCGATTCTGGCCTCTGCTGTCGCGGTTGATGCCAGCATCACAGGAATAGGTTTGCGCGTGTAAAAATCACGTTTGCACGCGCAATCACCTACCGCAAAAATATCCGATTCACCTGTGCGCATATATTCATCAACAAAAATTCCTTTTCGTTTGTCACTATCTAAACCGGCTTCATGCGCCAGATGAACATCGGGAATAGAACCAACTCCTAATATTATGGCGTCAATTTCTAATTCACTTCCATCAGATAGCTTGACTTTCTCTACCTTTTGATCTCCAAGTATTTCCTTAACCGAAATACCGGTCATGATATTCACACCCGCTTCCTTCAGCTTATCTTCCGCTATTTTTGAAAACTCAGGATCAAATGAATTGGCTAATATAGAAGGGAGCATTTCAACTAAAGCGACTTCTTTTTCATCAAGTTTGGCAAGTTCATCGGCAAATTCAACCCCAATAAAACCGCCACCTATAACCAGAATTTTTTTATATCGCTTTATCTCTATGATAATCTCTTTGAGATAATTCAAATCTTTAGGAATTGAATAAACACCTTTTTTGTCTATGCCGGGAATAGGCAGATTAACAGGAGTGGATCCGACAGCTAAAACAAGCTTGTCATAGAAATAGGTATCCCCTTTATCCGTCAGCACAGATTTTTTTTCTTTGTCAATTTTGACGGCCATATCTATCACGCAGTCGATTTTATTATTATCCAAGGCCGCGTTGCCAAGCTTGTTTTCGTCAGGATTCTTTAAGCTGGCAAACATATAGGGAATTCCGCATGGAATAACACCGTGTTCCACATCTTTCATAACTACGATGTCTTTATCCGGGTAATATTTTCTGGCTGTTACCGCTGTTATTATCCCGGCGGGGCCTCCACCAACGACTAACACATCTGTTTTTCTTTCCATCCGGTTCCCCTTTCTTCAGTAATGTTTTTAAACAATTGTATAAACCGATCTTTATACTCTGGAAATAATTTGATTATAGGCTCACCCTTTGAGTAACTCCTGGCAATTTCCTCACTAAAAGGTATCCTCATTAAAATTGAAATATTCTCATCCCTGCAATATTTTTCGGTCTTATCATCTCCTAAATCACATCGATTTATCACTACCCCAAACAGGATTTTTAATTTGCGCATGGCTTCAACGGCTAACTTAAGATCATTGAGACCAAAAGGTGTTGGTTCTGTAACTAACACACAATAATCTGTTCCCCGGACAGCGGTGATAACGGGGCATGATGTTCCGGGCGGCGCGTCAATAATAACCGTTCTTGTTGGATTAATATATTGTTTCACTTGACGTATAACTGGAGGAGCCATTGCTTCACCAATATTTAATTTTCCATGAACAAACTGAATGTCACCCGCATTACCCAATTCAATTATCCCGATTTCCCTGTTCCTTTCTGTGACAGCATTCTCAGGACATAAATATTGACATGCTCCGCAACCATGACAAAGGTTAGAAAAAAATAAAATATTACCTTTACTCTGCTCTGATTGAGGTAATACGGCAATGGCATTGTATTCACATACCTCGCGGCATTTGCCGCAGTATACGCATTTTTCTTTATCGATAACAGGAATCGGAATAAACGCGCTCTTTTTCCCGGCTATAACCGGATTTAAGAATAAAGCGGCATTGGGCTCTTCAACATCACAGTCCAGCAATTGAACATTACTTATCGACAAGGCCAAATTTACAGCTATTGTCGTTTTTCCTGTTCCGCCTTTTCCGCTGGCTACAGATATAATCATTTCTTCACTATTCTTTTACGCATTATGATTAAATCCTGGCATTTTGAATCAAACCTTTCAATTTGAATCCCTTTTCCCATTGCATACGCGGCTATTTCATTTAAGGTACATATGCCTGAATGGTGATGTCGTCCTTCGCTTTGATGAATTTTTTCAACAATCGAAAATCCTTCCCTGTTGAAATCACTAATAACGACTTTCCCTCCGCTTGCTGTAACGCGTAAAAATTCATCAATTACTTTTAAAGGCCGATCAAGATGATGCATAAGGTTTATTCCGAAAGAGATATCAAATCTCTCATCCGGGAAATCAAGTTTATGAGCATCCGCGACAACAAAGTTTACTGGTTCCTGTAACCCTGAATATTGAATATTCATTTTGGCAAAGTTCTGTTCCTCTTCAGAAATATCAACTGTAGTAAAATGAAATCCTTTTTGAGCTAAAGCAACTGTGAAGTATCCTTTGCCGGTTCCGATTTCTAATATTTTGCCCTCAATTGGCTGAGCTTTTTCAATGATGAAATCCCTTTCTTTGGCAATATCATAACCAAATCTTTGAAAAAGATTTATCCGGGAGCTATATCTTTTATGAGTCTCAATGATTCGCTCTTCCATTATTCTCTCGTCATATTAGCACCGCATTTAGGGCAATTAACTGTACTGCACGGAATTCCTCGTTGATGCGGCACTCGTTCTCCGCAGTCAGGGCAAATACAATTTCCACCTGGCCCTGGATTATTTCCGCCAAAACCTCTTCCCTGACCTGATGGTCCTGTTCTATTTCCTCCCGGCATGATGCACCTCCTTAAATGACTCCTGCGTTTTTTAATAATAAATTTACATCTTCAGACGTTAAAACCGAAAGAATTCAGTTCTATCTT
>JAGLNJ010000178.1 GCA_023139575.1 Candidatus Omnitrophota bacterium | reverse complement strand
TAAAAAGTTCGGATTGAATTCTTGCACGGGGAGTTTTTAAAAAGTCCCAGCGCCTTTAGGTGTTGGGCTTTTTTAATAGTTTCTTGTAAGTAAAGAACCTGTCCCGAAGGGATGGGTTCTGACCGCAGTACTCGAGGGCGCATAGCCCGAGAGGGCAAGTAAATGGTTGTGAGCCAGAGCGAACAACCAGAGTCCTCGCGCGGGAGTTATTTAATAAAAAAGGGCCGCCTTTGGCGACTCTCATCCAGCGCACCATTTTCTGAGTGGTTAACAAAATGCCCTCTTGGGACTTCTTGTTCAAAGAGGGCTATTTTTATTTATCGTATTTTTCGATTAGCAAAGGTATGAATTGTTTTGCGTTAATAATTAAATCTGCTTCGTTTTCATCAAATAGGAAAGGACGCAATGTTTCAGCGTATTTTTTTAATTCTGTATTCGAGAAGTTGGAAATCCTGTTTTTAATTGCGTCTGATGGTGACGTTTTAACTCCATAGATCATTAACAGTTGTTTTTCGATTGGGTATTTGTTTGATAACATAAAAATAATGTCGTAGATATGTCTGGCCCTGTTTTTTTTAATTAATGCGTCAATTTTATCAGCGAATAAAATGCTTTTGTCAGTGCAAAGGCAGGGGAAGAATTGACCAAATCCAGATATGACCTGAGATTCTTTTATTATTTTCCATTTTGGTTTATTGGTTTCAATTTTTATTATAATGCCTGATTTCTTAGAATATTTTGACTGTATGTTGTAATTTGCTTCAATATCTCTAAATATTAATTTTGCAACGAATAAATTTTCCCAATGTGAAAATTCGACTTTTGATTTAATTCCTGCTCTTTTTAATTCTTTGCTTATCATTTCCATGAGCTGCTCAAATTCGTCTTGAGAGAGATCCTTTGTGTTGAAGTCTAGATCTTCAGAAAAGCGTTTGAGCTCATGCGCTAATCGCAAATATGTCCCTCCGGTAAAGTAAAGTTTTTTTCCTGATTTTGTTTTGTATAATTCTTTTAATATGAGAATTTGTAAGTATTCCCGCAGAATGCCTCGCATCTTTGTGGTTGGCATCCCTCTTGATTTAGCCTGATCGATTAAAGATTCAAAAGATAGCATGAAATTCCTTTGGATTAAGATTGAATTGTTTTGCATATTTATTTAATTTTCTTTTTTTAAGGCCTGCGATGATATTTTTGTCGAATCTTTCATCACGAAAATCAAAATATTTATTGTTATAAACTTTAAAATAGATGTAATCAATTAAAGCTTTTTCCGGCTCAGCAATCAGTATTTCAAGATTCCTGTGTTTTTCCACGTAATAACCGCAGAAAGCGTCGGTTTTTATAGTTCTAAATGTGAATAAACCGTGTTTATTTTTAAAGCTACGCGTAGGTTTTGTAGTTATTGAAGTTACAGCCATAGCAACTTCAGGAATAATACTATAATTTGATAGTGCTGTTTCTAATGATATATACGATGGATAATATAATTTATTAGCAACATATAGATCTGGAACAAAAAAATCTTTGGGATAGCTCAGCTCATATAAGCCCTTTTTCAGAGATTGAATCCGTCCTTTTTTTTTCCAGCGATATAAAGCCTTTTTTATGGAATTATTTTGCTCGTTTGGAAAAACGGATAAAACGTCTTCAAAAGAGAAAATGTAGAATTTATTTCGTTCAAAGGCTTGATAGAATTCACTAAATGTCATTTTGCATAGTCCTCATAATTGTCTACTAACTGAAATAATTATAAGCTATTAATCTTTATTTGTCAAATACTAATTCAATGTTATAGGGAGGTTTCATTATTTCTACACTCTCCTGAAATGAAAGAAAAAATTAAGACGAAGCCTATTTTTAACGTGCATCGAGTCAAAAATGCGCATAGAAATCAGATCCAAAATCGCCCTAAAAGCCCCGAATAGTTGTTTCCTTATGTGCATAGAAAATTCCCGCAAGATTTATTCAAGCTGAATAATTCCATTATTTCCCACTTCCTATTGATTTGCAACAGGATAGACCAACGTGAAACGAGGGCTTTTTCTGCTTTTGTTGATCCCGAAAGAGAAGAGAATCTCGTAAAAATTAAAAAATAAGTGACTTGACTGGTTTTTAAGAGATCTATATAATTATTTTACTATAGGAAAGAACAATGGAGTTCTTCCCTAAAAAGGGAAGATTTTTTTATAGAGGCAAAAATGCAGAAAATAGTCAGAAAGAAACAATTAAATCCCGAAATAAGCCTTATAGAGTTTGAAGCCAAGGATTTGGCTATAGCTGCAAATCCCGGCCAGTTTGTGATACTGCGTGTTAACGAAACCGGCGAAAGATTTCCGCTAACCATATATGACTTTAACTGTGAAAAGGGAACCGTGACAGTAGTCTGTCAGGCTATAGGTGTGAGCACCAAAAAATTATGCGCTTTGAATGAAGGCGATTCCATTCTTGATGTGGTCGGTCCTCTGGGGCATGCGACAAAGGTTAAAAATATCGGTAAGGTCATATGCATAGGTGGAGGAGTAGGAACCGCAGAGGCCTATCCTATAGCCAAGGCCATGCAACGTGAAGGAAATGATGTTGAGGTTATAATCGGTTCTAGGATCAAAGATCTTATCATATGCGAACAGGAAATAAGGGAGTTTTGCGATAAGGTCTATGTTACAACAGATGATGGATCGCATGGTAGAAAGGGATTTGTAACCGATGTTTTGAGAGAACTTTTACAAAAAGACACTTATGACATGGTTTTTGCTATTGGCCCTCTTATTATGATGAAGATGGTATGTGAGATGACAAAAGCAAGATCAATAAGAACCCTTGTATCATTGAATTCAATTATGATAGACGGTACCGGTATGTGCGGCGGATGCCGGATCCAGTATAGCGGAGAAGCAAAATTTACCTGTGTTGATGGGCCTGAATTTGATGGACACCTTGTGGATTTTAATGATGTTATGCTCAGGCAGGAAAGGTACAAGAGTAAGGAAAAAAGCGCCTTAGATCATTATGAAAAGCAATGTAGAATCGGTTTAAAATAGATCAGAAGGTAACAGTATGAGAGAGCAAGACCCAAAAGAACGTATAAAGAATTTTAACGAGGTTCCTTACGGTTATAATGAAGATGAGGCCGTAGCGGAGGCTTCAAGATGTTTGCAGTGCAAAAAGCAGCCATGTGTTAACGGATGTCCCGCAGAGATCGATATACCCGCGTTCATTAAAGCCATAAGTGAAAAACATTTCGATGAGTCTATTTCGATAATAAAAAAGACTAATAACCTGCCGGCAGTGTGCGGCAGGGTTTGTCCCCAGGAAGATCAGTGTGAAAAATTGTGTATTCTTGGGAAAAAAGGTATCCCCATTAATATCGGGAATCTTGAAAGATTTTCCGCTGACTGGGAGCTCAAAAATAAATCTCAAAAAGAAAATACTGCTTCAGGCAACGGTCGCAAAGGAAAAAAAGTTGCTATTATAGGCGCGGGGCCGTCAGGTTTAACTTGTGCTGCTGACCTTGCAAAAATGGGATATAGCGCGACTATATTTGAGGCTCTTCATAAACCCGGAGGTGTGCTTACCTACGGTATTCCTGAATTCCGCCTGCCTAAAGATATCGTCATGACAGAAGTCAATGAAATCAAAAAACTCGGCGTTGATATCAAATACAACAATGTTATCGGTAGGATTAAAAGTATAGATAAGCTTCGAGAAGAAGGTTTTGATGCGTTTTTTATATCTACAGGAGCGGGTTTGCCGTATTTTATGGGGATAGAGGGAGAAAATCTTAACGGGGTGTACTCTGCTAACGAATTCCTTACGCGTGTAAACCTGATGAAGGCCTATAAATTTCCCGAATACGATACGCCGATAAATATCGGCAAAAATATTGCTGTTGTTGGTGGCGGAAACGTGGCGATGGATTCTGCCAGGTGTGCTTTAAGGCTTGGTGCCGAAAAAGTATATATTGTTTACAGGCGCACAGAAAATGAAATGCCCGCAAGAATAGATGAAATACATCACGCAAAAGAAGAAGGCATTGAATTTCATCTGCTTGCAAATCCGCTTAAAATAATAGGCAATGAAAAAGCTGAGGTAAAAAAACTTGTTTGTATTAAAAATAAGCTTGGCGAACCTGATGATAGCGGCCGGAGGCGTCCGGTACCCATAGAAGGGTCTGAGTTTGAAATGGATATGGATATCGTAATTATCGCCATAGGCAATGGGTCAAATCCGCTTTTATTAGATACGATTAAAGGCCTTGAACTAACGCGAAGAGGAAACATAGTAGCCGACGATGCAGGGCAGACCAATATTGAGGATATTTTTGCCGGCGGAGATATTGTTACCGGAGCGGCTACTGTTATCGCAGCAATGGGAGCGGGTAAAAATAGCGCCAGGGCAATTGATAACTTTTTAAAAAGGTAAATTTATATTACTAAACAAGCAAGTAAGGAGAAAGTTGTGGCAAAGAAAAATCCATACATAGAGAAAGTATTTGAGGCTGTTAAAAAACGTAACCCGGGCGAATTAGAATTCCAGCAAGCAGTTTCAGAAGTTTTTGAAACACTTGGCCCGGTATTGGAAAAGAATAAAAAGTATGAAGATGCAGCTATATTGGAACGTGTTGTTGAGCCGGAAAGGCAGATCATGTTCCGCGTGCCGTGGCAAGATGATTCGGGTAATATTCATGTCAACCGTGGATTTAGATTTGAGTTCAACAGCGCTCTTGGCCCGTACAAAGGCGGATTACGTTTTCATCCGACAGTCAATGCGAGCGTTTTGAAGTTTCTTGGTTTTGAGCAAGTTTTTAAAAACAGCCTTACTACGCTTCCGATGGGCGGTGGTAAGGGAGGATCAGATTTTGATCCAAAAGGCAAGTCAGACAATGAAGTGATGCGATTCTGCCAGTCTTTTATGACTGAACTTCAGCGTCATATTGGGCCGGATACAGATGTCCCTGCCGGTGATATTGGCGTAGGCGGCCGTGAAATCGGGTTTATGTTTGGACAGTACCGGCGCATTCGTAACGAGTTTACAGGTGTCCTGACAGGTAAGGCATTGAACTGGGGTGGTTCATTGATCCGTTCGGAAGCAACTGGTTATGGCGCGGTTTACTTCGCAGACGAGATGCTTAAAACACGTGATCATACTTTTAAGAACAAGATCGTTGTTGTTTCCGGGGCTGGAAATGTTGCACAGTACACAGTTGAAAAAGTTAACCAATTAGGAGGCAAGGTTGTTACTCTGTCGGATTCTAACGGAACCATTTACGATCCGGACGGCATAAGCGGAGAAAAACTTGCTTTTGTTATGGAGTTAAAGAACATCAAACGCGGTCGCATTAAGGAATACGCAGACAAGTATGGTTGCGAGTACAATGAAAATGAAAAACCTTGGAGCATTAAATGTGATTGCGCGTTTCCGAGCGCTACGCAGAATGAAATCGATGGTAAAGATGCCAAGCTTTTGATTGACAACGGTTGTTATCTAATCAGTGAAGGTGCGAACATGCCGTCAACTCCGGAAGCGATTGAATTGTATCTCAAGAAAAAAATCCTTTATGGACCAGGTAAGGCGGCCAACGCTGGAGGTGTTGCTACTTCCGGCCTTGAAATGAGTCAAAATTCTCAGCGTATGGCTTGGGCACGTGAAGAAGTTGATCAGAAACTAAAAGCCATCATGAGTGCTATTCATCAACAGTGCGTAGAGACGGCCGAAGAATATGGCCAGCCGGGTAACTATGTTATGGGCGCTAACATCGCTGGTTTTGTAAAAGTTGCGGATTCTATGCTGGATCAGGGGATAATTTAAAACCGAAAACAACACGTTTTGAAACGCATCTTTTCCTTGCCATATACGATTAGGAAAAAAAGAATATTATTTTTGAAAATAACCAATATTGAAGGTAAAAAAACAACTATAGCCCCAGTTACTAATCGTAGCTGGGGCTTTTTAATTGTGCGCCCGGCAGGGCGCACTTACTCGATGGTGAAAGTCCCTACAGGCCCGACAGAGGGAACTGTT
>JAGLNJ010000177.1 GCA_023139575.1 Candidatus Omnitrophota bacterium | reverse complement strand
AAAACGCCTCCCTTCGGTCGTCATAACTTCTTGCGTTCTTAGGAAAGGAGTTTTAAGCAGTTTGGAAAGTTTTATACTTTCCTAACAATTCTTCGGGCTGTCGATTTTTACATAGGCTGCGTGACATATGTTTTCTTCAAAACGAAAACGAAGGCAGTCTCTTTCTGAAATAAAGTCAAAATAGAAACGATGGAATAATTTTATTCTTTCAACTCTAAAGAATTTTTAAAAATCTTCACAGGGGCAGTCGGGTGCATCCCTATTTTGGTAGTTAAATTTGGGAATCGACGGTAATTAGAAATATTTTACCGGATTTTCAATCTTTTCTGCGTTCTCACAATTTTGTTCAAGAAAATCACATCCATTACTATGCTTATTGGGTAAGCCAATTTTTATCTTTCTCTAATAATCACAAGAATTTAAAAATAGATTTAAGAGTCCGATCTTCTCTGCAAAATTTACAAAATACTTTTAACAAAGGTGATTGGCAGATTCTGAGCAAGGCGAAGAACCCTAACCCTATGAAATTCTTCGGCCCACTATGCCTCCCCGGCCCGCGGTTTGAGCCGCGAAGCGGCGGGCGGGCAGAATGAGAACTGATTTTATGAATCAAAAAGAATCTGCCGTTTGTTAAGACCTTTTAATCCGGGCGCATATGAGCGATTCAATCTGTTTTTGGTTTTTGACATTGTCTTCTTTTTTGGTATTAATTTCAATGACAATTTTTGATTTGCTTTTTAACGCCATCTTATAAGTCTTTGTGAAGGATTTTTTTTCGTTGACATTTTCATATTCCCAGCCGAACATGGCGGCCGCATGCGAAAAGGAATGGCCATGTGGCGCGGTAAAGTATTCAGTGAAATGTTTTTTATATCCGGCGATCGGCAAGAGCGAAAATATCCCGCCCCCATCATTGTTTATGACGATGAGAATATGTCCCCGGTCATGGCTGTCGGCAATCCCTAATGAATTCACATCATGCAGGAAAGCCAGGTCTCCTGAAAATGTCGTGCAGTGTTTATTTAATCCTTTGGCAAATCCCAATCCGGAAGCGATCGTCCCGTCAATACCGCTGGCTCCGCGATTTCCGCCGATAATGACATTATTACCCTTGGCATCCGCGAACATGTCCATATTTCGAATGGGCAGGCTATTGCCCAAAAACAGGCCTGAACCTTTGGGGATCATTTGTGATATCAGACGGGCTGTGACCATTTCACTTAATCCTTGCTGGTCATCAAGATAATTTTGGATAATGGCATCAATTTTTCGCGACCATTTTTTAAGTTTGGCCATCAAATTGTTCTCTTTTTTTATTTTGATATGCGGCAGTATTTGCTCGCAGAATACATCAACAGGTGATTCAACCCTGACCGTCACCCCATGCAAAGGGTCATTACGTAAAGAATGGTTAAGCACCGTAATGTATCGGGCCGGTTTTAATTTCTCCATAAATTGATAATATCGCTTCGATGTCATGCGCCCGCCTGCATGCAGCACGGTCTCAATTCTTGAGTTATTTATCAGATCTTCTTTTAAAATTTCATTTTGTAATATCTGATCGAAATGGTGAATTGTATTCGTGTTTTCATTCGCGGTGCGCAGTCCTGATGTTATATCAGGAAAAATGGGCCAGTTTAATTTTTTTGACACTGACAAAATTTTATTGCGTTCATCTGAATTTTTAAGTTTTCCAACGACAATAAGGCCATTCTTCGTTTTGTTTAGTTGCGCCGCAACATTAAGAATGTCCTTCCTGTTTAAGCGGGGCGTTTTCTCCATATAGATTGTAAAGGGATCACGGGACTGCTGCCATTGTTTGATATCTGCCAAGTAATCACCTTTATTCCACGGCCCCTTTTTGTTATAGAGCGGATCGCGAAACATGCAATTGAGGTGTACCGGTCCGGGCACGGCTGACTTTGCCTGATAAATTAACTGATCAATTGTTGTCAGAACCATTGCCGGGTTAATATCAATGTTCGGGCAAGGCATATCAAAAAAGAAACGCACATAATCCCCAAACATCTTTACTTGATCAATCGTTTGATTGGCGCCGGTAAAACGCAATTCCGGCGGACGATCAGCCGTTATCACAATGAGGGGCAGTTTTTTCTTGGAGGCTTCGATAATCGCGGGGTAGAAATTTGCTCCGGCCGTGCCTGAAGTTGATATAAGGACCGTCGGCCTTCCAGTCGCCGCGGTTAACCCTAGGGCATAA